>CAKQCV010000181.1 GCA_934217675.1 uncultured Prevotella sp. | reverse complement strand
GCAATAGAACAGGTAAAACGTTATTCCAAGAGCGACACAGTGAAGAATTCCGTGAAGACAACTACACTCCACCGCATTGTTGTTGTCTACCATGGCACGGAGATGACAGTTTGCGAGGAGGTATAGTTTTAATAAACAGTTCTATATATTGGGATAAGCAATAAAACTTTAAGAATAGAGGGCTTGTCATAATTCAAAAGTAGTTTAAATAATTTTGACCTGTGATAGGCCCTCTTCAACATAAAAATAATAATATGGAAATTACCCGAAGATTAACATTGTTTGAGGCAGCGCTGAAAAGCATGAATTTTTCAAAATCTTATAACATTAAAGGCAGAGCTCGTCGTTCAGAATTTTGGTATACTTCGCTTGCTTGTTTTCTTGCATCAATATTTTTTGATGGGTGCTCGTATGTATTAAGTGAAATTCTTAATGCTGATGAAATGTTATGTGTATTACCGATATCTGCGTGTGCCTATATGTATATTGTAAGCTTTTCTTGCATCTGCCGTAGAATGCACGACATAGGAAAGTCTTGCATCTTACCATTTACTGCACTTGCTCTTGCTTGTAGTGAAGCTGTAATTTCGTTGTTTGCACAAAAATACACATCTTATTCAGTATTAAATATTGGTAGACTGTTATTCCTGTCTGTTTCTATTCTTGTATCTTTCTACATCGTTTATTTATGTACGAAAGATAGTGAGAAAGGTAAAAACCGTTATGGATACTCCGACAAATATGTTGATCCAAATGACAACCCAGCTCTGACTGAACGGTTTTGGAAAGAATACGGTAACGATGTGTTGGACAGGATTAATAAGGATTCTTCTGATTCCAAAAATCGTATTTAATATATTCGATGCTGCGTTTATATTGGTTAAGTGACAAGAGTGTTACTTAACCAATATAAACAGATGTTTCTGTGAGGACAGTGAGAGCGAAATTCTCCACAATCCCTGTAGACTCCTTTTCTATACATTTCCTTTGAGTATTCGCTGAAAATCCATAACTTTGCGGAGAACAAAAATATTATCGGCAAAAATGGCAGAGGAAACAAATAAATACCCAAAGAGAATCCCCTACGGCATGATGAACTTCGTAGCCGTAAGGCGCGACGACTGTTATTATGTAGACAAGACTCGCTATATCGAAAAGATAGAGCGTGCCAACAAGTTTTTCTTCTTTATCCGTCCACGTCGTTTCGGCAAGAGTCTCACGATGTCGATGCTGCGCCATTATTATGATGTAAACGATGCTGACAAATTCGATATGCTCTACAAGGGACTATATATCGGAGACCATCCCACTCCGGAACGCAACAAGTATCTCGTGATATATTTGAACTTCGCCGTGGTGAATGCCGAACTCAACAATTACCGCAAGGCTCTTGATGCCCATTGCAATACAGAGTTCCGCGTTTTTTGCGACCGCTATGCCAAATATCTTCCTTCTGACACGGTGGAGCGCATGAAAGCAGAATGCAATGGCGCAGTAGACCAACTTGACTATTTATACAAACGTTGTGCCGAAGTTGGCCAAAAGATATACCTCTTCATTGACGAGTATGACCATTTTACGAACAAGATCCTCGCTGAGCCAGGCTGTCTTGACGATTACCGTTCAGAAACCCATGGTACAGGCTACCTCCGCAACTTCTTCGATACGATAAAGGCTGGCACAGATTCCTCAATAGAGCGAGTTTTCGTCACAGGTGTTAGTCCTGTTACGATGGACGACCTGACGAGTGGCTTCAATATCGGCACCAACTATACCTTGAA
>CAKQCV010000180.1 GCA_934217675.1 uncultured Prevotella sp. | reverse complement strand
ATATACATGACTGCACCATTGTTGGCGCAGAAAATATCCAATGCTTGCTCTTGTATATAATCATCCAGCCCGGCGATGCCCGTTGCGCTATCAGAGGCGATGACTGATAAGCACTCTTCGACCTGAACAATCGGCTCCACCATTGATACGAAGTCTTCAATGGTTCGCTTTTCGTTATAGCTGTCTTTATTTTCTGTATAAGGGATATCAATATCATACAGCGACATCAATTTGGCATTATAAAAAACAACAGGAACATCAAAACCAAGTGCTATCCAATTCTCACCCGAAAATCTGTCGCTATACTTTTGCAAAAGAGGATAATCGCTTTCGTCCAGTGACCGTATCAATTTATTGAGAACCGCTGCGTTAGAGGGAACGCTTTCCCGTTGCGTAACAAAGCACACATTGCCCGTCCCTTCATTGTTCCCACCATCTACACTGACAACATCTCCATCTTCCTGAAGCATCTCATCTGCCATTTTCCGGATATCACTCGTTATGGGTAGTCCTTCGTCAAAATGCGTGGTAATGGTACAAGGTTCAATGTCTTTCATGGACAATCTCTGCTGCGGTGCAAAAAACAAGACCGCGACTACAATCAGTGCCGCAATAGCAGCTAGTCCTGTTGCGGTGACCGCTATGATACCCCTACGCTTTTTTTCAATGCGCTTACGCTGTTCTTCAGGAAGCAACACTTCCGCATCACCATGCAGAGCTCTCTCCATTGCGTCAATTGTTTGAAAGCGCAAAGAAGCATTGACAGCCATGGCCGTCATAATAATATTTTCATATTTTTTCGGCAGTTGGGGGACCAACTCGCTCGGAAGCTTGATTTCATCTTTTATTAGGCGATCTACGGACTCTTCCGGCACTTCTCCTGTTACCATCCTATACATAGTTGCGCCCAAAGCATAGATGTCCGTGAATGGACCCTGTTTACTTTTAGAACGATACTGTTCCGGCGGGGCATAGCCAGGTTTCAGCACAACGGACAGGGTTTGCTCTTTGTCGCCCATGGACAGACGAGCTGCACCGAAATCGATGACTTTTATGCGGCCATCCGGTAAAATAAAAATGTTGTCCGGGCTGATATCGCGGTGTACGATTCCTTCCTTATGTATGGCTTTCAGAGCATCCATTACGGGATCGATAATTTGTAATGTATCTGCAATAGAGAGCTTACCGCCGACGCTTTTTAAATAGTTTTTCAGCGATACCCCCTCCAGATATTCCATAACGATGTAGGCGGTGTTGTTTTCTTCGAAAAAGTCATAAACATTGACGATGTGCGGGTGCTGACTGAATTTTGCCATCGTTCGAGCTTCTGCGAGGAATCGAGTTTTCCCTTCTTCGAATTGAGTGCGTCTGTCTCCGGAATATACGACTATCCGACATTCTCCTGGGACACGATTTACCAGCCCGCTCGGATAAAACTCCTTGATGGCGACCTGGGTATCCAACTGCATATCCCAGGCACGATAAATAACGCCAAACCCGCCGAAACCAACAGCTAGGCCGACCTCATATCTTTCGGCCAAAATCGTGCGCGGCTGTAGATGATACAATTCTCGTGCCTCAGAACCATCTGCCCAGCCGCACATCATGCAGACCTCATACGGCCCCATATCACTCATACAGTTCATGCATAAGTGTTTCTTGTTCGTGCTCATATCTCTGTCCCCTCAACACCTTCTGATTATTTCACGACTGCGATTGCAGAGAAATTATCGGCAGTCCCTTCGTTTTCTGCCCCCCGTTTCTCAACAATCTCTTTCATGG
>CAKQCV010000179.1 GCA_934217675.1 uncultured Prevotella sp. | reverse complement strand
TACCACCCAGACCATTTGGGTAGCAGTAGTTACATCACCAACCTTGACGGCGAGGTGGTGCAGCATATTGAGTATGTGCCTTTCGGAGAGGTTTTCATAGAGGAACGCAACAACATTTGGAATACACCTTATCTCTTCAATGCTAAAGAATTCGATGAGGAAACGGGATTGTATTATTATGGCGCGCGATACTATGAGCCGAGATTGGGTTTGTGGATAAGCGCAGACATCGAACAAGAAACGCATCCTAATGTTTCAACTTATACTTATTGTCTAAATAATCCCATATTATTTATAGACCCTGATGGCAAAGGGGTTTGGACAAAAGTTGGTAAAGCTGTTATAAAAGTTGGAGCAAAAGTAGGAAGTCATGGATTTAAGGCATTAACACAAGCTGCAACTTATACCAATGCTTTTTCAGATGTTCTAAATGATGTCAATACACTTACGGACAATAATAGCTCTAAATGGGATAAATTTAAGGCTGGAGCTAGTCTTGCTTCAGAATTACTTCCTGTTAGTGTTGGCGATATAAAAGATGCTTATAAACTAGCTAAAAAAGGGGCAAAGTATGCAGAAAGAGAAGCTGGAAACCTATTAAGCATTTCTAAAAAATCGACAAAGGGACAGCCTAAAGGTTCTATAAGTGGTACAAAAGAAGCATTAAAAGAAGTTAAGAAATTATTAAAAATGAATGAACGCGAAACCTTACCAAAGAATAAAGGAAAATTTGGCAGTTCAATGCGTGGAGATAGTAAAAGAGGGTACAGATTAGATCCTGCTCATCCTAGTGCAAAACCTGGAAGCGGTGAAGAATATCCTCATATAAATTATTGGGACTACACTAAAGGGAAAAGAGGAAAAGGAGGATTAGATGGAGCTGTTCCAATAAGAAAATAATAGTTTTAAACATCGGTTATTGAGTTAAGGCTCAATAACCGAATATATATGAAATTTTATGGATCAATTCAAATTAGATTTTTTTAAAAAAGATTTCAAAAATGAAGTTTTAAATTTTAGCACACGCTCAAAGGATGAATGTGAAAAGATATATACTTCGTTTTGTTTGGCGTATAAAATAAAAAGACAAGAACGCAATAATATTTTTAGCATCATTCAAGACAAAGGACGTTGTATAAATTCTATAAATGCAGAAGATCGTAATTTTAATTTAGAGCGTTTACTCTATGAGCAAAATATAAAACAAGTCCCTACTCAATTAAACATATGTTGGGATTTCTTCAACACAATAGATACTTTTGAATCCAAAGATATTGTCCATTATTTTGATTATATATGGTATCCAGCAGCTGATGATATAATTATTTTTGATAATTTATATACAATATGTTTAATGGTAAGACACGATGGGGTTATTTATGTATTGAATCGAAAATAAATTTCGATATATCATAACAATATTGCCAAGCATTATTGAACTTTTATTTTCTATAGTCATTTTCCATAGTCTGCCTTCTGTAAAAAAATATTCTTGATAAAAAGAATCGTTCTCAATATAAAAATAAATATTAAGATATTGAAAAAACTGAAATTAGGTTATAAACCTCCATAAAATACAATTGAAATTTTCTGAGGATACTTCCAGTTAGTTCTTTGAAATATTTACTATTTCTATGTCTATTATGACATCCAGCACCCTAACGATGACTTGGAGACCGTTACGTTTGTTGACGGTTTCGGAAGAGCCGTGCAGGTGAAGAAGGATGGTGTTGTTACAAGCGCATCTAAAGGCAACTCTGCCAAGGATGAGAACGTGATGATTGTCAGCGGAAGAAACGTGTATGACGCTTTCGGACGTGTGGCAAAGGC
>CAKQCV010000178.1 GCA_934217675.1 uncultured Prevotella sp. | reverse complement strand
CTTACACATGGCGAACCACTATTGGGCGTAATAGGTATAGTTCTCACCTCGGTATTGCTCATCCGTCGTGTGCCGGGAGCATTGCTCTTGGGAATCCTCGGAACGGCAGTAATAGGCATTCCGATGGGAATAACCACTTTCAACGGTATTGTAGACACACCGCCATCTATAGAACCGATATTCTGCAAGTTCGAGTTCCACAACATTTTTACTATAGACATGGCGATTGTGGTATTCACCTTCCTCTTTGTCGATATGTTCGACACCATGGGAACCCTTGTTGGCGTATGTACCAAGGCTGGCATGATGCGTCCCGACGGCAAGATTCCCGGACTGAACAAAGCTTTCATGGCAGATGCAATAGCAACAATGGCTGGAGCATGCCTCGGAGCAAGTACCACAACGACATACGTGGAGAGTGCATCGGGAGTGGCACAGGGCGGACGCACCGGTCTGACGGCTTTCTCAACAGCAGTATGTTTTATCATTGCCTTGTTCTTTGCCCCAGTGTTCCTTTCAATTCCGGCAGCAGCAACAACTCCAGTATTGCTAATCGTAGGACTATTCATGATGTCGCCGATAAAAGACATCAATCTAAACGACTATGCAGAGTCCATTCCTGCATTCATCACTATCGTTATGATGCCACTTACTTATAGCATTTCCGATGGAATCCTTACGGGTATCATCTCATACGTAGTAATAAATGCGCTTTGTCAAAAATGGGAAAAACTAAACCCTACGCTATATGTGCTTGCCGTTCTCTTTGTTATGAAATACATATTCATATAAAGAATTGAAAGATTGAAGAATTGAAAACAAAAGTCATTTTGACCCTACAATTAATGCGGGTTACCTTTGCATTTTACAAAAGGTAACCCGCATGTTAATTTCAATTGATGGTATTTTCACAGAGTCAACCTTGCGTTCGGGTTTTCAACATTTTTCTATATACCATTTTCGTTCTGACAGCAATCCGAATGAGATATTTCCTCTCATGCCGATTATTAAAAAATCTTGAAAGAGTTGTAAAGACATTATTACGTTTACATATCCACCGAAACGATAAGGCAAAATGTTTAGCAAACCTCACGCTTTCTTCTTATGAAAGCGTGAAAACAGCGAAAACAAAAGCAAATCTGCCATTTAGGAATACCATTCACAGCAGATTTGCTAAACATTTGTGGGATTTTCTTGAAACCGCTGATAGAAAATGATAAAAATTAATACCTAATTCAAATAAAACCCGTATATTTGCACTAAAATCACGCTTTCATAAGAAGAAAGTGTGAAATAATACATGTGCAAGGCAGTAATGCCGATACTTAAATATATTAAGAATACGATTATGCACAATAAATTCGAATCGACTAGGCTTTCGCAACCGTCATGTATGGTTACAGCTAATGACATAAAGTAGAATTGAATTTATGAAACCGGATGGTACGAGTTCTTTTTCTACAGCCGACGAGAAGCAAACTACTCTAAAAGGCACCCATGTTACTGAGCAAGAAAAGAAATCTGGCTCAGAGGTAAAGAAGTATCCACAATCAGACGGAACAACATGGTCTTACCTTTTTATGCACCACTGCAAAGTGAAGAGCATGGAAGCGCAGTTGATTAAAGACGGCAGAACATATTTTGTGCATAGAACCATACGGTATTTCAAGAAACATGGCAAACAGAAAGTACAACACAAAGAAATACCTACCGTCAGCGGACTTGTCTTTTTTCAAGGTTATCCCCAAAAAATACAAGCCTACCTTGACCGGTATTTTCCTCAAGCCCACTTGTGCAAAAACTGTAGTACAGGCAAGGTGGCAGAGATACCCGACT
>CAKQCV010000177.1 GCA_934217675.1 uncultured Prevotella sp. | reverse complement strand
CCACGACTTAAACTCCTGCCGGGTGCTTTCCCCGGCAGCAATCATTTTGCGGAGTGCTTGTTCGGTCATGGTGGGGGCCTCCTTTCTTTTTCTTCTGATTCTCAGCTTCATCTAAATATTGCTGAATGGTTTTGGGTGATTTGAATATATAGTACGTTCCAGCCGTATCTTGAACAAAGAACGGAACTTTTTTATCTCTTGGATAATCACTCAAATTTTGAAGTTGCATTATAAACTTATCTTTTTTCCACGCAAAGGAAACGCATTGTTCTATATCTAGTTCCGCCGGGAGCTTAGTAATTCCTGCTGGTGTTGGCTCTTGGAGTATAACCCATTTATAACCATCTGGAAGTTTTATACCATAACTGCTGATAATGATTTTTCGGTTTCCAGTATTTACAACATCGAGCGATACATACTGGCATTTATCCGCAAGTTCCAAAGAACCACCAAACGCATAAATTACGCTTTCGTTGAACGTAATCTTAACCTTTTTACGATTTTGATACCTTGTTTGCCAAAGTGCTATAATTGCAGCAAAAGCAGTGGCAATCGCACTTGCAGCTTGCCAAAACATTCCCCAATCAAACCCTGCTTCAACAGGTTTCATTTTCGTTCTCCCTGCATCTCACAAATCCATTTTCTTTAATATTACTATTTCCGTAATATTTTTTCGTTCAGCTTATCAAAAAGTACTTTATCGTTGTTAGAGCATATTCCTTTTTCTAATCCTTCTCGAATATATTGATCCATTTCCCCCGGATCAATATACACGCTCTTAATTTCGCCAAGCGATTCTATAAAATTATATGGAGCAAATGCAATCTCGTTCCAACTTTTCATGGTGTAGGTACAAAAACAAGAAATCTTCTTTTCTTTACAGAGAGCAACGAGCAATTTTCGTCTATTCCGGGGCATATTTTCGCCGATGATAATCCCTAATAGTTCTGATTGGTCATAACTCAAAAATCCAGCATCTTCATTTTGAATTAACCGCCATTCATTTTCATACGCCCAATCTTTATGCTTAAAACGAAGCGATTCTTCAATCGCTTCTGACGGCATGTCCTCGTCCATAAAATCCTCATCAGATAAGCTAAATGTAATATCTGTATAAATTATAGGCTCAATCTTTGAAAATGTCTTTTTTGTTGAATAAATTAAACAACAGCCAGAGTATCCACTAGCATAATGCGCCCACATAATCGGTGAATCCGGAATTGCAGAAACCGAAAGAATTCTATACCTATTCTGCCACTCTTCTATAATAGGGTGTACCTTTCCACAGGCAAGAGTATATCCAGCACCCATACAGTCCAAGCTGATTTGTAACGCATTTGCTTCCATAGGGTCATTCAACATAGAGGGCTTCGGCAAATAAATATGATTGTTCTTTATAATATCCAGTACGCGATCAAAGTCGATTTTTGCAGACGCTGATTTATATTTATATACAAATTCCGGTCGAATGTGCATAAATCCCCCATGTTACTCCATCACTCTAATCGTACTCTCAATAAACGCAATCTCGTCTTCCGTCAGCTCGTACTTCTTGTACAGCTTTTCGTCCGTCCATTCTTCTGTAAAATTCTGATCGGGCACAAAGACAAAGTTTGCTCTTGCAATGTGCATGGAAGAATAGGTCAGGCGCAGCATAAAGCGAGTAAACTTACACATCAGATACTGCTTGTAGTTTTTGATTTCTGCTTCGGTATCGAATGCGCCCAAAACCAGATAGGAGAAGGTGTTCACTTCACCTGGAACTTCAATTCGGGGTGTCGTGATTGCCTTATAGCCCTTGGACGGGTCAATGCCAACCTCACCATTGCAGGGAACCAGAATGGAGATCGTTGCCTTGTACTT
>CAKQCV010000176.1 GCA_934217675.1 uncultured Prevotella sp. | reverse complement strand
ATGGGGTCTAATTCTAAATTATAAACCATAGATATACCATCTTTCATATATCCAGGTGTAACAATAGAAAAAGAACCGCTATACTTTTTCAATATTTCCATTTTGTTTGCTGATGACTTTTTTACAGTTCCATTAAGAGACACTTCTCTTGAAGTAGTATCAATCTTAGGAATTTGACTAATTGGATCATTTATTCGGTTATCATTACTTAGGACAATAAGAAATATAAAAGAAGCTAATATGCATAAAGAAAGTAATGAAACTAAAATCCTTTTTACTAAAGGACGATTGTCATGCAGAAAACGTTTTTTTAATTCACGATAAAAATCATTGAAATAATATCGATTGTATTCCGGACCATTTTTTTTAGTAACTCCCGATATATCATCAGGTAATCCGTCTGGAAATTCTTTAATGCCAGACAAGAAAATAGGAATTATGTTCTTTCCTTTTTCTAATGCATAGGCAAGTTCACATCTTAACCAATCTTTCTCGCGTGGAATTTTTTCAATAATAGTTCTGTCGAAAGCGTGTTTGTCTACAATTAAAATAAAGTCCTTACATAAGTTAATACGTTCATATAACTGTGTATCGAAATCTCCACTTCTTAGAGTGTCTATATCAAAACTTACTCGGTAACCATCTCGCGTTAATAAATCAGACAAGTGTTTAGCTGTATCATATCCACCTTCACGTCGATAGCTAATAAAAATATCGTATTTCTTCATTTACAATTGAACTTTATAATTCCGCTCCACACTCCGAGCAGAACCTCTGCCCATCATTCACTTCCGCTCCGCACTTAGGACATTTCTTGGCATCCTTAGCCTTGTCAATGCTGCCATCTTTCTTTGCTTGCTTGTAGGCGGCTTTGCCCTCTTTTACCATATCCTTGATGTTGGATTCTTTGATGATGTTGCGGATAATGTGCTTGGTGTCATCCGACTCTGCGACCTTTAGCGTGCCGTCTGGCTGCATCATTCGGGTAATGAGTTTCAGGTAGATGATAGCAGAGACATATACAATGGTATAACCAAGGGCTGCATTCATGGCTACAGAAACGACTTGGGCACCAGGGATAATAGAAACAATTGACGAACCGATGAGCACGGCAACAAAAGCACCGGCACTCGTTATTAAGTTTGTGACGATGGCAGAGCCAATGAACTTTGCCGTGTTCTCCGACATAGATATGTCAAGCGTCTTGTTGATCTTGACGTATGTTGCCCACACGAAACCTGCTTGGGTCAATGCCGCAGCCACTCCTGCAAATCCAGGAGCAACGCCAGCCACGCCACTCGCTATAGCAGCAGCTATGGCATAACCGCTGATAGTCTCACTGATACAGGCAATCTTTGTTCCGTCGAGAGTGCCTTGCATCGCCTTGTCAAGTTCCTGACAGGCTTTGGCTAAAAATGGAGCTATATTCATTATATGAGTATTTTTCTTTGTTTATAGTTTATGTCCGCAATGCTGGCAGAACTTCCATGAAGCGTCTATCGCCTTATGACAATGAGGACAAACGGGATTATTCTTAATCATGTTCTGATAATCTTCGCTCTCTACCCATTTCAACATCTCTCTGACACGAACAGATGTAAAAGGATGGTCTTGATCCATCACTGCGTAGGTCTGCAATGTCTTGTTCCATAGTCCATTCTTGCAGAAAGCGTCATAAAGGTCGGCTTGCTCAGCAAGCTCTTCAAGGTTGAGTTCAGAAGTGATTGACTTCGGACCGCCAGCCAAGCGTGCCAACATCGATGCCGTAGCCTTTGGGCCAACGATATAGGCTGCTGCACGGTCGCAACTCAATTCACTCTTGCGTTGCCAATACATCAAGGCATAGTGTATAGGCACAGCGAGTTTTGCCAACGCCTCGAACATGCCAGAAGCATTGGCAATAATCTGTGCCAATGTATGATAGAGCATATGGCGACAAGCGATATGACCACATTCATGAGCCACTACACCAATGAGTTCATCCTCCGACATCATGTCTACCAAAG
>CAKQCV010000175.1 GCA_934217675.1 uncultured Prevotella sp. | reverse complement strand
GCTACTTATTCTTACGTTGACAGGCAATGCGAAGGCCTCGGTCGGAAGAATAGGTTTCGGGTATGGCTCCTGCGCTTATTTTGTGTTGGCGTATAGAATAATATATTTTAATGTTGCATTATTATGAAAACATATTTGTTAGATACATTCAATAGATATAAAAAATTTTCACAGAATCTTGATGTTAAAACAGTACTGTGTTCAAAATCGTGGTATGTATTCAATGATGAGGATGAGAAACAGCTTTATATATTTCAGCGAGATGGTTCTGTATTGGTGACAACTAATGGGGTCGGTTCTTTATTGTCATGGAAATA
Organism: uncultured Prevotella sp.; assembly: GCA_934217675.1. Taxonomy (GTDB): domain Bacteria; phylum Bacteroidota; class Bacteroidia; order Bacteroidales; family Bacteroidaceae; genus Prevotella. The sequence goes on along the minus strand of CAKQCV010000175.1, from coordinate 1,713 downwards.
CCTGTCGACAAATAATTCAATCCTATTGTATAGTAATAAGGATAATTTTATAATGTTGCGTACAGCATTTATAGATGGTGATATATTAGCATTTCAGCTTGATGGTACAAATAGATACACTTTCTTGATTGAAGAGAATAAACTTAAAACTTTTTATCCGAAGACTTTAACTCAATTGAATCAGTATTTTTATGAAAAAGAACATAAGGTAGAACAAGAAAAACTTCTAATTGAAAAGCAAAAGCGAATAGAAAAGACAAAAAGTGAGATAAGAAAAAAGAGGGAGGAAAGAGACAGGGCTGATTATTCTAAAGCTTTATCTGTTAGGAGAACAATAGCTAATAATATTGATAGAAAATTTCATAGCTATAAAGGTTATAGCTTTATTCTTTACTTTTTATCATTAGTGTCGTTTTGTATAATAATTAAATATAATGCCGTTTTATTGGCTTTCATCCCTTTGTTTTTTCTTTTTTTAGGATCCTTTTATGATATGAAATACAATAAAAAAATAAAAGAAGAAAAAAATAAATATATGAAACAATACCCCAATGAAACATGGACTAAATATTTATAAAGATAAGATTATGGAACAAGGATTTTTATTTATTATCGCCATCGCTTTGGCATTTGGTGTAGGCATTATGGGGAGTAAGAGGAAAATTGGCTTTGGTTGGGCTTTTATTATCTCGCTTCTGAATGTGGTGATAGGGTTAATTGTAGTATTGTGTTCAAGAAAACTTACTCCAGAAGAACTTGAAGAAAAAGAGAAAGGAGCAAAATGAAAGTATTTGGATGGATATGTCTTGTAATAGGTATTCTCTCATTTATTGGAGCTGCCACTCATGGTCATAGTGTGTTTGGCCCGGTCTTTTGGATAGCATTGGGGGTAGCTCTGTTTTTAAAATCAAAAAGGAAAATTTGAACTACAGGTTAATAATATAGCATAATGATAGTAAAAATGAGTAATATGTTTTTGTCTGCTCTGATTTCAGGGGCTTGTGTTGTTAAAAATGACTTTGATGCTTTTTGCAACTTTTGCATAGTAGTAATGACAACATAGGCAAAGAATTTAGGCATGACATACGGTGCTGCAAATGTTTGGCTGTTTGTGATATTGATGCCCTTGATTATTGTGTTGTTTTTTGGGGCAGCTTTATTCAAGCGGAAAAAACGTGTTTGCCAAGGTGTGTTTTTATATAGGCGTAGTAATAGTGGCTATTATAATTTTGGTGTTGATGCAGGCTTTTGCCGATACTATCCTTTCCGTAAAAGATTAGTCTGTTATAAGCGGAATTGAATATGCACAAAATTTAGAAAGTTGCCTAATTGCTTTACGTAATTGGGCAACTTTTTATAGAAATTATGATAATCTTATTCCGTCTCAATATCACAATACAACAGTTCTCTGCAATTCTCCCTTACCTCATCAAAAATCTCGATGCATCTTTTTCGTGATATTTTATTCTTCATGCCAACAGTAATAAAATCCGATAGAGTGGGGCGTCTGTGTTGTTTACCGAGTCAATCTTTTCCATTCCTGTAAGCCTTCTTTTTGTTTTGATTCCGTTTTATTTGCAGAAGTTCCTCCATTGTTTGGTATTTAGGTTCGGAGAAGATGCTTTTTACCTCGTGGGTATATCCGAGCGTCATGGCAATGGATATCAGGTTTTTTAGCGAAATCAGTCCCTTCTGTTCAAAGCGTATGATGTT
>CAKQCV010000174.1 GCA_934217675.1 uncultured Prevotella sp. | reverse complement strand
CAATTTCCGTCACGATCATCATTGAAGTTCCAATTATCTGTGAGTTCATCGTAGTAGTCTTTGAAATTGTAGTTCAGTTGACCGATTTTGCTCCAATCATAATTATCATCGCCATAATTGTCATTGACCCAATCGGTCAGAATATGGTGCTTATAACTTGCTTCAGGAAAGATAAGTCCGTCATCTCCCTTGCCGTTCCACCAATCAGACCAAATCTCTCTGACGATATAGTCTTTATCAAGCATATCATCAGCATAAGCTGTCAGACTTGATGAACCTATCAACGTAATACTTGCTGCAATGGAAATTATTTTTAAAACCATTTTGAAAATCTCCTTTCATGTTTTAGTATTGGGTACAATACTATTATATATCATTATACTTGCTTTTACAAGCCGCAATGCGCACAAAGTTCTCTGAAAAAATTCGGACAATTTTTATAAGATGAATTGACAAAAAGCTTCTAAGATAGTATAATTATAGTAATGGGTACAATACGAAAGGATTGATTTCTATGTACTATAACGAAAAACGAAAAGCGATTACGGCAAAGTATGTGAAAACACACCTTGATGACATCAAGATTCGTGTTCCAAAGGGACAGCGTGAAAAACTGAAAGCTATTGCTTCTGAAATGGGCATGAGTATGAATCAGATGTTTATCAAGGCTGTAGAGGAATATATTGAAAAGAACTATAAGCCGAAAGTGGAAAGTGAAACAGATTGACCAATCGGAATTTACAGGAGTATTGAAATGAGCATAAAATTAGCACAAGAATTTGATTTTGATATTGTCAAGAAAATAACCCACAAAACAATCAAAGAAATCTATCCGCATTATTATCCAAATGGTGCAGTAGTATTTTTTCTTAATCATCATAATGATGAAAATATAAGGAAAAATTCGGGGTAAGAATCGCTAGATTTTGTGAGGTGTCATGGGAATCCACGACATTTTATTATTCTGTTAATGTAGAACAATCTTCTGCATTTTTAATGATGGTTTTAGCTGATGTGACTGCCAGTAAATGTCATGATTATAGTAATGGCAATGATGAAATAGTTTTATATGAATCTAAAGGATACGATGAAGATACTTATTTAGGTGCTCATGTAGGGTTCTATGTAGCAAAAAAATACAGCAAAGCTAAAAATGAGTTTATTCATAGCGGTGCTGACTCAACCGGAGGAATACCAGAAGCTATAAATTATGGTGGAATGGTTCATGGTCATATGCCAGGAACATACTATTTTTTAGCAAATGATTATTACGATAAATTAGAAGAGGTGGTTTGATATTAAAAATAAGTTACAATCTTTGTTGTTGCCAGTAATCAACATTATAGTTCCTGTTATTTTTATTTGCATTCAAATTTTGGGATCGAATAAAGCAGCTATAGATATTTTAATGTATATGGTTTTCACTTTGTTTTTTGGAGCCGTTTTAGGAGGCATTTTTCCAATTTTAATGATTATTGTATTTAACATAGATACAAGCGATTGTTTTATTGCAAGACTAATTGCTCTATTAATATCAGCGATAGTATGTGTTTTATCATGGTTTGATACTACGGGTTTATTAATTATTATTGTACCAATAGCTTTGGAATTTATAACAACTATATTTATAGTAAAGAAATATCTGTATTTTGATATGGAAACTTCTTATGGGATAATAAAATTAATTGTTATTACCGTTTCGAATCCTATATTACTTTATTTCGGCTTCATATTGGATTTTATTATTAGCTTTTCTAACATTGGAAATGGAATTAATATTCCAGGCTGATTGATTTGCATACTATCGTTAGATGTAGGTTTTCAGCGATCTGATTTAAGTCAATAAAAAACGATTGCCGTTTGTCTGTAGGGTTCACAATGATGTGAGACACAATTTATGGTAATTAAGTAAATATTGTTTAGGGGAAAGCCAGCCAAGAGGACGCATAGGAAAATTATTATATGTTCTAAGATGTACCCTCAATTGATTTTTAAAATCATCAAAAGAATAAAAAGTATGAGTAGCATAAAAATATTCGTTAAGTTTTTTTCAAACATACTAAGTTTGTTCTTTTTGTTAGAAACGAATTTTTTTGTAAATTCACAATCGTTGTCA
>CAKQCV010000173.1 GCA_934217675.1 uncultured Prevotella sp. | reverse complement strand
TCTTCTGCTTTTAATTATTGCAGTTCCCTTAAATCCATCACAATTCCAAGTTCTGTAAATTATATAGACCAAAATGCTTTTTGCGAGCAAGGGGATGAATGTTCTGTTTATATCTCAGATATAGAGGCATGGCTCGGTATAGATTTCAAAGGTAAGTATGCTAATCCTTTGTATAAATCAAGTACATCGGCAACAAGTAATTTATACCTGAATGGTGAGTTGCTTGAACGCTTGGAAGTTCCAGTCTCTGTGACAAAAATAAAGCCTTATGCTTTCGATGGATGCTCTTCTCTGAAGATTGTAAGTATTCCAAATGCTGTAACAGTTATAAATCCCGGTGCATTTGATGGATGTAAAAACATAGAAGAGGTTTATAGCTATGCTACAACACCGTTAGATTTGTGGTATAATAATTTTGATTCTAATTTCAATACAGCAACATTGTATGTTCCGTTTGCCTCAATTGAGCAATACAAGACAGCTGATTATTGGAAAAATTTCACCACCATAAAGCCAATGGGCACTTTACTCTCTGATGATAAAGGTGTTGATAATGGTGTGTATGAAAAGGAAAATCTGATTTATTGGCGCGAAAATATGACAGCAGGTAGCTATGCCACTTTCTGTCTGCCTTTCGCTACAAATCTTAATATGGCATCCAACTTGTTCGACAATGTATATGTTCCAAACAACACAGCTCTTTACAAGTCTGACGGAAAACTGATATTGCTGATGCAGAAGTCAGATATGAATTCAAGTATTGCTGCCGGTCAGCCGTTTGTGGCAAAGCTTAAAGACGGTGTGACATCTGTTGCCTTGGCTAATAATGCAGCAGCAACAATAGATGATAATTCGATGATCAATCCGGAGCCAAAGGCTTTGACAGTGTTTGATTGGGACGGAAAATCGGGTATGCTCTTGGAGAATTCTGATATAAGAGTAAGCTTTGGTGGAGCATTGACCACAATGACAGGCAAGGGCAGCGAGTATGAAACCTTCAACACTAACGGCTCGTTTGGACCTACAAACAATGGTGTGGTAAAGGCATTCCGTGCATACGTGTTGAAAGAGAATGCTGCAGCAATGTCTAAAGTAACAAGTATCTCGTTTGGCTTAGGTAGTGGTGACAATACAACAGTAATCAACACGATATCTATTCCATCGGTAGCTAATGGTGCGATATACAGCATTGACGGTAGACTTGTAAGTGCAGATGGCAAGACCGCATGTTTGCCAAGTGGTATTTACATTAAGAACAACAAGAAGATAGTGATAAAGTAAATATTATTGATATATGGAAAAAAGGAAATACGTATCTCCACAAATAAATGTTGTTGAGGTTGATACAGAAGCAGTGCTTGCTGCTGTTTCAGGTGGTTTTGGTGAGGAAGTAGGCAGTGGCGACAATGCTTCCAAGAACCACATGTTTAGAAATAATTTATTTCACATGAAAGGGCTTTTTGATGAAGAGCCGGAAGATTTAGAAGAAAATCAGTAAAATAAAGTAAAAAAGAGGGTGTGCCCTCGCCAAAAGCTCAAAACGCTTTTAATATAACTCAAAACTCGTAACTTCAGTGAAATACACTTAAGCTGCGAGTTTTCTTTGTTTTTGATTGTCAAATACTCGGAGATGTCCGTGAAAACGTTCTATAAGGCAAAAAATGAATCTAATGTAATCAATATTATGCTTGCCATCCCGATTCCTACTATTATCGGACAAAAGGCGTGGCGTGAGGAGCATGTGGCTAATATTTACGCTGCAATCAAGGCTCTTGTAGCAGCCATCAATGCTGAATGTGACAAGCAGAGCAGAATGAAAGTGTACGCAAGTCTGTCAACAATACATACACTTATTATATGCAGAATCTCAATAAGCAGATAGAGGAGAACAAGTTGCTTCGTGCCAAGAATGATGCGCTAAAGACAGAAAACAACAAAGTCAAACAACGCATCTCTCAACTTGACGAGAAGGCTGTGGAACGAGTGACTACTCAACTTGTCTGTGCGAAGGTAGAACTCGCCGGTGCCAAAAGTTATAATACTACACTTATGGAAATGTACAATGATTTGAAAGCTCGTTGGAATGCCATATGGCAGGAACCAGAAATGGCAGAGGCTTGGCACAGAGTGGAAGCACGTAAGGAGAAAG
>CAKQCV010000172.1 GCA_934217675.1 uncultured Prevotella sp. | reverse complement strand
ATTACTCGTAAACTCCCGACAACTCGCAGCAGTTTTGACTTGAAAGCATTTAAGGCAGATAATCCTAATATAGATTTATCAGCCTACATGAAGACCTCAGATGTGGCAGGGTCTCTGAGCATTGCCATATAACCAGTATTTACAGAGCTGGGGAGATTATCAAATACAATAGATTTTCTCCCTGGCTTTTTTGTTTCACAACATTAAAGCTCAAAAAATATGAATTATCAAGAAGCAGAAACACTTAGAGCAAGCCGAGAATATAAAGCGGTTGAAGCTTTGACAGATTCCATTAACTCGATGTCATGGAATCCTAAGAAGTTTGGATTGGCTGTTAGTATGCAACACAGAACATTACAGCAGTCGTTGATGAAATCGTTTGTGGCAACTATCCGAGTAATGGCAAGTGATAATTATGGTTACGATGACAGAAATCGTGGCGCACATGAAGCAGCAAAGAAGATAGTTGAGTCTGGCATTTTGGATGACATTTACTTACCGTTCATTTAGCCTATGACTTACGAATGTTGCTGTTCCGATATTACTCTTTCGGAATGGCAGAAGAAGATGAAGGGGATTAAGCCTATCAATTACAAGTGGTTGGTAAATAAAATCAAGAAGCATATTCCTCAGCTATACGAGGCATTGGCACTTGACTACTATAACCCCTACGAGAATAAATGTGGGGTGAATCGGGAGTATTATATCTTGGTTCACTCTGCTATTGAGTATTTTATTAAAAAGTAAACAACTATGACAACAAACATCAATATCGAGCTATTCAAAAGATACGCTCCAAAGAAGAAATTGGAGATTATCAACGCTCTTACCGAAAACGAACTTTTGGCTATTACAAACAAGACCATCCTCAGAATAATCAAGGAGGCAGGTCGTGGAGATAGCAACAAAACAAGATGCAAGTATAAAACACTATTCCTTTCTGATGCTGGCAACAACTGGAATAGCAAAGTGACAAACATCTATAACTGGAAGAAGGATGAAGTATATCTCTCCGTTTACATTCAGGGTGACGATACAGACACCTATGTTACTTATAAACTCAAAGACTTTCTCGACAACATATATGAAGAGCAGTGTCTGGGACATATCGAAGAGTCATTCAGAAATGGTTATTCTCACAAGAAACCAGCCAACTACAACAGAGCAGACAGAGCCAGAGTTATCAAGGCTATTCTTACTGCTTATGTTGAAAACAAGTACGAATCAAAACTAAAAGCAAATGGCAAAAAAGAAAACGACTAAGAAAGGTAAGGTCATAGTATCTTATCATGGTGCTTCATTATTAGATGTGGCTCATTACGTTCACGAAGAGACAGTAAGACATTGTGAATACTGTGGCAGACCAATGAGCCGTAGCGATGTTAATGATTACGGTTCTCTCTGTGAGGACTGTTATATGAAAGAGTATTATGGCTAAACACATCATCTACAACGAGTGTTACATCATCAAATTCAATAACCACAGCTACGAGGCTTTTATACTCAATGCTGACGATGATGTTGAGTTTAAGTTTTTCACCAATCTGTCTGACGCAAAACATTGGATAGATAAACATAATGTACCGAACAATGGATAAAAATCAATCAACAGCAAAGAAGATATGGCATGATTATCTTCAAAACTCCACCAAACCCTTATCATGTGGACTTGACTTCAATAGTGTAAAAGTTATTGAGGATGGTACTGCCTTTCATGTTCAAGGCATGGTTTGTGGTATGATAAAAATTCAGCAAGACACTACCGACAACAGATACAAGATAACAATCACTCCCGACAATTCTATGGAAACTGAGGTTGTGTATCATTATGTATCTTGTGAGAATATCCTATCTCTTATAGACGTGAATGTAAAGTATGGCTTATCCTACTACGACTACATTTGCTCTATCTTCGGACTTACACAAAAAATGGCAGTGTAAGAGTGCCTATATAATAAAGTATAGGGGAATATCAGAAAACTAACAATCTCTGGTATTCCCCTTTTTATTTTACCAATAGCACCAACAAGACGAACATCTAATAACTGCTAATATGGATAAGAACAACGAGAAATATGTGGCTTACCTGCGAGTGAGTACACAAAAACAAGGATTCTCAGGACTTGGACTTGAGGCACAGAAGGAGATTATCAAAAATTACCTTCACAC
>CAKQCV010000171.1 GCA_934217675.1 uncultured Prevotella sp. | reverse complement strand
ATGGGCATTGATTACGATGCTCATATACTCTGCCCCACTCCATTCCGACTTGAAATGGCTACGCACTCCGCTGCATATACATATTTATATGCTGATTGCCTTTATCAGCGTTTTAATGACATATTTCGGAGCTAATTATTTCCTTGCTGGAATGCATTCATACGCATAGGGGTAAACGACTTTCAGAAACACACAAAGTATTAATACACAAAAACAGCGTCGGAGGTGTAAAACCTTTAACGCTGTTTTTGTATGCTCTAATAATTCCCACCAGCCTATTTCGCCAAATCCTTGTCAACCATTGCACATACGCAAGAGTCAGACCATACATTCTCTGCCGTTTCTATCATATCGATAATCGTGTATACAGGAAGGATTATTCCCATTATGCCTATCGGGGCATTTATTCCCGACATCAGCGACAAGGTTAGAAAATAACACCCCATTGGCACCCCGGCATTACCAACTGCCGACAGTACAGATATGAACAGCCACATAACCATTGTGGAGAGCGACAATTCAAATCCTCCATTCTGCATGATAAAGAGCGATGTGACAAGAATAAATGCAGCACACCCGTTCATGTTTATTGTAGTGCAAATAGGCAACACAAAGCGCGAAACATTCTTCTTCACTCCAAGCCCAATCTCGGCAGCCTGCATCGTTACAGGCAATGTTGCAGCTGAACTCTTAGTGAAGAGTGCCATCAACACTGCAGGCATCATCTTAGCCAATGTGCGAAGAGGATTCACACCACGCAAAAGCAGAAACAGCGGAAGCACAACAAAGAACTGCAACACGTTTCCTCCCAATATCACCGCAATATATTTGCCGAGTGATGCCATAACCACGCCTGCCGAGAACTGTGCCGACAACTGAGCTGCAAAAGCCACTATTCCAAGAGGCAAAGCCCATATCAATCCATGTATCAGCATGAACAGCAAGTCTTGCAGTCCCAGCAACCCATTCATCACTGTAGTTTTCCTTTCGCTCTGCGGCAATTTGGCAAGAGCTATGCCCACGACAGCTGCCAGCACCAATATAGAAAGCACATTGCCTTCGGCAAATGGCTTCACTATATTATTAGGCACCACGCCAATGATATGCTCATAGTATGATGTATTTCCCATATTTTGTGGTAAACCAGCTACCCCACCCTGCATTGTCGATTGGGGCATGTTTTCTGGAGCCACTATATTGTAAAGCACAAGCCCTACAAAAGCAGCAGCAAAAGTTGTCAGCAAGGTATAAGTCAACGCATGCCTGAATATTTTTCCTGTATCTGCCTGTGTCCCCAGCGTTGCCAAGGTTGTAACCACGGCTAGTGCAATTGTAGGCACAGCCAAGAGCTGAAAGAGCCGCGTATAAACGGTTGCTACAAAATTCATAAGCTCATTGAGCCAATTCTGTCCCAACAATCCCAACACTGTGCCTATTACCAATGCTCCTATCCATAATACGAGTTGTTTTGTCTGTTTCTGTTTCTTCTTCATATTCTTTCTTTATAATGCGTTACGTATTAACCGCCGTAAAATTATACAAAAGATTTCAGGTTGGCAAATAAACTTACTGCAAATTACGTGCGACGTGCCTTGCATTAACATTCGTGCACTCTACCAATCAGGCAGACTTCGTCAGCTAACGGCTTTTAAGAATTTAGCCAATGGGTTACAGCCATTAACCCATAAGCTTTCTGCTGACAATCCAACGGCTTCTGAATTAAGCGAAAAAATGGGGTCTTTTATTTTCCTGTATATCTTATTTGCATTACCTTTGCATATATAACAGTATCAAAATATGAACGACTATGAAGAGAATCATTAATCCATACAAGGACAAAAAGGGGTACAACTGTATCTGTTGCTGCCCCACTAACCCTATCGGGCTGCATCTTGAATTTTGGGAAGACGGGGATGATGTGCTGACGATATGGAAACCAAACGAAAATTATCAGGGATGGGTAAACACCCTCCACGGTGGGGTTATTAGCATGCTCATGGACGAGGTGGCAGGATGGGTAATAAACCGGAAACTGCAAACGACAGGAGTGACAAGCCGCCTGGAAGTAAAATATCGACGCCCAGTGATGACAACGGAGAATCAAATTACGGTGCGTGGACATATTGCCGAGCAACGCCAATACAACGTCAAATCTCATGCAACATTTAAAAAGATAATAAAATGTGCGTAAATGCTAATATATGCAGC
>CAKQCV010000170.1 GCA_934217675.1 uncultured Prevotella sp. | reverse complement strand
AAATTGCCTGTACTTGCCATTACTTCTACAAGAGATATTTCAAAGATTGGGCATCTGCATGACCAGCAAATGGATCGCACTGTTCAACCAAAGGACACAGTGAAGTGTAGTGTGCAAATCCAGACGATAAAAGATGCCACGGATGAGTGGGATGTGATGATCAAGTTGAATAAGGCGATGCAAGCCTTGAACCGTAATGGTGGCGGTCCTGCCCATATCAATTTGACCACTACTTACTCACGTGATTATTCAGTTTTGGAATTACCTAAGGTTCGCAAAATTGGTCATTATACCTTTTTTGATGAGCTTCCAAAGATGGAACAAAAGAAAGTCGCCATTTATGTCGGCACTCATGCCAAGTGGACCAAGCGATTGACGGAGGTCGTTGACAAATTCTGCCAATCCCACAATGCTGTGGTGTTCTCAGAACCATGTAGTGGATATAATGGCAAATACAGGGTATTCTATTTTTTGGCTGGCAACCAGCCCGTTCCTGATGAGAATAAATGCCCAGATTTGTTGATACACATAGGCGAGGTCAGTGCCTTCCCTGATACATTCAGTGGGTGTAAGGAAGTATGGCGTGTCAATGAAGATGGGGAAATTCGAGACAAGTTGCAGAAACTTACCAATGTTTTTGAAATGCCAGAATATGCATTCTTCGAGCATTATGCCACTGATGCAGTCGGAGACGATTCTTATCTGGAGGCATGCAACAAGCGTAATACTGAGTTGATGAAGAAAATACCCGAATTGCCTTTCTCTAATGTATGGATAGCTCAACAAATGCATAATGCTATCCCTGAAAACTCTGTACTTCACTTGGGCATTTTGAGCTCTTTGCGTGCTTGGACACTGATGGGTACTCCTGCCAACAGAGACATCAATTGCAATGAAGGCGGTTTTGGTATTGATGGTAATATGTCTTCTTTGTTGGGAGCGTCTTTGGTTCATCCCGAAAAGTTATATTTCGGCATTGTCGGCGATTTGTCTTTCTTCTATGACATGAATGTGGTGGGCAACCGACATTTGCGTAGCAATGTACGTATTATGGTCATCAATAATGGTCGTGGCAACGAGTTCCGCCTTTACACCAATCCTGCAAGAATGTTTGGCGCAGAGACCGATGAGTATATTTCGGCAGCAAGACATTTCGGCAACAAGTCACCGCTCGTTATTAAGCATTATGCCGAGGATTTAGGATTTGAGTATTTCTCCGCGGAGAATAAAGGAGAGTTCCTTCCTAACATGAAACGTTTCCTTACTCCAGAAATGACAGACAAACCGATGATTTTTGAGGTGTTCACAGACACTGAGGACGAGAATACAGCCCTCTATACCGTCAATCATCTTGACCAATCGTCAAAAGACAAGATGAAAGACAAAATCAAGTGTATTGTCGGGGAGGACACCATCAAGAGTATCAAATCATTTATCAAGAAATAAGAAGACTATCCTACATTATGAATATTGTAATCGTAAACCAACCTTTGGGCAACCGTGGCGATGAGGCGGCTCATCGTGCACTTGTCCGTGAGATAAACAAGAGATTCCCCGAAGCCAAGGTGGAGGTGTTCAGTCCTAACGGCAACCCGGAGATATTGAAGGAAATTGGAGTAAAGAATCCAAATAACTACTATAACTCGGAAAAGATAAACTACCGCTTTTACAAATACTTTGTCAAGTACATCCATTATTGCCCTGCGCTTTATCCCTTGTGGGGATTACAGCCGATATTTAGGGCGTGGATCAATAAGCTGAAATGGGCGGATGTGGTTGTCTGTGCGCCTGGAGGCATCTGTATGGGTGGCTTCATGAATTGGAGTCATGTGTCTTTCCTTGCCATTGCCAAATATTACCATAAGCCTATCGTTTATTTCTGTCGTTCCATCGGTCCTTTTAGCGAGGAAACTAAAGATAAAAAGGTGTTTAAGCGCATAAGCATTGACTTGCTGAAGCATTTTGACTATATCTCCTTACGTGACGGAAAGAGCCAGAAACTCGCCGATTCGTTGGGTGTAAAATATCATTCCACGACCGATGCTGCATTCTTGGATAACACGGAAGTGGCTGTGCCGGAAGAGATAAAGAATGAAATCGGTGATAAAAAATATATAGTCTTTGTGCCAAACAGTTTGACTTGGCATTTCTATTACAAGAATACGCCACAAGCTAACATCGACAATTATTATATTGATGTTATCAAGCATATCGAGCAAAAATACCCAGATTGTCAGAT
>CAKQCV010000169.1 GCA_934217675.1 uncultured Prevotella sp. | reverse complement strand
AATGGCAATCTCAACTTTTTTACTGCCAATTTCTACTTCTTCCTTATTTGGATGTAACTCCAGTAAGTCAACAGAGGGCCAGCCCCATTAGAGCTGGCCCTCTATGCACCAAAAGGCATACCTTTTGACAGAGTGAACTGAACATGAAAAACACGCCCCAAGAGTGCACCAAAACATCGGCGTTCACTTTTGGGGCGTGTCATTTTCGCTTCATACATTTTGGGTCAGCGGGGGCAACGAGGAGCTTCCCACTAGCCCTCGGCTTTTGTAAAGATTATTTTGTTATCAACGACTTCGAAAAGCAGCTCATCTCCGTCGTTAAGATCCAATGCATTCCGCACCCATTTTGCAATATGGATCTGCCCATCACTAAACATAGTTGATTCTATAATCCTGTTCTTCCCGTGCGATGAACAATTTAGGGCAAATCTTATTTCGGAGTGCAGGCACCACCCTGCATGGGCAGCTTGTTGACACCCTTGTAGTCCACGAACTTGCTGGCAGTTGGTTTTGCAGCCGGCACTTTCTGTACGGTGCTGCCCATCATTGCCTTCATCTTTTCAATCTTCTTATCGAGTTTAGGGGTAGGTTGTCCATTCCGGGTTGCCTGCGCCTTGGCCTGCGTGAGCCGCTGGTATTGTTGTTTCAGAGAGAGTTCCTGCTTTGCCATGCTGTGCTCCTTTCTATTACAAGACCCCTATTTTCTTTATAATATCAAATAATGTGCTTTTCTTCAAGCAATGCCCAGTTTCTTATAATACTCCTTATGAGAAAATCGGCGATGAAGTGCGGTCGCTGGCGGATGAAGTGCCATTTGATATCCCCAATTCGTGGGAGTGGGTGCGACTATCACAGATAGCATTAGTGCTGAATGGTGACCGAGGGAAAAACTACCCATCTAAAGAGAAATTAATCTCATCGGGTATACCGTTTATTAGTGCGCTCAATTTAGATGGAAATACTGTTATCAATGATGCGAACCTTCTATGTGTGACCGAAGAACAGTACAATCTACTTGCGAACGGAAAATTGGAAAAGGGTGACATTGTTGTTTGTATTCGCGGCTCCCTAGGCAAACACGCAAAATATCCTTTTGAAAAAGGAGCAATTGCATCTTCTCTGGTTATTTTGCGTGCACTATGTGGGGATGAGGCTTTGTCCGATTACATCATGATGTGGCTGGATAGCCCAGCTTTCTTCTCTGAAATCCGAAAATACGATAACGGAACAGCACAACCCAACCTTGCCGCAAAGAGCTTAGAACAGTTTCTTGTGCCAATTCCTCCCATCTCGGAGCAAAAGCGGATATTAGAAAAGCTTGATAAATTAGGCTCATCCCTTTTGAGCTATGATGCTGCACACTCTAAATCACACTTATTGGCTGCGACCTTCCCAGAAGCTCTAAAGAAGTCCATTTTACAAGAAGCAGTCCAAGGCAAGCTGGTACCGCAAGACCCGACTGACGAGTCTGCAGAGGCTCTGCTGGAGCGTATCCGAGCAGAGAAACAGCGGCTCATCAAGGAAGGGAAAATCAAAAAGGACAAGCACGAATCCATCATTATTAGAAGGGATAATTCTCATTATGAAAAGCGTGGTCCAGATGAGGTCTGCATCGACGATGAGATACCGTTTGAACTTCCCAGTCGCTGGGCGTGGGCGCGACTTTCGTCGTTTGGCGTTTTCAGCAGTGGTAAGACGCCGTCAATGTCAAACCCGCAGTTTTGGAATGGTAACATACCGTGGGTAACTTCAAAGGATATGAAGCGCCCGGTGATTACAGACTCTGAGATGCATATCTCTGAGCTGGCAGCGTCAACTATGCAATTGTATCCGGCCGGTACACTCCTTTTGGTTGCCCGAAGCGGCATTCTGAAAAGATTACTTCCTCTGTGCAAGCTGGGCATCGACAGCACCATAAACCAGGATATAAAAGCCTTCTCACTTTATGATATTGAGCTGTCTGAGTGGTTGTTCTACGGGATTAAAGCCTTTGAGCCGTACATCCTCAAGGAGTTGGTGAAATCAGTCACAACGGTAGAGAGCCTCAAATTTGATGAGTTCGCAGCTATGCTCATTCCCGTGCCTCCACTATCGGAACAGAAGCGAATTATAGCTGCAATTAAAGCAGCGATGAACTTGCTGACACCATTGTCCAGCAACCCGTTATTCTCATTATGAGAAGTTGGACGGAGTGGAGCGCTGTATCGACGATGAACTGCCGTTTGAAATACCGGAATCTTGG
>CAKQCV010000168.1 GCA_934217675.1 uncultured Prevotella sp. | reverse complement strand
AATATACTATCCTTTGACCATCCCTTGCTTGTGATGGCTTCGTTGATATAGCGGAACTTGATGTCCTCTTCTGTTAGTTCTTTGCTTATGCCCATGTTCAAATAATATTTTATTATCAGAAGTTCTACAACATAATTTCGTTAGACAGAAAGCTACGAGCTCTTTACACTCTTTCGTTCTCGTCTGTAATCAAATCCTTGAGGTCAACTTCTAATATCTTTGATATTTCAAGAAGCGTCTCTAAATCGGGTTGGTATTTATTCCGAGCATAGCAATTGACCGTGCTAAAACTCTTACCTAACTGCTTTGCCAGCCAAGTTTGTGAAATACCCTTGCTATCTAAGACATCTTTAATCCTGTTTAGTTTCATAAAATCACTGAATTTTGCTGCAAATATACATTAAATTTTGCGATAATCATTATAAATTTTTTATGTAAATTATTCCAATAGAGCAATTGTTATTTTATGTAGTTATTGTACCTTTGCAACAGAGAAGAGTTGTTTGATAGCAAACATGCATATTGCAGAAATTGGGACTATTGCCAAATCATTACCTCTTTTGAGGTGAAAAACTCATAAATAGCTCATTTTAAGCTATTCGGCAGATTTTAGCGTGTTTTGAAAGAAAGGAACAGCAACGTAACGCATAAAAAACAGGCAAAAATTGTGCATCTCTATAATTATTTGTAATTTTGCATCGAAAATTCAAATCAGAGTTTTGTAATCCTCATCGGAGGGTCTTGACAATAAGGCTGGATAAGATGACTGGGTAAAACCATTCCATCTTGTCCAGTCTTATTTTTGTAATAAGACCAAAGAGGTGAACCCAACAATTTGTTGTCATAAACATCATAAACAATATAAAGCAATATAATGAACGGAAAAGACCTTACACATGGGAGCATCATCGGCAATATTTACCGACAACCCCGATGTCTTGGCACAGGGTTCTGACTATCTTCGTGGCTACGTATGGGATTGCATATTCGCCGGACTGCATTTCTGCTTCAGCGGATTCTTTACGGCTTGCGGTTATTCCATCATATCATTCATCCACAACAGCATCTCGATTGTCTGCGCCCGTATTCCGCTCGCATGGCTCTCATCAATGCTTTATCCCGACACGCTTTACCCTATGGGGTTGAGCACCTGTATGGGTTCCGTGCTGTCGTGTCTGATATGCATAGGGGCCTATTGGTGGATGAAGAAAAGAATGAAAAGTACAATCAAGAAAAACAATAACGATAAATAATATATATGATTTTACTTCAAATTCAACCGATTTTCGTCTTTTTGTCGTAACTTTGCCTAATTCAGGCATAAGAAAAATAAATATATTGGTATGAACAGACTTACTGCATTTCTCATCGACGAGCAACAGGCACACCGTAAGGGCGGACTTTATCATAAGACCCAGGTGCAGTTGGCTTACAACTCCAATCGCATTGAGGGCAGCAAACTCACCGAGGAACAGACTCGCTATATCTTTGAAACACGCACCATAGGTTTCAAGGAACAAGAGGCTGTGCCAGTGGATGACATCATCGAGACCGCCAATCACTTTGTTGCGTTCGATTATCTCTTGCGTACGATAGAGGAACCGCTTACAGAGAACATGATAAAAGAGTTTCACCGTATCTTGAAGACCGGAACGGCTGATGCCCAAAAGTCTTACTTCAATGTAGGTGATTGGAAGAAACTTCCCAACGAGGTGGGCGGGCGAGAGACTTGCCGCCCTGCTGATGTGGAGAAGGAAATGAAAGGTTTGGCAAAATGGTATGCTGCCCAAAAGGAAGTTACTATCCATACGCTGGCTGAATACCATTGGCGTTTTGAGAGCATCCATCCATTCCAAGACGGCAATGGCAGGGTCGGTAGGCTCGTCCTCTTTCGTGAATGCCTAAGAAATGACATCATGCCTTTTGTGATAGACAATGAGCATAAGATGTTTTACTATCGTGGACTGTCGGAATTCAAATCCACTCCTGGTTTCCTCATCGGTACTATGCTGTCGGCGCAAGACACTTATGTGGCTTGGGTAAAATACTTCAATGAAGAATTGATGGAAGGGATGAAAGTGGAATAGAGTATGGAAAACTTATTGAAAGCAAAGAACCGTGACGAGCTGCGCCAGTGGCTCATGGATAACCATCGCACGGCTAAGGAGTGCTGGGTCGTGGTGAAACGTGGCCGTCCTGTTGACGACGGCACGTTTTGGTATATTGATGCCGTGGAGGAGGCGATGTGTTTCGGTTGGATTGACAGTA
>CAKQCV010000167.1 GCA_934217675.1 uncultured Prevotella sp. | reverse complement strand
TAATGACAGTATACAGGGTAACTCAGAGACAGGCAACAAAGTCTTTGTATTGCCATCTAAAGTTGCCATCAACAGTAGGTTTCTGCGGGCGCTGAGTATAATCAGGTGTTACTTTCTTATATACATAGTCACCATTTGTATTAGTCGCAAAAATGTAAATGTCTACAGCATCTTCATCTGTAATATCTACATTTATCCATCTTCCACCGTTTTCTTTAATCTTTCCATCTTGTTTTGTGTCATCATATACAGGTTGACCACTATCTTTTTTTACACATTCTACGTAATATGTAATATCTTTGTCAGATATACAATAAAACGAATATTGGTAATGTCCATTCCAATATTGTTCTTCTTGAGAAATTTGTAAATTTATTGCAGACAATTTAGGAATAATTTCTGTTTTTGTCTCATTGCATCGCCTGCAAGTATAAGTTCTTACACCGTCTTCTTTTTCAGTTGCTTCTTTTGTTATTACTCCATTATCCCACTTATGACCATATGCAGGAATTTCTTCTTCATTTTGAATCTCTCCACAGATTTCACATCTATATGCTTTACTGCCTTTTTCTGTACAGGTTGGTTCTTTAATCTGAACTTTCTCTGCTGTAAACTGATGAGAACTTTCACCTAATGATTCAAATTTTATCTGCTGTTTTTGACTGGATGTTAATGAATCATAATATTTTTTTGCATATGAGCAGTCATAACCTTTGATTGTTCTTAAATTAGGGCAATCATTAAACGTAGTAGAACTTATTCCTGTAGTATTTCCTTCAATTATAATTGTTGTTAAACGTGAACACCTGAAAAAAGCTTCATAACCAATATTAGCTATACTTTTAGGAATTGATATTTCTTGTAATGCTGTACAATAGCCAAACATTTGACTTGAGATATCACACGAAAACCCTTCCTCAAATATCATATTTGTTAAATTAGTACATCCACTAAAAACATTATATCCCAAAGATTTTAATGTTTTAGGTAAGGTTATTTCTGCAAAACTTTTACAACTTCCAAATGCATAATTTCCAATCTCTTTTAATCCTAGTGGTAATTCTATATTTTTCAAATTGCTGCATCCATAGAATGCCGAATCTCCAATGCTTTGAATATTGAATGGTAAATCTATTTGTGTTAAATTTGAACACCCATTAAACATACTATTAGGAATATATTCCAAATTATGTGGAAGTAATATCCTCTTCAAATTACGGCAATTATCGAAACATCTTTCACCAAGCACATTTACGCTATTAGGTATCTCAATATTTTCAAGAGCACTCCAACCTTCAAAAACATTATCATCTATTTTTTCCAATTCCGTTGGTAATATAATGCTCTTTACATTGTAACAGTTAAATAATGCTGATTTTCCAATTTTTTTTATGTCCTTTCCTAACAGTATTTCTTCCACACTGTCAGTTTCATCATATTGTTTTAGTAGAAGACTACCAACACTCGTAACTCCATCTTCTACTACAATTTTTTTTATTCCACTTTTTCCAATAAAAGGATTCTGATGTTTATTGGTATAGTCATATCCATTCTCATAAAAATCCCACATATCCCCAGTACCAGAAATAGTAGCAGTATCCTTTTCAAATTTTACATATACACTATCGCCAATCTGTTCACCTTGTTCTGTTGATTCTTCACCCTCTCCAACAGCATTCGTACTAAACTGATCCACATCATCATTCTCTACTTCTGGCACATCTTCCGCATCATCACTGAATTGTACAGTATCCTGTCCCATACCATCAGAAAAATCCGCTGCACTTGCTACACTAAATGGTTCTATAACCATCGTACTGGCAAGTAAAAAAGCTAACACTTTCTTCTTCATTCTTTTATCCTCTTCTCTCTGTTTCTTTTTATAAAATACAGCACTGCTCCATCTCTCCTAAAGAACTGCCGTAATTATCATAGTTGCAACTGGCTGTCATACATTCGCTTAGACCCTGTAGTTTTGCGTCACCGGATTTCCCCGGCTATGCCATATTCAATTCGATTATATGCGATACACTTTACTTTGTTTTCACAAAATGTACACACACATTATTGTACTACATTCCTGTGAAATATCCACTAATCTTTCAGAATATTTCATGTCGTACCAAATATCTAGCATATTTGCTAATATTCTTCCTACAGATTTGTATACTTTATATACTACTCATCTCTCCACATGCCTTTATCTTTCAAACGCTGCTTGAACTGCTGCCAGTGTCGTTCTGTCTCTTCCGGTGTCTCATGCCATAGCTTTTCTTTATCTAATTCTCCGGTTTTTTCCAAATATAGATAAAGTCCACATGCAAAAAACGCGTCCCATAACTTTTCTTCGTCTTTCTTCATATCCACCTCATCAGTAATATTTTATCCTACTTTATACTATTTTTCAATATTATATCGCCTGTTTGTTATACTAATCAGCAAAAGGAGAGCTTGC
>CAKQCV010000166.1 GCA_934217675.1 uncultured Prevotella sp. | reverse complement strand
CACCGCAATGACCTCTCCTTTGAGGAGTGGATGGATCTGGATGTGAAGTATGTCAAGGAGCGCAGCTTCTGGGTGGACTGGAAAATTATTTTTAAGACGTTTAAGGTGTGCCTGCTGGGGCGTGGGGAGTAAGGGGTATCAACTTACATAAAGATTGGGAGAATAGCCGTGGGAAAAAAGAAAAAAATCTTAATGGTTCATAATTTTTATCAAATAGGTGGCGGAGAACATACGGTTTTCAAAAACGAAGTAGAACTGCTTCGAGATAATGGCCATGAAGTAATAGAGTATACGCGTAGCAACGATGAGTTGAAATCTGATAAATGGAAATTGCTCTTTTTGCCTTTTACAACAGTGTGGTCTCTTAGAACCTATATAGAGATCAGAAAACTGATAAAGAACGAACAAATCGATGTTGTGCATTGTCATAACACGTTTCCATTGATTTCGCCATCTGTGTATTATGCTGCAAGAAGCATGAAGGTTCCTGTGGTTCAGACGATTCATAATTTCAGACTTCTCTGCCCGAATGGGTCTTTTTACTGCAAGGGCAAAGTGTGCGAAAAGTGCCGCGAGAACGGAAACTTCAAAGAAGCAATAAAAAACAAATGTTATCGAAACTCTACACTTGGAACAATAATTGTTGCAGCAATGTTAACGGTTAACAGAAAACTAGGAATCTATAAAAAAATATCATATATCTTTTTGACCGAATTCAACAAAAGTAAATTCGATAAACTCATCGATATAAATTCAAATCAGGTATTCGTAAAACCTAATTTTGTAAGCAGAAAAGGGGAGCCAAGCAAAGGGGCACACAAGCGAGTGTTCATTTTTGCAAGTAGACTTGAAGAAAACAAAGGAATAAAACTCCTTTTGGAATTGTGGAAGTTGCTTCCTAAGGATTATTGCCTGCACATTTATGGAGATGGAACCCTCAAAAATTTCGTTGAAGAAAATGCAAAAGAGAACATTTTCTTTTATGGATTTACTCCACAGAAAACTATTTTTGAAGATTTATCAACTGCAACAGCACTTGTATTTCCAAGTATCTGGTATGAAGGCTTTCCAATGATTCTTGCAGAGGCAATGGCCATTGGTTGCCCTGTTGTATCGACAAGTATAGGCAATGCAGGAGATATTCTTGTCAATTCAAAAGGTGGAACAACATTTGAACCTGACAAGCCCGATACATTTATAAATGCTATTGAAGATGTTTTGCAGAACAACGAAATATATCAAAAAAACGCACTGACCTATTACAACGAAACACTGTCAAAAGATAAAAATTATGTTCTCCAAAACGATATATATGAACATTTATTCGGGGGGGGGTAAGAACATATATTTATGCAGGAAGACTTGATAAAGGAAAAGGGATACTAAAACTGCTTAATGAATGGACCAATTTGCCGGGCACCTATGTACTTGAAGTTTATGGAGAGGGTGAGTGCGCAGCCGAGGTTCGAAAATTAGCAGCTAAATATCCGAACATTCATTTGAATGGATTTTGTCCACAAAAAGAATTATTCAATTCCTTAAAATCCGCAGTCGCATTGATTACGCCCTATATATGGTATGAGGGCTACCCTATGAATATTGCAGAATGTTTCTCTATGGGAGTTCCGGTCGTATCAACGAGTATTGGAAATGCTGGCGACTTAGTTTCAAAATCAAACGCAGGAACTCTATTTGATTTTGAAGTCAAGGGCTCTTTTAGGAAAGCGTTGGATGCAGTTTATGAACAACGAACGAAATTTTCGTTTAATGCTTATAACTATTACTTGTGCAACCAGACACCTGCTTCAAACTATGAAAGACTAAATAAAATATATGATACATTGTAACAAACTAAAGAATATTCCTACACGCGTAAATATAATCGGTGTGCCGATTTCAGTAGTGAATATGGAGAGTTGTATTTCCTTTTTATTCTCCAATTGGGATGCTGTACATGGAAATTACGTCTGTGTTTCCAATGTGCATACGACAGTTATGGCACATGATAATCCCCAATATTATAAGGTGCAAGCGGAGTCTTTGCTGTCTGTGCCAGACGGGAAACCACTTTCTGTAATTGGAAGAAAGAAATTTCCACAGATGAATCGTGTCACCGGACCGGATTTGATGCGAAGGCTTTTTGAAGAGTCGAAAGAAAAGAAAATCCGACATTACTTTTATGGAACAACGCAAGAAAATATAAATGCGCTTCTTGAGAAAATCAAAAAGGAGTATCCATGGGTTGAAGTGGTCGGATGTGAGCCTTCCGTGTTTCGTCCGCTCAGTGAAGAAGAGGAGAATGCACTCATAGCGCGAATAAATCAAACCAATCCAGATATTGTTTGGGTCGCCTTGGGTGCTCCACGCCAAGAAGAGTTCTGCTATAAAATGCAAGGGAAAATCAACGGCCTTATGATTGGCGTTGGTGGAGCATTTAATGTCGTCTCTGGCGTAATTGACGAAGCACCTCAATGGATGCAGGATA
>CAKQCV010000165.1 GCA_934217675.1 uncultured Prevotella sp. | reverse complement strand
AGTTAAAATAAATCCTAAAGATGTCATAAAACATTTGAAACCTATAATAGTATTATTTATTCCTGTTGTAGCAGTTAGCATATATAAGGTAATGGATAAAGTCATGCTCGGATATATGAGTACAATGACTCAAACTGGGTATTATGAAAATACAGAAAAACTTATTAATATGCCATTGGGCTTAATAAATGCGTTGGGAATTGTAATGCTGCCTAGAATGTCAAAGTTGGCAGCAGACAAAGATAATTCTGAGGCAAATCATTTAATTGATACATCAATGTTGTTTGTTGCGTTCTTAAGTGTGGCCATGTCATTTGGATTGGCGTCAGTCGCACCAGAATTCGTCCCGCTTTTTTTTGGTGAAAATTTTAAAGAGTGTGTTCCACTGGTGATTTTGATTGCACCAACCATGATTTTTTTCTCTTACGCAAATGTTATAAGAACGCAGTATCTTTTGCCGCATAAAAAAGATACATCATATATAATATCTGTTTTGATTGGAGCAATTGTAAACTTTGTTGTGAATGCAATGTTAATTCCCAGATATGAGGCTGTAGGAGCAGTTATAGGTACTTTATGTGCTGAAGCAATCGTGTGCATTTTGCAAATGTGGTTTGTTAGAAAAGAATTGGATGTAAAAAGATACTGCATGTATATACCTCCTTTTATCATTGCAGGTGCATTAATGGCAGTATTGGTTCGAACAATAAGTAAATTGACACATGGGGGTATAATAGGACTTCTCCTTGAGGTTGGCATGGGTGCAATGCTGTATATTCTGCTTAGTGCAATTTACGTGTACATTAGTAACCGAAACCTGTTTGATAAATTATTAAAGATAAAGCATAAAAATTGAGATAGAAAAAGCAATATTGGATGATTGATGTAATAAACGAGGGAGGGGATATATCTATGTGTGGAATCGTTGGTTTTACAGGAAACCGACAGGCAGCACCGATTCTGTTGGATGGTCTGTCAAAACTGGAATATAGAGGATATGACTCGGCTGGACTAGCTGTGCGTGACGGAGAAAATCTGGCACAGGTCGTGAAAGCAAAAGGCCGCCTGTCCAACTTGATGGAGAAAACGGATAACGGTAATGCTCTGAAAGGAACCTGTGGTATCGGCCATACCCGCTGGGCTACCCACGGTGAGCCGAGTCAGACAAATGCACATCCGCATGTTTCTGGCAACTGTACTCGTTCTGGCTCTGGTACAGTGGAATCTGAAGTCGTTGGTGTACATAATGGAATTATCGAGAACTATACCGAACTGAAAGAAAAGCTGTTGAAGCATGGCTATACGTTCTACAGCCAGACAGACACTGAAGTGGTAATCAAGCTGGTGGACTACTATTATAAAAAGTATAATCTCGGCCCTATCGATGCCATTGCCAAGACGATGGTTCGTGTCCGTGGCTCCTATGCTCTTGAGTTGATGTTCCGTGACTATCCGGGTGAAATCTGGGTGGCTCGTAAGGATAGCCCAATGATTATCGGTATTGCGGATGGTGAGACTTATGTTGCCTCGGATGTCCCGGCAATCCTAAAATACACTCGCGATGTGTATTACATTGGAAACCTTGAATTTGCAAAGCTGACGCCGGGTGAGGCTCATTTCTATGACCTGAACGGTGATGAGATAGAAAAGCAGACCACCGAGATCAAGTGGGATGCCGAGACAGCTGAAAAGGGCGGCTTTGAGCATTTCATGATGAAAGAAATCCATGAGCAGCCGAAAGCTGTTCAAGATACCCTGAACTCTGTAATCAAGGACGGTGCTATCGATTTGTCCAGCGTGGAAATCACCGAGGATGAGATAAAGAACTTCGAGCAGCTCCATATTGTTGCTTGCGGTTCGGCATGGCATGTGGGGATGGCTGCTCAGTATGTGATGGAAGATATGGCTGATATTCCGGTGCGTGTGGAACTTGCATCTGAGTTCCGTTATCGCAAGATGCCGCTTAACCAGAAAGCACTTGTGATCGTTGTCAGCCAGTCTGGTGAGACGGCAGATACGCTGGCGGCACTGCGGTTGGCAAAAGAAAAAGGCATCACCACGATGGCAATTGTCAATGTGGTGGGTAGTAGCATTGCCCGTGAAGCGAATAAGGTGTTCTATACACTCGCTGGCCCAGAAATCTCTGTCGCAACGACCAAGGCATATAGCGCACAGCTTGCGGCCATGTACTGCCTAGCAGTTCAATTCGCAAAGGTGAGGGGAAAAATCACAGAGGAGCAGTATAGCTGCTATATTTCTGAACTGCTGACTCTTCCGGCAAAGATGCAGAAGACTCTGGAAGATAAGGAGCGCATCCAGTGGTTCGCAGCAAAGTATGCCAATGCACACGATGTGTTCTTCGTAGGTCGTGGCATTGACTATGCAGTCTGCTTGGAAGGTAGCCTGAAATTAAAAGAAATCAGCTACATCCACTCCGAGGCATACGCTGCGGGTGAACTGAAGCACGGAACCATCAGCCTAATTGAGCAGGGAACACTGGTCATCGGTGTGTTGACTCAGAGTGAAC
>CAKQCV010000164.1 GCA_934217675.1 uncultured Prevotella sp. | reverse complement strand
ACTATGAATGTGCGCAACAGAGACTCATCCATATTGAAATAAACCAAAGCTGGCAGCATAAAAGACAATATGGAGACTGGCACAATCCGACCAAACACATTCTTGTAAAAGTCGGCTACGGGGAAGTCTATCAGTCCCTTGATAATATAAAGTTTCAAGAATACCAGAACCAAATAGATAACGGCAAAAGCAATGTAAGAAGCGTAAGCATCCATACCAAAATAGAAGGCGAGCCATGACAGAGGAAAGACCAAACAGCCTACGCCACCAATAACAATATAATACTTTTTTACATTGCCTGTAGCCCAAGCTGCATTGGCGGTGGCATTACCTAAAATATCAAACAAAGTGCCTATCATTGACAGGCGTAGGAACAGCGGTGCCTCTGGCGGATAGTTTTTCAACCATAACTGCATAATGGTTTCCGTCTCAAACATAAACGGAACGGCAAAGAAGAACATCAAAAAATAGGAGAACTTGGCTCCACGGCATACCAAACTGTACATATAGGACATATCTCCAGCCGCATAAGACTTGGTAATTTGCGGATTGATAGCCGTAGTGAAATTTGTGACAAACTGACGAATGATACCTTCCGCCTGACTAGCCACACCACGGGCTGCATTCACAGCCACACCAAAATACAGATTGGTTACGATGTTCACTCCCTGTGTATTGAAGAGATAAGCCCCCGACCCCAAGAGATTCCATCCTGCAAAGCCTGTCATCTGCTTGAGAAGTGACTTGTCAAATACAAACTTGTAATGACATTCAACGAAATTCCGGCTGCAATAAATACTATACACAAATCGTATAATCAATGCCACAAGAGCCAAGAGTATCGCATAAGTCTTCAATTTGTCAATCGGGGAAACATAAAGTGCATACGCAACTACCAATTTCAAAATTACCTCCAAGATACTGATATAAGCAAATGCCGACATCTTCTCATGTGCTATGATTGCCGCATTATAAGGCACACTTATAAGATTTATCGCAAAGGTGAGGATAGAAAATTGAAGCACCCAGTTGGCGGCATTCATTCTATCGGCAGGAATATTCATGTGGGTATTCAAGAACCACATGCCTCCCACCTCAGCAAGTAGACATACCACGATTGCCAATACCAATTGTATTGTGACACTCGTTGAGAACACCACATTGAGTTTTTTAACATTTCCCTTACCTAATTCATAGGTGAGGAATCGGCTTATCGCTGCCGACAGCGACCCAGTGAAGAGGGCAAACATAGCCACGACTCCACCTACAACATTATAAACTCCATAGTCTTCTACTCCTAAAGTGTTCAATACCACTCGGCTGGTGAACAGTCCCACACCCATGGTAAGGACAAGACGGAGGTAAAGAAGAAGCGTATTCTTCGCTATTCGCTTGTTATTATCTGATGTTTGAGTTGACATTATAAAATACTTCCTATTATTTATTTTAATTAATTACGAGCACACATTCTGTTTACATAGTCTATCAAATTTGTTGGAGTGTCTGCATATGGAGATAGTCTTGACAACAATGTCTTGCGATTCTTCTCAAATGAAATTTTTCCTTCCGTGTACTTTTTATTCCCTTGAGAATCACGATTTAAGCAACATGTTATATACTCAATAAAGTCAAACACATACTTTCCCCTAATACTCTCCATCTTTCCATTTATTTCTTCAAGAGCTTTATGGATTTCATCATCTGTAATGTTCTGAATATCGGGATATTGGCTATTGATATATTGCAAATTATTGTTGATTTCAATTATTTGGTCAGAACCTATTTTTGATATAGCTTGTGGAAACGATTCAGATAACTTAACGCTATTTTCTCCTGGCAACTTCTTTACACATTTGTACCATGCGCAAAATAAAGATGTGGCTCTCATGAATTTCTCCTGTTCCGCTTTATAGAAAGAAATAGCTTTATCAAGTTTCGGATTGTCAATATCAACCTTATAAATTCCCTTCATTATCTTTGTAAAAGAATCGTTAGATACACAAAGGTTCGTTAGTACTCAAATTAGGGCATCCCCCTTTGTATAGGCACTTTTGCAAGTGCCTATATATTGAGTTGTTAAAAATTTGACTTGTCTATTAACTATTGGCATGTTGCCAATTCGATATTATTACATGATTTTCGGCTGCACTCAGCATAACTCAAGCAAGCTTGGTTCTGCGCTCGGCAATCAGAAAGCAAGCTTTCATTGCTCTCGCTTATCGAAAACTTTCCAAATCTTCGCTGCTGTGCATAAATCTGATGTTTTAAAGTTCGCAGCGAAGATAAAACTTTCATTTTTGAGCCCTAATTTGAGTACTTACCATAAATCTTCAGAAAAGATATTCGTAATGCGACAATATCTCCTGATAGTCAGTCTCGTATCTGGTCTTGTCGTTCGGACTGATATGCGGACTTGCGATAATCCGTTCCATTTCCTGGAGTACCTTGCCTCCTTCATACATGATGGGGTCAAGATGCTCCTTGAACTGTTCTACAAAGGGCGCATAGTAGTAGTTTATCTCCTCGATGATGAAG
>CAKQCV010000163.1 GCA_934217675.1 uncultured Prevotella sp. | reverse complement strand
AACACCTGCTATATGCTGCATATATTAGCATTTACGCACATTTTATTATCTTTTTAAATGTTGCATGAGATTTGACGATGTATTGGCGTTGCTCGTTTCGACTTACAGGGCAATGCGAGAGCCTACGGATTGTGGAACGAGTGACAGAATGGCTCTGCGCTTTTTCTTATGTATCAGCAACATATAATACAAACATTCCTGCTGGAGCTCACAGGTTTTATTCGTTTTGCGTATGAATAATGAAATGCAGTGGAGTTCAGCGACCCCAGGTTTATTGGTCATATTGATAGACCAATCAGGTTCAATGCTTTTTCCTATGGAAAGCCCTAATGAGAAAGAAACCCGCACTACTTTTGCCACAAAAGCAGTAAATCGAGTTATCGATACCATTATCCAAAAGAATTTTGATGGTAAGGCACCTAAGAATCGTTGTTTCATAAGTGTTATTGGTTATAATCACAAAGTAAGAAATCTCATTGCAGGTTATTTGAAAGACTTGGACGAGAGCCCTATTCGTGTTGACAAAGTCAAACAAAAAATTAGCGATGGCGCAGGGGGCATTTTAGAAATAGACAAAAGTATGCCTATTTGGGTAGAACCAATAAAAGAAGATGGTGCCACCAACATGAAAGGGGCTTTTGAAATGGCAAAAGAGATTATCGAGAAATGGATATCTGACAAGCCTAACAATCCTGCTCCTGTTATCATAAACATTTCAGATGGTGTCCCTTACTTTAACCATCAGGGTGAAGAAGAATGCAAGGAGCAAACCATTGAGGTAGTGAATCAGATAAAGGCCATTGATACAGCCGATGGCAAGGTGCAAATTTTCAATGCTATGATTGGAAATGGAACTAAAGCTATGTTCCCAGCCTCTAAGGATGAAATCAGCACAGATGAAGGTAAATTCCTGTATGACATTTCTACAGAAATACCTGATTCATACAAAGGTGCTGCAGAAAAGAATGGTTTTTCTTATAAGAGTGGGGCACGAGGTCTAATCTGCCAATGCGATGGCGTGGAGCTGGTTGGACTCATTGATTTTGGTTCCAGCAAAGGACAAGGAGACAGATAACACTTATTACATTTGTAAAACGATTGTAGCTTGCGAAATTTTCGCGAGTATGAGTTTTATTGTCCAAAAATAAAAGGTTGAAGATGAAAATAAGAGCTTTCATAACCCATAAATTAAAAGAGAATTATTCAGAATGTCAAGACAGATTCTGCATCAACAGCGACAGTCATACGATTGCCGTCTCTGACGGTATGTCACAATCCGTATTCCCTGACTATTGGGCTGAAATCCTGTCTTCTTTCTATGCAACGAATGGACACTGTACAGACGAAGATAGGAAAAAGCTATGTAATGTTTGGCTAAATAAAGTTGTCGATTTTATTAGCGCAGAAATACACAATGGTAAGAATCCTTGGAGACTTCAAAACTGCATTGAGGCTCAAAATGGAGCAGGTGCGACCCTGTGTGGCGTAAAATTCATAGATGCAGAAAACTGGGTTGGTCATGTGCTTGGTGATACTTGTATCATAGAGGTTGACACAACAGGGAAAGAACCTATCAATATACTCACTTCAGAAAGCAAAGCTTTTGATAGCTACCCTGATTATTATGAGAGTTTTCCAAACAAGGTTGGTCGAGGACAAATCAAAGAATTTAGCGGAAAATTATCAGAGGGGCATTGTCTATTATTGGTTTCTGATCCGTTTTCAGAATTTCTTTCTAACAATAAGGAACATCGTAGTCAATGGTTAACGAGAATATTGGAACTCAAAGGGCATGAAGAATATTGCTCGTTGGTAGATGATTGGCGACAAGAAGGACTTCATAATGATGACAGCACTTTGTGCATTATAGAACCTGACGGCTCTATGAATTTCAACATAGAGCAAGAAGATGATATACATTCACTTATAGAATCCGAAAAGCCAACGGAAGTCAGAAACAAATCGTTGTCAACAAAAGAAAATTCAGCAACAAATGTTCTACCAGATGAAGAGGAAAAGGCAGATAACGTAAATATTTCGAGCGAACAAGGAAAAACGACAGAACCTTCCACTCTTGAAGACAAGAAACAAAAGATCAAACAGGACTTTGAAAAGTTTGCTTCTGGCCGTTGCGAGTCAATTATTGATAATTCAAAACGACTTAACTCCTATCCTACTAAAAGGAAAAAACAATTTACAAAAAGTTCGTCAATAGGAGCTAATGATGTACGAAGATTCTGTAATGAGTTAGTAGAAAAGTATAACGAATGTATAAATAAGCTTTTTCAGATGTTAATCAAAGAATAATATGCCATCACTTCCTTCTTGTTCAGACTATTCTACATCGATAGTTGTAGGTAGCCTTGTAAAAGCGTCACAATTAGCTGGTGGAAAGCCAGAAATGTATAACGGCAAACCTATAAAGTATGCTGGAGGGTATTGCATTGTTTTTCCTTATATAGCCTCTGGCAAGAAATATGCTGTAAGATGCTGGCATGCAAATTTAGAAGGAGCAAAAGAGCGAACAAAGATAATTTCATCATCATTGCATTCTCTTAATATGCCTTATTTCGTTGGTTTCGAATATGCAGAGAATGGCATAGCTACCCC
>CAKQCV010000162.1 GCA_934217675.1 uncultured Prevotella sp. | reverse complement strand
ATATCGTAGTGAGGCCAGATGCATGGACTCCTCCACCCTCGCCATTCATATTCTGATTGTTGTAAATATGGCAGTATGCCATTTTACCACTATAAATAGACATGCCGCCACCCTTGTTGCCGTATGCGTCACTATGCATAATTGTTTCATTCGACACGCTTATTCCTATGCCCTCATTGTAAAATGCCAAACAGTTATACACGGGGTGTTGATTTGCATAAATACCCCTACCGCAATATGATGCAGTACAGTCACTAATGGTACAGCTCTTTCTCAATAAATCGCCTACATAAATACCAAATCCACGACAGTAGGATGCCTCACAGTTGGTTATGCTGCCTTCAGCATAATTATAGAATATGCCACCTGCATCACTTGTTCCCATTTCGGAGAAAGGTATGCTGCCTGTACCGCCATTTACAACAATCAACCTGTCAAGGTTTATATTCTTGCTGTGTCGCACAGATATGCAGCAATTGTGGTTCTTGCCGTCAATCACGGAACGGTTGTTGAAATCTTGTTTGTCGCCACCTTCAGCAGGGAAACCACCAAGTATTGTTATATCATGAGCATTGTTCTCTATTGTCACTCTTTCGTGATAGGTGCCAGCTGCAATATATATTGTTCCACTTCCAGCCACCTTGCAATTGTCAACAGCTTTCTGTATACTGCCACAGGCATTCTCCCACGATGTTCCGTTGCCTATGCCACCAACACGTACGTAGCGTTTTATGTCGAGTGCCAATGTTTCGGCAGAAAAACATATCATGACAAGCATTAATAGTAATGTTGCGATTTTGTTTTCCATAATAGTTTTTGTTTTCTTGAATAATAGTGTAATCATAATTTTTTGTTTTATATGTTTTTGTGTATATCTGTTTATCTTTTGTACGTTGGTGCTTATATTATTGTTAAGCGATGCAAAGTTAGTAAGATATTTTAGATTTACAATTTTTATAAAGAAAAAAGTAAGCGGTATTTTGTGTGAAGGAACTTATTTTCTGTATATTACAAAGTTGTTACATTCATGTATTGATGCAATTATTTTAGAGCGAGTTCGTTATCTTATAAAAGCAAATTATTATGAGAACTTTTATTTCTATATTTTTTATTATTTTAGGTATAAATACTTTTGCGCATAATGATACCTTAAATACTCCCGTAGATACATTGAGATATACAATAGAAAATACAAAGAATGGCGCTGCTTGTATTGATAGATTTACTCACGGTAAACTGTTTAAATCAACTTATATCGGTGTGCCACTAATTGTTGGCGGACTTATAGAAAAGCATCAAGACACAAAGTTCCGAAAGCTTAGAAACGATTTTATGCCTATGTTCCACCGTACACTTGACAATTATACGCAACTTGCTCCAGCTGCAGTGATGGTGGGGATGAAAGTTGCTGGGGTGAAAAGCCGTTCCTCATGGGGGAGAATGATCCTAAGCGATGCTTTTTCTACAGCATTGATGGCAGGCACTGTGCAGGGATTGAAAAACTTTACCAACGTGACGCGTCCCGATGGTTCCGACAATCATAGCTTTCCATCTGGACATACGGCAACGGCATTCATGACTGCAACGATGTTCAGCAAGGAGTATGGATACAAAAGTCCGTGGATTAGCATTGGTGCATATAGTGTGGCAACAGCAACGGGACTTATGCGTATGGCTAACAATAAGCATTGGCTCAGTGATGTGATGGTTGGAGCCGGTATAGGTATTATGACTACAGAGTTTGGCTATTGGCTTGCAGACCTTATTTGCAAAGACAGGGGACTGAACGTAAAAGAGAAAAATGGTAAAGATGATGAGATTAATATGGAACGTAACTCTTTTCTTGAACTTTATATGGGGTTCAACTTGCCGTTGAGTAAGTATGACCTTGATGAGCAGAATGTGTTCCAAACTTCTACTGGAACAACTATAGGTATGGAAGGAGCTTGGTTCGTCAGTAGCCATATAGGCATTGGTGGAAGAGCTTCGTTTTCAAATCTTCAATATATCGTGAATAAAAATGATGCTCCAGACAAGACCTTCAATTATTTTACGGCAATGGTGGGACCGTTTTTTTCTTTACCTATAACAAAACGCTTTTCTATAGGCAGTAAACTTATTGGTGGTGGCGTGTGGTATCCAAAGACTACGATAAATAATATTCCTGTAGGCAACAACCATGGCTTTTCGTGTGGCTCTGGTCTGTCGTTGAAATATGCAGTACACAATCGTCTTGCGGGTAGTATCTTTCTTGACTACAATATTCAGGCTCCTGCAAGTCGTGGGAGTCGAGAATACATGCACATCATGACGCTTGGTGCAAAGGTGGGACTGAGGTTATAAGTAGGAAACAATAATCATTTTACAGATATATATTTTTCTTTAGTTCTTTGCAAAAGCAAGTATTTTGTGTAAATTTGCAAAAGCTGACATCAACTTGTTTCACGCATATACAGAATTATGGTTATGGCAAGAAAACTTTATCCTATAGGAATACAGACTTTTGAGGAGATTCGTAAGAACGACAATCTCTATATAGACAAGACGGAGTATGTTTACCGGATGGCACATACCGACGGCAAGTATTTCTTCTTGAGCCGTCCGCGTCGCTTCGG
>CAKQCV010000161.1 GCA_934217675.1 uncultured Prevotella sp. | reverse complement strand
GGTTTTCGTACTCCCCTCGAAGTGCTTTATAAATTTTTTCGTTGATTTTGTTGCACTTGACTTGACAATCTATCATTAAAAAATTACGACAAATCAAATGTTGTATACCCGCTTATTTCAATATGATGTTTAATACTATTGAAGATTTTTTTCTTAAAAAAGCTACGAATTTCTAACTTTATTATCCGCTTTTCTAAATAAAAAATATAATACGGATATTTTGCGGTTATATCCCTCTCTCCAATACACTTAGAATGGCTATTTTTTATACTATTCCATTTTTGGTTACAAGCTAAAAAGCTAATTTGATACCCACTTTTTAAAATAATTCCAGACTTATCCATATCCAAGATCATTTTATCGCTATAAATTTCAATCAATATTAACACCTTCTTAATCATCATAATTACTTATTTTGATAGGTACTTCCTCTAATCCAACTTTTTGTGCAGCAAGCCAACGATGGTGTCCGTTTACTATTTCATAGCCACCTGACGATAACTTTTGCACCTCAATTGGCTCAGAAAGCGTTCCAGTTTGCGAAATTTCTTTAATATATTTTGCAACAGCAGAATTGGATGGTCCTACATTTGGATTAGAAAAATCATCTTTGGGACAAGGATATAAATCATTTATATTTGCTTTTTTTACAAATAAACGCTCAAATAATGATGCTTTTTGATATTTTGAATTTGAGGACGGATTTTTTGGCGAAACACTATTTTGATAAATTCTTGCACTATCAAAACTTTTTTTTGCTCCATAGAATGATAGTATTGCAAAAAAGAAATCCAAAACTGCTAAATCATAATTCTTTGCACTTATATCATTATAACAATTTTTTAATCCTACTCCACCAAAGAATAATCCTGTTCCAGCCAAGACATAACAAATTATTGCTTTTGCTAATAAATTTGTTATAAGCGGTAAAATCAAAAGACTTAAACAACTTAAACCAGCTGCAAGTGCTGTACTAAATATAATTTCTTTGATCAGATTTGACCAATCAATTGTTTTACGAATGCCATTGTCAATTTCTCTTAATTGCCGTATTAATCCCATACCAAATGTTATTAAACCAGCTGATGCACTATAAAATAAAACATTTCCAATAGTACTTGCACAAACTGTATCTAAAAGTCCAATATACCCACTTGGATCAGAATACATCACAGGATTAGCATTAGCATAAAGGTACTTGTGCAAAGATATGGGGCCAGAAATGCTTCCAGCATAGCTATCCTGCGAAATAAACCTGCCCGTAGAGGTATCCATATAACGGTCACGGAGATAGTACAGCCCCGTAGTCTCATCAAACTGCTCACCGCAATAACGATAGCAATTCTTGGTATTACCCTTAGATTTCAGCAGATTACCAAATGCGTCATACGAATAGGTATCGGTAACAACGCCACTTTCATTAGCAAGTCCAACAACAGAACCGTGTCCATTACGAATACATTAATCTTTTGTAATCCATAATACTACGTCTTCTTGTACTGTCAGTAAATCTATTATCTTAAGATGGCTATAATCTTTTTGGGCAAAAACAACCCTTGAAAAATCATCGTCAACATCCCAATGTAGTAAAAATCCTATATTATTTAGTGTATTAATATTATCCCGAATAAAATCTGCCCACTCAATAACATTATCCAAAACGCTCATCACATCGTGATACGTGGTTTTTAATTCATTAACACTTATTTGGTTAATTTCATTTACATATTGATTTAATTGATGTCTACTATTACCAAGAATAGAATATGTAAGGTATTGCCAACTACCAATCCCATGAGTAAAACCATTGTCTCCATAAAATGCACATACACAATATTTTTTTAAACATCTTATAGTATCAGTATCCACTATTTCTGACCAACTATCCTCCCAGTTGTACTTTTTTTTAACATTCTCATACTGGGTAATTGAGTTAAAAACTAAATATAACTGTATACTCATAATACCATCTCCATTCTACTTAGAAAGTAAATATAATTTTTCCATTTGTCACTGCATCCATATCAATACCAAACCATATATGAAAGCTTTCATTACATGCTGGATGATAATGTACAGCATTATGCATTCCATTACCCTTACCTTTCTCAGCATTGGGACCATATTGTCGGCAACTTTGCTGTCCAGCTCTTTTAGCAGCTCCTCCTACCAATGATAATAAAAGCTGAGCCGCTTCTTGCGTTGCTGCCCATAAACCCGAAAGAAGTTTGTTACAATTTATAGTCTTATTTATTGCTTGTTTTAGTTTTAAAGGCTGGCTCATATGTACAACAGTTACATGATTAATAATCTCTGCTGAATAATATAAGTAAACACTGTTTCTATCATCTGTTTCTTCAGGTAGTGCATCACTCAGGGCATCCCTTGCATAATCTTGTGCAATCTGTGAAGAAGGTGCGCCCTCCGCTATTTCAGAAATTATTTCTGTATATTCAACAATGCTTACAGATACTGCGCTGACCACACAAGCTATAGCCTGTTCACATTAAAATAGCATCAAAAATCATAGCTAAGGTAAGGTTCCCCAAATACAGAACATCAAGTTTATCATAACGGGTAAAAACGCGTCTAAAACGCTTTATTCGAAGAAAATATCGTTCAACTTCATTGCGG
>CAKQCV010000160.1 GCA_934217675.1 uncultured Prevotella sp. | reverse complement strand
AGGAACTATCTGGAAGACATCATCAAGGCCATGCGTGACAACCATGTCATCTTCATATCTTACTACAGCTACACTGCCGATAAATATTATGAGTTTGACATCCATCCTTATTTCGTGAAGGCTTTCAAGAAGCGTTGGTATGTGGTTGCTTACAGCCCTGGTACAGATGATGTCCGTTGTTATGCGCTTGACCGCATGGAGAATGTCATAATCACAGACAAAGTGTTCAAGATGCCTAAGGATTTGGAGCCGGCTGATTACTTCAAAGATTGCTTTGGCATCATCAATAACAAGAATTCTGATGTTCAGAAAGTTGTGCTCAAAGTGGATGCCTTTCAAAGTAACTATATACGCAACTTGCCTCTCCATGAATCGCAAAAGGAAACAAAGCGAACTGACGAATACTCTATATTTGAGTATCGCCTGAAACCAGAATTTGATTTTGAACAGGAGATTTTCTCGAACATGGATGCCATAGAGGTGCTGGAACCTCTATGGCTAAGAGAAGAGGTGAAGGACAGAATAAGAAATCTTGCAAGTAAGTATCTTTGAAAGGCAACCATTAAAGTTCTTTTGTCAAGGGACTAAATATCCAGTCCCTTGACACAATCTATAGCTTCATCGAACATTTGCGAGAAAACATCTAAAGTTTTACCGTTCAGTAAGTCTTTTATCCCCGAGGCATTATCCCAATCTTTATTTCCTATAAAGTCTTTAAAAATCCAACATGTATTATTGATAGCTCTCCTTGGAATAGAATAATCTTTTTGGATGTCTTCCCAATCTTTTACATCTTCACGCTTGACTCCATCTTTTGTTCGAAAGCCAAAGATTAAATCTTTCAAACCTTTGCCTTCAAATTCAAAAGCAAGTTTAAGATACTTCCATTGGGGATTATAAAACGAGAGGCCTTCATATGATGTTTCAAACCAATTCTTTATACAATCATTTCCCAAAGTCAACCCTTTGCTTTCTGCTAAATCCCTTAATTTAGGAATAAACACTTCGTTTATAATTCTGTTTATAACTATATTTTTATTGTTTGCAATATCATAAACAGCATCGAGATTTTCTTCTTTGCTTAAAATATCTAATAGTTCCTTATTATCTTCCATAACGTTATTTGTTAATATGTCAATAGTACTAATGTATTGATTGATAGTTTCTCTCACGAGCGGAGTTCTTGAAGCCAACTCCACGCAACGATCAAGCCATCCTCTAATATCACTCTTATAGGACAAGCAAACTATATCATTTTCCTTTAAATCTTCTCCCAATGATTCTTCTGAAGGAGAACGACCATCCAATGTCAAGTAAATCAACACAAATGATTTTCCCGTATCGTCTCCTTTTTGTGCCAATCCATAATTCCAGTATCTCAGCATCTGATGATATTGGTCAACAGCATAGATTTTATTTTCTATAATAATGCTATGCTTGCCATCTGAAAGATAGATATCAATTCTGCCACCCTCACTATCAGTTTGCCTACCTATAAATTTCTCTACTTCTACAGAAGCGATAGCTGTGTCTAATTCTAAACTGTCTGCAGATATTGCAGGAAACGATTTTTGTAGCATTTTCAAAAATGCCTCAAGGAATTTTCCTCTTTGTCCGTGGCTTCCTTTTGGACTCAGCAGGTTTGCCAAAAACATAGAGTGTAGATGGACTTCATCGGACATGAAGCCTAAATCATTGAAAATATTAAAGCTTTCACCACGCTCAAACTTTTCTTTTCTTTGTTCTTTTATTTTTTGTGAAATAATTCGAACTTGGTTTAGAATATTGATTATATCATTCATCACATTACAAACTATAATTGTTTACCATAGAAACGAAATTCCATCTAAATTATTGTAGAAGTTGTTATTTTTGCATATGAAAATGACTACGCAAACACTCTTGATACATAAGAGCATGTCGATTCATGTTATTCATCTCTTTTTCTGGATACCAGTAAAAATAAGCCATGAAAAGCATCACCATAAGGACATAAACCGTAACATATTTTAGGGCTCCATAAAACCAACGTTTCATTTTACTGAGTTCTTTGGCTTTTAAAATTTGAATTGCTACTCTCACATCAGCCTTATCAAGACCTTTACTACCTTCAACTTTCACCAGATGTTCTCGTTGAGAAAGGAGAAAATCTTCCTCGTCATCAAGAATTATATATTGATAAGACTCTTTGGCGTTCAATCTTAACCATTCTGCAATCTCCAAGCCTTTACACCCATGTAAGCCTTGCCATTCCTCCAGCCCGTCTACATTGCTAAAGTTAATGGAATTGCAAGAAGGTGTCAAACCTATAACTTCACCAGGCAAGTGGTATTCCTGCCATAATTGCTGTATGTACTCCATGCCTTGCAATCGCCAAGTGGAAGAAATGACGACCTTAGCATCAGTTTTTACTAACAAGCGGCGTAAATTAGCCACAGCGTTTTTGTCAAACTTATCATTTTGAGTATTGATTACTCCATCGAAATCTAAAAAAATGTACTTCTTCATTTTTCCTTTTGTTTTGAGACATTAAAATCCAACTTGTCTCTTAGTATGGGATTTGCATGATGTTTGCATAACCATAATAACACAGCATTAATATATCTGATTTTCTCTATGAGGGAAAGACTTCTGAAGTCCGTGCCTCCCAAGATGCTTCT
>CAKQCV010000159.1 GCA_934217675.1 uncultured Prevotella sp. | reverse complement strand
GTAACACAACTATAATCTAAGTAAATGAAAAAGTTTATTGAGACACTGAAGAACTGTTGGAAGGTTGAGGATTTGCGTCAGCGTATTCTCATCACAATTCTGTTCGTGGCAATCTACCGTTTCGGTTCATTTGTCGTGCTTCCAGGTATTAATCCAGCTATGTTGGAAAAACTGCAGTCCCAGACAAGTGGCGGTTTGATGTCACTGTTGGACATGTTCTCCGGTGGTGCGTTTTCTCATGCATCTATTTTTGCATTGGGAATAATGCCTTACATCTCAGCTTCTATCGTTATGCAGCTTCTCGCTGTCGCTGTTCCTTATTTCCAAAAGTTACAGCGTGAGGGTGAGAGTGGTCGTAAGAAGATTAACTGGTATACACGAGTTTTGACAGTGTTCATACTTTTGCTTCAGGCTCCTTCTTACTTGATGAACTTAAAAATGCAAGCTTTTGGGGCTTTAGCAACAGGCTTGAATTGGACAGCGTTCTCGATAACGGCTACTATAATTCTTGCAGCAGGAAGTATGTTTGTCCTTTGGTTGGGTGAGCGTATCACAGACAAAGGTGTAGGAAACGGAATATCTTTAATAATCATGATTGGTATCATTGCTCGTTTGCCTCAGGCATTCATACAGGAAACCAGTTCACGATTCACAGCCATCACAAATGGTGGTCTTGTAATGTTTATCATTGAGCTTCTGATTCTTTATCTTGTAGTTTGTGCATCTCTCTTGCTGACCCAAGGCACACGAAGAGTTCCAGTTCAATACGCTAAGCGTGTTGTTGGAAACAAGCAATATGGTGGCGCTCGTCAGTATATTCCTTTGAAACTCTTTGCTGCTAACGTAATGCCTATCATCTTTGCTCAAGCATTGATGTTCATTCCTCTTGCTGTGGTTCAGTATTCTACTGATGCCAATAATGAGATTATCAGGTCTTTGATGGATCACCGTAGTTTGCTTTACAATATAGTGTTTGCAGCACTAATCATTGCTTTCACTTATTTTTATACAGCAATTACCTTGAATCCGACTCAGATGGCTGAGGATATGAAGCGTAACAACGGTTTCATTCCTGGAATTAAGCCTGGTAAAGATACAGCGGATTACATTGATACAGTTATGACTCGTATCACATTCCCTGGTTCTTTATTCATCGCCTTTATTGCGATAATGCCGGCACTTGCAGGTTTGCTTAACGTTCAAGACGCTTTTGCCCAGTTCTTTGGTGGTACCTCTCTCTTGATTCTTGTTGGTGTTGTCGTTGACACATTGCAGCAGATAGAGAGCCATTTGATGATGAGACACTATGATGGCCTTTTGAATGCAGGTCATGTTCGTAATCGCAATGCAGGGATTTCTGCCTATTAGAATTAGTGCTGATGAAAGTATTTCTGAAGACTGAAGATGAAATAGAACTAATGCGTAAAGCCAATCAGTTAGTGTCAATGACACTGGCTGAATTGGCTAAATGTATTAAGCCCGGAGTTTCAACATTATATTTGGATAAGATTGCAGAGGCTTTCATTCGAGATCATGGTGCTATACCGACATTCAAGAATTTTCCCAATCCTTTTGGAAATCCTTTTCCGGCAAGTATATGTACGTCAGTTAATGATGTCGTGGTGCACGGAATACCGGATGACAAGACAATCCTTAGGGATGGCGATATAATATCGATAGATTGTGGCACATTGTTAGAAGGTTTCAATGGTGATTCTTGCTATACCTTTTGTGTTGGTGAGGTTAATACTGAAATTAAGACATTGTTGCAGACAACTAAGGAGTCTTTATACAAGGGAATTGAGAATGCCGTGTCAGGCAAACATCTTGGTGATATAGGTTCAGCAGTTCAAGACTATTGTGAAGCCAAAGGTTATGGAGTCGTTCGTGAATTGACAGGTCACGGCATTGGACGTGAAATGCATGAAGCTCCACAAGTTCCTAACTATGGTCGCCGTGGAAACGGAATGTTGTTAAAGGCAGGTATGTGTATAGCAATCGAGCCAATGATAACAATGGGCAGCCGTTCTATATACATGATGCCCGACCGTTGGACGATACGTACCCGTGATGGTAAACCCGCTGCTCATTTTGAGCATACGTTAGCGATACGCAAAGGAGTAGCAGAGGTTTTATCTTCATTTGACGAAATAGAAAAAATAGAAGCAAAATTATAAATTATGGCAAAGCAAGCCGCAATAGAGCAAGATGGAACAATCGTAGAGGCACTGTCAAATGCCATGTTCCGTGTAGAATTAGAGAATGGTTGTCCAATCACAGCCCATATATCAGGAAAGATGAGAATGCATTACATTAAGATTCTTCCTGGTGACAAGGTAAAGGTTGAGATGAGTCCATACGATTTGACTAAAGGCAGAATAGTATTTAGATACAAATAAACTATAGAGATATATGAAGACAAGAGCATCATTGAAGAAACGCACACCCGACTGCAAGATTGTTCGTCGCAAAGGTCGTCTGTTCGTTATCAACAAAAAAAATCCAAAGTACAAGTTACGTCAGGGTTAATTTTACGTCTTATTAATTGAGAAGTCAATAAGATGCAAAAAACAAACAAATTAATTTTTTATCAATTTACAAAATGGCAATAAGAATTGTTGGAGTAGATTTGCCCCAGAATAAGCGTGGCGAAATCGCATTGACTTATATCT
>CAKQCV010000158.1 GCA_934217675.1 uncultured Prevotella sp. | reverse complement strand
CTACCTATTTCATGAAAGCGATGACAGGAATGAGAGGTTGCGAAAAAGCGATAAAACAAGGTGTTTACCGCTATACTCCTCAAAAAGTGTTCTGGGCTGGACATCCAATTGCCGCTCTTGCCCACGAGATTGCTCTTGGCAAAGGACAGCGAAGCGGAGAAGGTGGTGGACGACATAGAGGAAATGCCGAAGAAACGGGGCGCAGGGCGGAGGGAGGAGGAAAAGAGGGGTTAGGGGGAGAGGTTTACAAAATAACTTTCAATTTGGAAAAAATCAGAAAAGTATTTACCTTTGTAGAAAATTTAAATCAGATAAAAATGAGAACAGAATTAATACCACAGGACGGCGACACAATAATCTGCCTAAAAGTCGGCAAAATAGACAGGGAAGATTTATACGAGATGACACGCAAATATTGGAAAATGAGTTTGCAAAGGGAATCAAAAGCAAATCATGTCCTTGCCGTTGTGGATGGTATCGTGAAAGAAGACTACATCCCTCATGCTTGGAAATATACAGAAAATCCAAAGAATGAGGGACGTGTAGAGTTTGTTGGGAATAAATGTCAAAATTCTCTTTATGTGGACAAGAGCGTGGCTTCTTTCTATGGAAAGAGCCAGAATCCGGTGAAATATGTAAATTTATGAAACTGAAATTTTAAAAGTCATGTAAGTATTGTAAAAACTCACAAAGCATTGCATTCTTTTGCTTTTGCTATAATTTTCTTTGCATAAAATTTTGATTTTACGTCTCTGTAAATTACTACTGCAAGAGTATAAGTTAATAATGGAATTAATAGCATAAGTGCAAAAATCTTTATGTCATAGCCTTTTCCAAATAAACCTAAAATGATACCTAAAAATTGTGGTAAAACAAACCATAATATATGTCGTAGCCAATGATTTCTGTTTAAAATCTTGCCACATCTTTTACAAACTTTTATAGGTATATATTTAACAACCCATGTGCTACGGTAAGCATTATATCCATGACTATTATCAACTTCACATGATAATTCAATATTTTCAATAACCGAATCTTTAAGATTATGAATTTCGCCACATCTTGGGCATATAAATTTGTCTAAATCCATCTTTATAATATTTTAGTCTATATTCCAATAAGCATCAGGATCACCATCAAATGCATCATCAATCTCTTGGTCACTATATCCCATTACATCTTGAGCATAACTTCCATTATAGTTATAAAATGTATATTCTTGAAGTGACTGATAGTCTTCGAGCTCTTGTTCAAATTCTCGTCCCTCATCATCATATGCTCCATTATATTTTAGTGTATTGTCAAGAAAATGAAATTCATGAATAACATTATCGAATGATATGACTTTGACATACTGTTGTGATGTATTATAGAAGTTATATATAAATTTATATTTTGGTTCCAAAACTATTTTTCCTGTATAATCAATAATGCCCCAATAGGATTTACGATGATTATTAATACTTTTATCAATTCTTATTCGTGCATGAAAATAATCAAAACCAGATATATAATTATAAACTCCAAAAGGCACAATAAATTCTCCTTTATTATTGATAACAGCATATCCTTTATTTATGGAATATAAAACATAATTTTTTTCCAAATCTTTGGATGCTATAATTGTATTATATTCCATAGGTACAAGAAAATCTCCATTAGATTTTAATATTCCAAAATGCTTATAAATATATGTTGTTGGACATTTCGTTTTTCTTTCATAAGCTAGAGCATAATCTTCTCCAACTCTGACCAATGATTTTTCATTAGTAAAATCGTCAAGTACAAATTGAAACTTAGATGGTATGATTATTTCACCTTCTTTATTTGCAAAACCAATTTTTGTCCCTTCGATGAATGGGATTAGAAAGCGATTATCTTTACTCAAATCATAATAATGATTTGAGATTAATATTCTGTTATTAGGATTTATTTTTTTCATATATGTTTTATTTTTATATGTGCAAAGATACATTTTTTTTAGTAAAAATAGATAATATTTTTATTTATCTCACACCACCAACACAAATCGGGTATAAATCGTGTTGTGGGAACTTTTCGCAGCCGATATAGAGGGTGTCGAAGGCATCTGTGCCATCGGTGCGGTGCTCAAGGAGGTCTTCT
Source organism: uncultured Prevotella sp. (assembly GCA_934217675.1). GTDB lineage: Bacteria > Bacteroidota > Bacteroidia > Bacteroidales > Bacteroidaceae > Prevotella. The sequence goes on along the minus strand of CAKQCV010000158.1, from coordinate 573 downwards.
TCAGATTCCGGTTGCTTCTCCATGGATTTGTTTTTGCGGAAGCCGTTGCGACCACGCTCCACTCCGGCACTTTGGATTGCTAAGATAAGGTCATCGTTGTTCTGACGGTTGAAGTAAGGCATGAGGCGCTGCTTGCCGGCGAAGCCTTGATTGATAAGGAGATACTTTTCATCGTGTCGCATCGGGTTGCCGAGGTACACGTCAATCACTTGCCAGCCGTGACGCTCGAACTCGTGGACAACGACCCAGTGAAAGTCCTGGTCGTTCACGGCATAGTTGGAGCCGAGAGCCGTGGCATCATAATAGTAGATGACCGTCTTGTTAGGGTGCGGAGCGTAGTAGGTACAGAAGTCGGCGACGAGCGCAGGGATTTTGCGCTCGAACTTGACATAGAAAGATTTGAGAATGTTTAATCTGTTGGCACGCGGCTGCCCACAGACAATCCAGTTGATGTTGGCATTGTAGTCCATGCCGATACAAAGGGGGTGCATCGGGTCGATGTCGGAATCCGTGCGGCAGTCAAGAGAGGAGTTGAGCGTGGAAAACTGACTGTTGGCGTGGATGGTGTACAGG
>CAKQCV010000157.1 GCA_934217675.1 uncultured Prevotella sp. | reverse complement strand
GAAAGTGCAAATATAGCATTTTCGCACATAAAAAGCAAGTGAAACGCAATTTTGTGTGCAATATTCACAGCAAAAAATCCGAGTTCTCGCCTAACTTATTTTATTTATATATGATGTTGTCTTCCTCTCATAGAGTTTACAAAATTGTATTTGCAAGGTAAAAAATATTATGAAACTTTTTGTCGTTAAATAAAAATTAATACTTTTGCTCTTATAAAAGATATAATTAGTAAACCTGTTTATATCGATTTTAAATTTCAAGATTTAATAATATAATCTTAAATATATGGTGGAGTGTAAATATTTGTATGGGGCATCGCATAAGCGGTTCATTCAGGTTCAATACATTGTCCAGCCTTGTTCTGTATACATACATCGTCAAAGACATCTTGTCCGTTCCTAAGCAACATCCAGCGTGTTCCCTTGATGATCCTGCGTTTGTTCACGTCTTTCTCCGCATGCCACAGTAGACGGCGAAGCTGGTCAATCCTTTCGTTCATAAGCTTTACCACATGGAAATGATCTACCACAAGGGAAGCATTGGGAATGTTTTCTGTAACAGCTCCAGTATAAGCTGACGACAAGTCTGTACATACAGCCTTTATGTCATTCTTTCCATCACCAAGCTTGTCCCAAAAGTCTTTCAGCGAAGCCTTGCCGTTACCATCTCCTACATAGACAATGCGACCAGTTTCCAAGTCAACAACTATAGTTTTGTAGACTTGCCCTTTGTGGGTTGCAAACTCGTCTATTGATATGTATTTGAGATTTGACAAGTCTGGGGAACTGTATTCTTTTTGCAGAAACTCCATTTGTATGTTGCGCACCATGTCCCAAGAAACATCCAGGAACCATGCAATGTCTTGTATTGTCGCAAAGCGTGACAAGTCGATTACCATATTGGCGAAAGCTGTTGTATGCCTTCGCTTTCCCTTGGCAAAATCAACATCCTCCTGCCTTATGCAACCACAGTCCGCACATTTAACACGCTGGACTTTCATCTCTATAAATGTCTTCGAGCAACCTCACTGATAAAGCGTCTTGTCGTATAGCCATTACGCACAATATTATGGCTTCCACACTCTGGACAACAAAGTTTATCGTCAGGAGTTTGGATATTCAAAACTATTTGATTACTTTCGCAACGCATATCCAAACATTCTTGCATGGATATGCCAAAGGCTTTATGCATTATGCTGGCATTCATATTTCTTTGGGTTTGGTCACTACAAAGATATATAATGCCAGCTTTATTTATGCCATATAAGCCTTTTTTCTTGTTCCTTATCTACGCATTTAACGGAAGAACCTGTTTTTTCGGATCCCCTTCCTAAAACTTTCCACTCAATCTACCGAAAAATTGTGATGCCATTGATTTGTGTGGTGTTTGTTAATTCCGTAATTTTGCAACAGAAAATTTCTAAAACTTAATAATAAAATTATGATAATCGAAAAAGTACATGCAAGAGAAATCTTGGATTCAAGAGGCAATCCAACAGTAGAGGTAGAAGTAACGCTAAAGTCGGGCATTATGGGTAGAGCTTCCGTACCGTCGGGAGCATCAACCGGTGAGAACGAAGCTTTGGAGTTGCGCGATGGCGATAAGAATCGCTACTTAGGCAAGGGAGTGCTCAAGGCTGTAGATAATGTGAATAATATCATTGCTCCAGCAATAACGGGTATGTCAGTATTGGAACAGCGTGGCATTGATTGCCGTATGCTCGAACTTGATGGGACAAAGACGAAGTCGAATCTTGGTGCAAATGCCATCCTTGGCGTTTCGCTTGCCGTAGCACATGCCGCAGCTGCATATCTGCATATTCCGCTTTATCGATATATCGGTGGCAGCAACACATATGTGCTTCCTGTTCCGATGATGAATATCATCAATGGTGGAGCACATTCAGATGCGCCAATAGCATTTCAGGAATTTATGATTCGTCCGGTAGGAGCTCCTTCGGAAAAAGAGGCAATACGTATGGGAGCCGAGGTATTCCATGCATTGGCAAAGCTTCTCAAAAAGCGCGGATTGTCTACTGCCGTGGGTGATGAGGGTGGATTTGCTCCAGCACTCAACGGTATTGAGGATGCCCTCGACAGCATCTGCCAGGCAATTAAGGATGCTGGCTATGAGCCAGGCACGGACGTGAAGATTGCCATGGACTGTGCAGCAAGTGAGTTTGCCGTATGCGAGAATGGTGAGTGGTTCTACGACTACCGTCAGTTGAAGGATGGCAAGAAAAAAGACCCTAACGGCAAGAAACTAACAGCCGAGGAGCAGATAAAATATCTTGAAGAACTGATAACGAAATATCCTATTGACTCCATCGAGGACGGACTTGACGAGAACGACTGGGACAATTGGGTGAAGCTGACTGCAGCTATCGGTGACCGTTGTCAGCTCGTGGGCGATGACCTGTTTGTTACCAACGTGAAATTCCTGGAGAAGGGAATCAAGATGGGTGCTGCCAATTCAATATTGATTAAGGTGAACCAGATAGGTTCGCTCACCGAGACACTTGATGCTATTGAGATGGCACACCGTCACGGATATACCACAGTGACTTCCCACCGTTCAGGTGAGACCGAGGACACGACAATCGCTGACATCGCCGTTGCCACGAACTCAGGACAGATAAAGACCGGTTCGATGAGCCGCACCGACCGTATGGCGAAATACAACCAGCTGATCCGTATCGAGGAGCAGC
>CAKQCV010000156.1 GCA_934217675.1 uncultured Prevotella sp. | reverse complement strand
ATATCTAAATGTCTGTAGATATTAATTTTTGTTCTTCATAGAAAGAGATATTCTGTTTCTTTTTCTGTCAATGCTTAATACTCTGACTTTAACATGTTGATGGAGCTTCACAACTTGAGTTGGATCTGTGATATAGTTGTCGGCAAGTTGTGAAATATGAACGAGTCCGTCTTGATGTACACCGATATCAACAAAGGCACCAAATTTTGTTATATTTGTTATAATCCCAGGAAGAATCATTCCTTCTGTGAGATCATCCATGCAGGTGACATTTTTATCAAATTCGAATTCCTCTATTTGTTCACGTGGATCACGTCCTGGCTTTTCCAGTTCTTTCATTATATCCGTTAATGTTGGTATGCCTATGTCGTTCGTCACATATTTGTTGATATTAATTAGAGCACGTTTATTAGCATTGCCAATCAATTCGGATACTGAGCACTTACAGTCTTTTGCCATTTGTTCTACTATCTTATAGCTTTCAGGATGCACTGCACTATTGTCGAGAGGATTTTTTGCCCCAGGAATTCTCAAGAATGCTGCACATTGTTCAAAGGCTGAAGGTCCTAAGCGGGATACCTTTTTAAGCTGTGTACGGCTTGTAAATGCTCCATTCTGTTTTCTGTATTCAACAATATTTTTTGCCAATGTTGGACCAAGCCCGCTTACATAAGTTAGCAGATGCTGACTTGCTGTATTAAGATTGACTCCAACAGCGTTTACACAACTTTCCACAGTTTTGTCAAGACTCTTCTTTAGTTTCGTCTGGTCAACATCATGCTGATATTGTCCCACTCCAATACTCTTGGGGTCTATTTTAACTAATTCAGCCAGTGGGTCCATAAGTCTTCTTCCTATGGATACTGCTCCCCTGACGGTTACATCTTCATTTGGAAATTCCTCTCTTGCTGTTTTAGATGCAGAGTATATAGATGCACCGTCTTCGCTTACCACGAACTGCTTTACGTCGTGGTTGAAATGCAGTGACTTTATGAAATCAACAGTTTCCCGGCTTGCGGTGCCGTTTCCGATGGCTATAGCTTCAATATGAAATTCATCTACCATCTTTTCCATTTGCTTGGCTGCAAGTTGACGTTTTGCTACTGGAGGATGTGGAAAGATAGCTTCATGATGCAGTAAACTTCCTTGATTGTCAAGGCATACTATTTTGCATCCGGTGCGGAATCCAGGATCAACTCCCATAACACGTTTTTGTCCGAGCGGAGCCGACAATAGCAGTTGTCGTAGATTTTCTGCAAACACATTTATTGCTTCCTCATCAGCCTTTTCTTTGCTTAGGTTTGCAAATTCAGTTTCAATCGCAGGTCTGATGAGTCGTTTGTATGAGTCCTCGATAGCTTCACTTACTAATGTAGAACATTTCCCATATCCACGCACATAATTTCTCTTTATCCTGTCTGTGCAGTCATTGTCGTCAGTAGATATTGTTATTCTCAGTATACCTTCACTTTCCCCACGCCTCATGGCAAGGAGCCTATGAGAAGAACACCGCTTTAAAGGTTCTGAGAAATCAAAATAGTCAGAGAATTTTGCTGCCTCTTCAGTTTCAGCCTTTGCCTTGACCACTTTTGAGGATATTATGGCTTCGCGCTTGAAGCATCCCCTGACTTGTTGACGGCTACGTTCATCTTCGCTTACTGTTTCTGCTATTATATCCTGTGCACCTTTTATAGCTGCAGCAGCATCTTTTATTCCCTCTTTAATGAATCTTTTGGCTGTCGCTTCAATATTGTTGTCGCGTTGCATCATTATAATTACCGACAGTGGTTCAAGTCCAAGTTCACGAGCTATTTGAGCCTTTGTTCTCCTTTTAGGTTTGAATGGCATATATATGTCCTCCAATTCATTGGCATCCCAGCAATGTTCAATCTTAGATTGTAGCTCATCTGTCATTTTGCCTTGTTCTGAAATTGTTTTTATTATAGTGTCTTTTCGCTTGGATATTTCTTTTAGTTTATCATTAGCGTTGCTTATGGCTGTGATTTGAACTTCATTGAGATTACCTGTACGTTCTTTTCTATATCTACTTATAAATGGAATCGTACATCCTTCATTGAGCAGCGTCAATGTGTTTTCTACGCTTCGTATGCTTATCTGTATATTTCTCGCAATTATTTCTGCGTATATTTTTATTTCCATGTTTTATTGTTTTTAAGATGTTCTTGATATATTATTCTGATTCGCAGCCTATCTTATGCAAAGATAGTGCAAGACGAATACAGAACAAAGCTTGCTTCAGTTATGCTGAGTCGCAGCCTATCTTATGCAAAGATAATAATAAAATGTGAAATTAAGAATGGCAGATAATTTGTGATTTATAATTTATGATGGACTATAATAATCCTATGAATAATATAGATTAGATAAAGGAATTCGTTTAAAACGTTTATAATATATAACCCCATTGGTAGAATTAAGTATGCAACAAATTAATTCCGTCAACGGGTTATTTTCAGCTATATTTCTTGGAAGAATGCTCTATATGACTAAAAAAAGCAAAAAGTTGAAGCTTATAGTTAATGTTTTCAAATAATTTGGTGCATAGTATCTGCTCTATAAACAAAAGCAGTACCTTTGTACCGCATTTTGCAAAATAATATAACAAAACAATTAAAGAAATGTTGAATCATTACGAAACCGTTTTCATTTTGACTCCCGTTTTGTCTGATGAACAGATGAAGGAAACGGTCGCT
>CAKQCV010000155.1 GCA_934217675.1 uncultured Prevotella sp. | reverse complement strand
TGGCGACAAATGCTTCATCCTGCTCCTTCGTCCGCTTTGGGCTCCCCTTGGGGTGCTTTCCGGCACGGAGGAGCTTTGTAGTATCGTTGAAAAATCGTTTACAGAGAAAATGGACCGCCCTAATTATTCTCATTGTTGCTAATAGACTCAACAGATGCTATAATGAAAATGTAGAAAAAACTCCGTGGATTGGATAATTTAATGGTGGGTGACGGATTTGGACAGTTTTGCTTTGGCATATGTTCCTTCAAATGACAAGAATGACGAAAATAACGCGAATAAAGAGCATTTTTCCGTAAAAGTAAACATCAATCTTTGGACCCAGTGCGGATGGGATGATGAAACGCCTGTTTTAGATATAGGGTTAATGCTATCTCACTTGTCAGATGCTAAAAAAATAAGATTGTATCTCCCTTTTCAGGTCGAAAAGGAAGACCTTGAGGATTTATGCGAGTGCTTATCAAAAGACGCAAACTTACTAGGTGCAGTGTTCAATGAACCATATAGGTCTGCTGATGTCACGTCTAATTCTAAAAAAGTAGAGGTTATGAAGGAGGGCGATGCAAAAAAGACAGAATTTATTCTATATAAATTGGATTTTTTGAGTCCTAATGACGTTAAACTTATTCCGTATAAGAAAAATAAGGGCACATATTTAGAATTTGACCCGCACTTTATAAAAGGAACTACGAATGATGTGTCATGTGACCAATATTATTTGAGATTCAGAATTCGAACGCCATTATTGAAAGAGTGCGTTAGGGAATATAAAGCACCAAATCGGTATTTCGAAACATTAGTTAATTCTACATACATGGTCGATATACGATTTAATAATACTCGTAGTATGGAGCGATCTCTAGTGCAGGAAATGACGGCTCAGGATGGCTGGTCTCTTGCTCCAATAAATGGTCTGCATTTTTTGTTGATGACAAAAGTTGACGTTGATGTTGATGCAAATTTTGGCTCATCAAGAGTCCTAGAAAAGGACATTTGGGACAAGTATGTAAATCTTAGCGATAAAGAGAAAAGAAAAACTGAAGACATCATTGCATATCATAGTAGTAAAAAACTCCAAAAGGATGCGATGAGCGTGAATGAAAAAGGAGACATTGGATCTTGGGAATTTTTTACAAGACTTAAAGCCGGAAAATGTGGTCCAATAACCATTATCCCATATGCTCTTTTGCTAATTCTTTTAAATGTAATAAGTAACCTCACTTTTAATATCTTGCTAACTATATTACCACAAGAGGCCCTAAATGGACCATCTATGTATGTACAATTAGAAGCACTTATGGTTTTGATCATTTTGTTCTGTATTGTGCTATTATCACTGAATTGGAAAAATCTTATTGCAAAACTGAAGAAGGAGCATTGACATTTTGTTCGTTGAGTGGTAAAATAATCAACTAACAATGGAGGAGATCTTATGAAATGGGTTCGTATAGGAGCAGTTGAAGAACAAGCCACCACAGCTGTATATGAGTTCTTGAGCGGCCTGTGTGGTGAATATAGCAATTTTAGAGAATGGTACTATGAAAAAATTGTTCCGGGCTTAGCAAGTGAAGAACGATTGATTTATGCCGTCATGGACAATGAAACGATTGCTGCTGTTCTCATTCTAAAGAATACTGACGAAAAAAAGATATGTACATTAAGAGTGGCCGAAGACTACCGCAATCAAGGCATTGCAACGGCACTATTAAAAGTTGCGTTTAAAGAACTTCAATGTGCAAGGCCAATTATTACGGTGTCGTCGTATCATATTGATGAATTTAAATCTTTGCTAGAGAAGAATGGCTTCGTTCTTTATAAAGAATACATAGACTACTATAAGCAGGGAATTGTCGAATATGCGTTCAACGGCCCGTTGAATGAGACGATTGTCTTTAAAAGATGTGCATGACCAATGAATGCAGTGTTTTCAATTAAACCTCAGTATGCTCAGAAAATATTTGAAGGATCAAAATGGTATGAATTTCGAAAGGTTTGCTGCAAGCAACCAATCGAAAAAATATATATCTATGAGACTTCTCCAGTTTGTGCGATAACAGGCGAATGCACTGTAAACGATGTTCTTCAAGAATCACCACGTGTTTTGTGGAATCTCGTATCAGAAAATGCGGGAATACCCGAAAAGGAGTATTTTCGATACTTTAAAGGGCGCGAAAAAGCGGTTGCTTATAAGTTAGAGCACGTAATTCATTATAGCACTCCTAAAAAATTGCAGGATTTTAATTTCAGAACCCCTCCACAGTCATTTTATTATATACGTAACATATAAACTTATCATTAAGTCCTCTGCTTAGTTTTAGTGAGCGGGGGACTTAATTTTTTAAGGACATAAAATGTGATGTAGAGCTTGCTTAAATATAACGTCTTGTTCCTTCGTTCGCTTTGCACATCCCTTTGGGTGTTTCCCGGCACGGAGGAGCTTTTTGTTTTCATACCGCCGCAGCATGAGAGCGTCCATATTGTCGGCGGTGTACTCCAGACCATTCTGGTTTAGCACTTGTGCGCACTTGGCAAGACACATACTCGCCAGCCCGTAGTCCTGCGTCACAACCACATCTCCCGGTTTTACCCGGTTGACGAGGGCAAAGTCCACGCTGTCAGAACCTTTATCGAACACCAGCGTCTGCACACCTTCACGCTCGATTTGGTGAGAGGTATCGCACAAGATGATGACAGGAACGCCGAACTGCTTTGCAATCTGCAACGTCAAATCCACCACAGGGCAACCATCGGCATCAATCAAAAT
>CAKQCV010000154.1 GCA_934217675.1 uncultured Prevotella sp. | reverse complement strand
CTGCTTACAAGCTCATGGATTTCATGGTTAACAAAAATGCCATTCCTAAGGATATCCGCAAGAAGCTCGGTATCTAAAATATTTGACATACATTCAAGTATGTGATAATAATTATAAATTTCACACACAGACTAAGAATTATTCATTTTATCTGTTTGGGAAATTTATAATTATTATCACCTTATAATAGATAGTGTTTTCAGCTATAACCTATTTTTATAATCTTTTCTATAAAGATTAATATTCAACATAAAATGTATCCGTTTGTAGTACACATGCTGCAAAACATAATAAGACAAGAACTATGAAAATAACCACAAAACTAACATCATTAGTTGTATTGCTCATAGTGCTTCCTCTTGATATATATTGTCAAAACACATTTCAAGGATACGTAAGAAGAAATAACGGGAGCAGCCTCAACGGTGCTAACGTGACAATTTTTAAAGACGGAAAGCTTTTTGCATACTGTTCTACAAGCTCTAATGGAGAATATAAAATTAAAAATATTCCTTCAAGTGAATATAACATATCTGTAAGCTGCGTAGGTATGGAAAGTTACAAAGAGACGTTAACTATCAACAGAAATACAGAAAAAAATTTTATATTGAAAGAGGGAAGCATAGAACTTGACAGCGTTTTTGTATCTACGAAGCGCCCTGCTGTAAGAACAACAAGAGGACATATATATTATCTCTCGAAAGAAGCCGTTGCAAGTGGCGACCCTTATACGGCACTAATGGAAATACCAGAGTTAATAAGTAACAAAACGACACAAAGTGTATCGTCTCAAGACGGCAAGTCTCTTGTTATACTGGTAGACGGTATGAGAGTAAATTCAGGTATCACTCCTATTTCTCCCGACAGGATAGAATCTGTAGAAATTGTTGATGTTGCCGGAGCAAAATACATGTTTGATGGCGGAGAGAAAATTCTCAATATACACATAAAGAAGCATTTTCCTCCTTATTTGTTTATACAGGAATCTGCACGTGATGACATACCAGCATATTGGCAATTCTTTGACTCTCAATTTGAGATTGGTAACCCTAAATATTCTTTTGGAGGCAAATTCTACATTGATGGAGGCCACAACAAAAGGACATTCAGCGACTTAGAAACCCAAACATCTTCTTACAAACGTACTGAGTCGTCAATAGCAAAGACATGCAACAGAAGTATGTCATACGAAATGATGTTTAAAACCAGACTTGCAAAAGACATGTTCTTGGCATTTTACATTACAGGAGAGAAATCAAAGGAACATTCAACCAGTAACGGAAATGGTACGCTTTCAACTGATGAGTATGGAGCTTATACTACATCAGGCAAAATGAAATACAAGTCAGATATTTTGTCGGGGAATCTGTACCTATATAAGAAGAACAAGAAAAGCTCTTTTGATGCGACATTATGGGGAACAATGAACAACAGCGATACCGACAATGACCTGTTCCAAAACTATACAAATCGCAAATGGCATGGACAAAACTACATAAAGGTGAAAACACATACATTCGGAGAAAAATTTGACTATTCGTTTAATATTTTGAAAGCTGAAGCAAACATTGGAAATGTTACCACTTATTCAAGATACAGAATGAGCGACAAGACAGATATAGTACCAGTTTACAACCATGACCGCTTTTGTGAATATGCCTATTTTGGACTTGCCGGAACTCTTGCCAAAATAAACTATCAAATTTCGGCAGGTTATGATTTCGTATGGATGAAATCAAGTGGAATTGTAAACAGATACCATGAGCCAAGACTTTCACTGTCTGCCGACAAAGACATAACTGCCGACATAAATATCGAAATGAGATATACACATAATATAAGTGCTCCAGGCATATCAAGTATGAATCCTTATAACACATCCACGGATTCTCTTGTCTATTCAAGCGGTAACCCATACCTGCGACCTTCAATTTTGCGTTCAACAGAACTGACTTTGTCTTACGGCAAAAACGGTTTTAATTCATATTTGAGCGGTGCATATAGCTATACAAGCAAAACGCCCGAATCGGTAGCCTATGTCGACGACCTTGGTATCTATCACGGAACGATAGAAAATCAAGGGCATGCAAGCAACCTTAATTTAACGGCAAATGCGTCATACTATAAAAGAGGAACAAGGATAAGCCTGAAGTATTCATATATTTTCGATTATTTTCAAAGAATGAATGTCAAGAAACATTATTGTCTACAATTCTTGCTATTCGGAAAATTGGGACCGATTGACTACACTTTAAGTTCATATTACAACAACCGCATATACACACCTATATCTATAACAAGAAACAGAATACCTTCTGTCGGTTTTACAGCGAGTTATCAGCTCTTTAAGGACTGGCAAATTACAATCGGCATGAAAAGATTCGGAAATGGAAAAACAATCATGACAACTTCTATACCAGGATATAATTGCAAAGTAATCAATAAAGAAAATGCCGTTTACCCATTTATACTTGTCAGATGGACTTTAAGAAAGAACATGAAACGCAAAATCGACTTGGAGAATGCTACGTTTATGCGAGATCAGGACGAGAAGATAAAGCTTTGATTTTGCTTTATCTATAATACGATACAACTAAATACTCCCAACTTTTACTGCATTGCGGATAAAGTTGGGAGTATTTAGCTTTTTCAAGCCGTTCAGCAAAAAGGCTTATTTTGAGAAAGTATTACTTCCGTTGTTTCTTCTTGTCCTTGCAATAGTTTATCATCTTGACAAGCGAAAGAACATCAACACCTACGGAGAAAGAATTCTGATAAACTTTCTTTCCGTCGGTTGTCTTGAACAAAGGAGTAACGCCAAACGAACC
>CAKQCV010000153.1 GCA_934217675.1 uncultured Prevotella sp. | reverse complement strand
TTCCAAGCAAGCAACGCAGTATCTGGTAGGGGAGTGTAAGTTTAAAAACAACCCACTCCGATATTCTGAATATCTGGATACTGTTGCAAAACTGTCTCCCAAAAAGGAAAAATCAGAATTCTATTATTATCTCTTTTCTGAATCCGGTTTTGATGATAAGATTTTAGAAGAGGCAGCCAATGCTGAAAATATAAACCTTTGCAACTTATCAGATATTGTTGAGAAAAGAATACTTTAAATTATATATCGTTATACGCCCATCGGGAATTTTTTTCTCGGTGGGCTATATTTTTTTTGCTACAAAACGGAATAATCAAAGATTTCAATACACAGCTGTAAGAGTGAGAACTGATCAACGATAAGGGTTGACCTTTTTCGGCAATAAGTGAGGAGGATACTTAAACTCACTCGAAAGGAGACAAAAAGTTATGACAGAAAATCAAAAGGCAAAGATCACACAGCTGCGTAAGGCCGGATATGGCTACGGCAAGAATGCCAAGACACTTGATATATCACTAAACACAGTAAAATCCTTTTGCTGACGCAAGAATATTGGTGCAAATGCATCAACTAGATCTCCAGTGACACTCACTGGGGAGATAACCTGCAGTGAAAACTGCGGGAGTGAGATATTGCAGATCGCAAAACGAAAGAAAAAACGCTTTTGCTGTGACAAGTGCAGAAACGCTTGGTGGAACAGCCATCTTGATATTGTAAAACGCAAGGCTTTCTACGAACTTCGTTGTCAGCACTGCGGGAAAATTTTTCACAGCTATGGTAAAAAACGTACCCGCCTAATAACATACCGCCCCTAAATAAAAGATTCCCAAGCTGCGGTTCGAGGATTATGATGTGACCCCAAAAGACTACACCATAATTGATACAATGCTGGCAGAGAAATACGGTATATCTTCGTGCAGTATATATTGCGGAATAGACTTGATTTATGATGGTTTCAGAGTTAATATATCACACAGCGAGAAGGTATCGCAATGCAAAGAACAATAACTGTTCTACCAAAAGCACAAAAGTTGGAACAGAAAAAGCGAGTTGTAGCTTACGCTAGAGTGTCAAGTGGAAAAGACGCTATGCTCCACTCACTTTCTGCACAGGTCAGCTATTACAGCGAACTAATTCAAAGCCACGGAGACTGACTGTATACAGGAGTATATTCTGACGAGGCAAAGACTGGAACTAAAGAAGCAAGGTCAGGTTTTCAGCATTTGATCGCTGACTTCCGTGCGGGAAAGATAGACTTGGTTATCACAAAGTCCATATCACGATTTGCACGGAACACTGTAACTTTGCTTCAGACAGTCCGTGAGCTGAAAGCTTGTGGCGTTGACGTATATTTTGAAGAGCAGAATATCCACACTATGAGCGGTGACAGAGAACTGATGATGACGATACTTGCATCTTACGCTCAAGAAGAAAGTCGTTCAGCCAGCGTTAATCAGAAATGGCGGATAAAGCGTAATTTTGAATCGGGTATACCGTGTGACGGCACTTTGCTGGGATACAGGCTGGAAAACGGACGTTATGTCATCGTACCAAAAGAAGCCGAGATATTCAGACGAATTTACGGTGAATATCTTTCAGGATATGGTTATCAGTCGATCGCAAATATGCTTAATAAGGAAGGCATTACTTCCCGTTTCGGCGGCAAATGGAATCAATCATCTGTTTCAAGGGTACTTAGCAACTATACATATACAGATAATTTACTGCTGCAGAAAACATTCCGTGAAAACCATATATCCAAGAGAAAATTTTTCAATATGGGGAAACTTCCTAAATACTACATTGAGGTTTCTCACGGTGCAATTATTGATATTGAAACATTTAAGGCAGTTCAAGAAGAAAAAAAGCACGGCGTGCGGCTAAATTCATCAAAAAGCCTATTCCGAAGAAAATATACCCTTTTAGCGGTCTTTTGAAGTGTGAAAACTGTGGCAAGAACTACCGCCGCAAGATAACAAAGTCGGGAGCAGTATGGATATGCAGAACGTTCAACTCGCTTGGCAAAGCTGCTTTCGCGTCAAAGCAAATACCCGAACAAACTTTACATCAAGTTACAGCTGATGTTTTAGGTCAGAATGATTTTACACACGAGTGGCTTTGCAACCGAATTCAACATATTTGTGTCTGCAATGATAATACTCTGATATACTATTTTAAAGACGGTTTTGAGGTCACTAAGATATGGAAAGATCGCTCACGCAGTCAATGTTGGACAGACGAAATGAAAGCAGTCGCTCGTCAGAAAGCATTAGAGAGGAGCAAGCATGATGCCTAAGATAACTATGATACCCGCAACGATAGACCCTTTGACACATATGCCAAGTGTCACGTCACACAAAAGGCATGTCGCAGGCTACGTACGAGTTTCGACAGACAGCGACACACAGTTTACCAGCTACGAAGCACAAGTAGACTATTACACACGATTTATACGTTCTAAGTCAGAATGGGATTTCGTAAAAGTATATACAGATGCTGGCATCAGTGCGACGAACACCAAGCACCGCGAAGTTTTCAAAGAAATGATAGCTGATGCTCTCGGTGGAAAGATAGACCTTATCGTCACAAAATCAGTCAGCAGATTTGCACGAAACACCGTTGACAGCCTTGTGACTATACGAAAGCTGAAAGAAAATGGCGTTGAATGCTATTTTGAAAAAGAAGGCATTTACACCTTTGACGGCAAGGGAGAGCTGCTCATCACAATTGTGATACGCTCAAATAGTAACACCCAAACGTACAGTTTTCAATCATGAGTTTTCATCGCTATACAGCGATTTCTTATCTTTCAACGGCTTATCAAGGAACTTGTAGTAGATATTAATCACCC
>CAKQCV010000152.1 GCA_934217675.1 uncultured Prevotella sp. | reverse complement strand
ACTGCCATAGATAAGGGAATGCCCATAGAGCAAGTCCAGCAGCTCTTAGGGCATCAGAAAATCGACACCACCATGCACTACGCAATGGTGAAGCAACAAAATGTGAAGCTGGCGCACAGAAAATATATAGGATAGGATGGTGAGTGTAATGCCTGAATACAGACAATACGAACTCGGAAGCGTATGTTCTCGTTTGAGTAGTGGAAAAGGAATCCCTGCAAGTCAGGTCTTTAGCGAGGGAGCTTTCCCTGTATATGGCGGGAATGGTCTTCGAGGTTATACAGCTCACTCAAACTTTAGAGGTGACTGCGCAATTATTGGCAGACAAGGAGCTTTTTGTGGAAATGTAAGGTACTTTAGCGGCGAGGCTTATATGACCGAACATGCTGTTGTTGTGTGTGCAAACGAAAGCCACAATACTCATTATTTGGCTTATCTGCTTTCACAGATGAATCTCGGCAGACTGTCTGGACAGTCTGCACAGCCCGGTCTTTCAGTGAAAACCTTGGCAAAACAAATTATAGAACTACCACCGTTAGATGTGCAAAATAAAGTTGTTGCTGTATTATCATCTTTCGATTCAAAAATTGCGCTAAATGAAAAGATAAACGATAATTTAGTGGCTTAGAGCTGGACGGCGGAGACGTCGAGTTCGCCGGACATCAGCTTCGGCAGCAAGGAATCCCGTAGTGTTGAAAGCCGCAGATTTTCGATGCAATTATTAAGCACCTTTTGAAATATTGGCTCTGCAATACAGAGAAACGCCTTGGCATCATCATCGGATAGCTTCATGATTTGCTCCGAGTCAAAATCTCTGGTGGTAATCGCGTCAAATACAGCTCCGCTTGCTTTATGCTTGAGCCTATCAACAGCTTTGAGTGCGTAGAAATATACAAGAAGTTGATGTGTCTCTTTACCGACAAGTGCGTAGCAGGATTGATTCATAGCCATTGGAACTCCGGACATACCAACTTTGCCAACAGTGCCTCTTGCGGTGACGAAAACAGTGTTCACAGGATATAGTCGGCTGTTACAATGTGAAAGGCCTTCTTCGGTGATAGCCTTTTCTGTGATAAGGGTATATGGTGTGCCAACATCTTTTGGGGTAAAGAAGGCAATATTACCATTCCAATAAGCGTTTTCGCCTGTTTTGGGAGTTCCACCGCCGAGTATCTGTATCAAATCGGTGAATCTAACCTTGGTGTTTGACCGATTATAGAGGCTTGAAAAAAATGCGGCTGCTTGCTGCTCTAAATTATCGTTTATCTTACTACATAGAAGGAGCTGAGAACAAATGTCGGGCTATTTCACCGAATCAAATTACGAGAATGCGGTTTTGCAGCTTCTCAACGAGGAACTGGGATATACCTATGTCTACGGGCCGGACGTGGCGCGCGATTATCACTCGCCGCTCTATGAGGATGTTCTGCTTCCTTCTCTGCAACGGCTCAACAGCAGCTTGCCTATGGACGCTCTGACGGAGGCAATCTATAAGCTCAAGAACTTTGAAACCGGGACGCTCTTGCAGAAGAATATGGTCTTTATGGACTACCTCCAAAATGGCATCCCTGTAAAATACTATGACAAGGATGAAGAACGCTCCACCCTCGTCTACCTTGTTGATTTCAAAAATCCTGCCAGCAATGAGTTCACCGTCGCAAATCAGTGGACTTTCATTGAAAACTCCGAAAAGCGACCGGATGTGATTCTCTTTGTCAACGGTCTTCCGCTTGTTATTGTGGAGTTAAAGTCGCCGTCCCGCGAGGAAACCGACGCTTCCGCAGCATATCGCCAGCTCCGGAACTACATGTATGAGATTCCCTCCATGTTCATTTATAATGCGGTATGCGTCATGAGCGACTTGACCACCTCAAAGGCTGGCACCATCACTTCCGGCGAAGACCGCTTTATGGAGTGGAAAACAACAGACGGCAGCTACGAAAATACACAGCACGCTTCGTTTGACACATTCTTTGTTGGACTGTTTGAAAAGGCGCGCTTCCTTGACATCGTGAAGAACTTCATCTGCTTTAATGTGGATGGGCAGAATACTTTCAAGATACTCGCTGGGTATCATCAGTATTTTGCAGTCAAAAAGGCGGTTGAGTCTACAAAACACGCAACCTTGACAGACGGCAAGGGCGGCGTTTTCTGGCATACGCAGGGCAGTGGAAAATCGCTGTCTATGGTCTTCTATGCGCATTATCTGCAAGAGGCATTGGAAAGCCCCACCATCGTTGTCATCACCGACCGCAACGATCTGGATGACCAGCTTTACGGGCAATTTGCCCGCTGCAAAGACTTTCTCCGGCAAACGCCGCAGCACGCCGAAAGCCGCAAGAATCTGAAGGAACTGCTTGCAAATAGGCAGGCAAACGGCATTATCTTCACAACCATGCAGAAGTTTGAAGAAAGCCATGAAGCGCTTTCAGAACGTCGGAATATCATCGTAATGGCAGATGAAGCGCATCGTGGGCAATACGGTCTGAATGAGAAGGTTGTGGTCAAGCAGAAGGACAACGGCGAAATCGAAGCAAAAACCGTCATCGGCACTGCCCGCATCATCAGAGATACGCTTCCCAACGCAACCTACATTGGCTTCACCGGGACACCAATCTCCACAAAAGACCGCAGCACACGAGAAGTCTTCGGTGATTACATCGACATCTATGATATGACACAGGCAGTTGAAGATGGCGCAACAAGACCTGTCTATTACGAAAGCCGCGTTATTCACCTAAAGCTCGACGAGGACACCCTGCATCTGATTGACAACGAGTACGACATTATGGCTGACAACGCCGATCCGTATGTCATTGAAAAAAGCAAGAAGGAACTTGGTCAGATGGAAGCAATTCTTGGTGCTGACCAAACCATAGATTCCTTGGTCAATGATATTCTTGACCATTACGAGAATTACCG
>CAKQCV010000151.1 GCA_934217675.1 uncultured Prevotella sp. | reverse complement strand
TTCAAGGTATAGTTGGTGCCGATATTGAAGCCACTCGTCAGGTCGTCCATCGTAACAGGACTAACACCTGTGACGAAGACTCGCTCTATAGAAGAATATGTACCGGCTTTTATCGTGTCAAAGAAGTTGCGGAGGTAGCCTGTGCCGTGGGTCTCCGAACGGTAGTCGTCAAGACATCCTGGCTCAGCGAGTATCTTGTTCGTAAAATGGTCATACTCGTCAATGAAGAGGTATATCTTCTGACCCACTTCGGCACAACGGTTATAAATAAAATCAAGCTGTTCCACTGCTCCGTTACATTCATTCTTCATACGCTCCCACATTTTGTCTGGCAGATACTCCTTGTATCTGTCGCAAAAAACGCCGAATGCTGTATTGCAGTGGGCATCAAGAGCCTTGCGGTAATTGTTGAGTTCGGCATTCACCACGGCAAAGTTCAAATATATCACGAGATACTTATTGCGCTCCGGTGTAGGATGTTCACCGATATACAGTCCTTTGTAGAGCATGTCGAACTTGTCGGCATCATTTACGTCGTAGTAATGCTGGAGCATCGACATTGTAAGGCTCTTGCCGAAACGACGTGGACGGATAAAGAAGAAAAACTTGTTGGCACGCTCTATCTTTTCGATATAGCGGGTCTTGTCTACATAATAACAGTCGTCGCGCCTTACGGCTACGAAGTTCATCATGCCGTAGGGGATTCTCTTTGGGTATTTATTTGTTTCCTCTGCCATTTTTGCCGATAATATTTTTGTTCTCCGCAAAGTTATGGATTTTCAGCGAATACTCAAAGGAAAAATACGTAAAAGGATTTCTGTGGTATGATGAATGGACACCCTCACTCCCATCACTCTTATCCTCACTATCTGAATAGCGTAGGTTCTTGGCATCCGCAAACAGATAATTGCTTTTTCTTTCACAACATGTAAATATTGCGAATGAATTTAAAAACTACAAAAAGTATCATAGTATCATAAATTAAAGAAACATTTTGCTTTAACTGTATGATTATAAGTAATATAGCCTAATGATACCTTTCTATTTATCTTACAAAAAGTGTCATAGAAGTGTCATAAAAAAGATTAAGTATCATAAAAAAGACAAGCTTATCATTATCATGAAAAGTCAAAAACAGTTCATCTAAGCTACTGCCAATACTATGGACATCAAAGTTTCACGCTCTGGGCATCAAAGTCCAACGGCATGGGCAATGACTGCCCAAATTTCGTTCATTGAATTGGGCAACAGGCAGATAGCAATAAACTAAAAAAGCAAAGCTAATCAAATGATACTTCTATGATACTTTTTATAAAATAAAGCAAGAAGTATCATTTATATATATTGCTTAACACCAATGAGTTACATCCAAAACAGTACAAGAAAATGATACAATGATACTTTTTCTCGAAAAAATAATATTTTTAGTCTATTCATCAATCTAAAAACTGGAAGAGCCAAAAATAAGTGCAATCTCGCTTCTGACTATCATCCAGCAAATGATTTTCTGTTTTGCAAGAGAGAGATGTATATTGTTGAAAACGATAAATGGGCATCGTAAGGTACGGTATTTACTCTTACAATGCCCACTATATAAAGTTATTTTCCAAAGAAAATTTAGTCAGCCAGCTTTGCCTTGATGAACTCGCGGTTCAAACGTGCGATATTAGATATAGACTCGTGCTTAGGGCACTCAGCCTCGCAAGCACGGGTGTTGGTACAGTTACCGAAGCCAAGCTCCTCCATCTTCATAATCATCGCTTTGGCGCGTTTTGCTGCCTCTGGACGGCCTTGCGGCAGCAGAGCGAACTGACTTACCTTAGAGCTTACGAAAAGCATTGCAGAGCCGTTTTTACAAGCTGCCACGCATGCACCACAACCGATACATGTGGCACAATCCATTGCCTCGTCGGCTGCTTCCTTAGAGATAAGGATTGCATTGGCATCCTGTGCCTGACCTGTGCGCACACTGATATAACCACCAGCCTGCATAATCTTGTCGAATGCACCGCGGTCTACCATACAGTCTTTGATGATAGGGAATGCAGCGGAACGCCATGGCTCAACGGTGATTACATCGCCATCCTTGAACTTACGCATATAGAGCTGACATGTTGTAGCTCCAGTGTTTGGTCCGTGTGGATGTCCGTTGATATAGAGTGAACACATACCGCAGATTCCCTCACGGCAGTCGTGATCGAATACGAATGGCTCCTTTCCGCTTTCGATGAGCTGCTCGTTTAGGATATCAAGCATCTCAAGGAATGAAGTATCGGTAGGAATGTCTTTCATCTCAAATGTGTCAAAGTGTCCCTCTGCCTGAGGACCGTTCTGACGCCATACTTTAAGTGTGAATGATATATTATTTTCCATTGTTTTTTATTTTTTAAGTTGACGAGTTGACTAATAATTAATTCTTATAGTTACGTGTCTGAACCTTGATTGCCTCATAGTGGAGAGGTTCTTTGATAAGCTCAGGAGCAGTCTCGTCGTTCTTCTGATACTCCCAACAGCCAACATAGAAGTAGTTCTCATCGTCACGCTTTGCCTCGCCCTCTTCTGTCTGATACTCTTCACGGAAGTGACCACCACAAGATTCATTACGAGAGAGTGCATCGTAAGCCACAAGCTCACCCATTACCAAGAAGTCACGCAGGTGGATAGCTTTATCAAGCTCTACGTTTAATCCCTCTTTTGAGCCTGGGATGAACAGGTTTGTATTAAACTCCTTGCGAAGTTTCTTGATAAGTTCAAGTCCTTCTTTCAAGCCTTCTGCAGTACGTCCCATACCTACATGTTCCCACATGATATGACCAAGTTCCTTGTGGATAGAATCAACAGAACGCTTTCCGTGTATATTCATCAAGCGATCGATTTCTGCCTGAACACCATTCTCTGCCTCGTCAAACTCTGGCATATCCGTAGAAAGGCGTGGCCATATTGAC
>CAKQCV010000150.1 GCA_934217675.1 uncultured Prevotella sp. | reverse complement strand
TCTCTACCGCCATCGGAAAGCGTGATGAGAGACAAGCCACGTGACCGCAAGGCATTTATTCTCAACAAGCCTATGCTCCGTGAGATTATCGGTGTGGGTGGTTTCTTCTTCCTGATGCTTCTCGGAATGTTGTATATCTTCCAACATGCAGATATTACGCAGCTCACAGACTTGCTACATCTGCAGCTTGGAGCAAAAGGCCACGTCACCACCTATGAGTTGACGCTGCTCTTCACAACCTTCGTTATGACTCACTTCTTCTATCTCTTCAATGCCCGCGCGTTTGAGACCGGTCGTAGTGCTCTCCATTTCAAGGGGTGCAATGGATTGCTGACGATTGTTGCAATTATTCTCATAGGTCAGATAGCAATGGTTGAAATACCAGGATTGCAACAGTTCTTCAATGTAGAGGGATTGAAACTGATTGATTGGATAATCATAATTGTCGGTTCTTCATTTGTGCTTTGGGTACGTGAAATTTGGCATCTGTTGACAAAGAAATAAAAATACTGATGGAACTACACAATGTCCAGTTTGTGTAGTTCCATCAGTTTACTTAATAACAATTGCCCCCAATATGGCAACTCTAATTGTTCTTTTTATTTACTTTCCTATATTTCTGATTACTTGCCGTAGGATTGTCCGGATTTGTCATCTCTAAATATCCTGCAGCGACAAGGGAGGTAACATAACGTTCACGGTTCTTAGTTTGATTTGATACTCCTAATCGAGCCATAATTTCAGCCGTGGTTCGCGGAACAGAACAGAAATTCACTATATCCTTTTGCTTATTGGTCAAGGGACTTTTTGTAGTGACACTTTCAACTTGGTTACTTCTTACAGCGATTTCGTTACCGACTTGATTACTTTTATTGTTGACTTCGTTACTTTTTGTACAAACTTCGTTACCTACTTGGTTACTTGCCGATTCAACTTGGTTACTGTTTTCTCTCCAAACTGTAATCACAAATTCTTGGACTTTCTCATTATTGGTAAAATCCACATTGATACCTTCGCCCAATGCGCGTGTTATGCCACTACCAACACCGGTATATGGCAATAAGTATATAGCGTTATTGAAAAGGAACATATTGCGTGGCATTGATGTTCCTGACTTGATGTCATCGACAGTGAGTCCATTAGGCAATGCGCCGGGACTATGTATCTCGACACGATTGTCAAAGATGAAGATACGCACAGGGGCTTTTAAGTTCAATGAACGATGCACAAGACTATTGACTGTAAATTCCACTAAACTGCTGTATGGAATCTCCAACCTGCCTATGCTGTTGAAATCATCTGCAACCTGAATATTTCGCAGGTTTCGAGTGAAAAAATCCATTATGGTATCATATTGATGAAGCAAATTGCCTTCCATGTCAGCATCGTTCACTTTGTCACGAAACACCTTACCTCCAACGCTATTACCAGCAAAGCATATACACTTGGCTGTCATCACTGGCATCCAACGTTGGGTGTATTTGCCAAATAAAAGAACTGCTGCAGCTGTCAGCATTCCATTTGGACGAATGAAATGCAGATTGCGGAGAATTTTTTCACAATCATGTCCTTTGGCTATAGTCGAACATATAGTGTCTATAGATGCCTCTTTGAAAGCATCACCTGTCAATCCCTTCTTTTCCAAGGCTCGCTCAAAGCGATTACCCAGGAATGTTTTAATCGTATCGAAGTCAAGGTCGTTTATTGTGGCACCATTTACAACCGCTTCGTCAGGAGCAAAACTACCACAATCTGTCATCATCTCAGCAAGTTCCGCATTGTCAAACACTTTGCGTTTGTCTGCACCGTTTTTCACCCAAACAATACCCTTATTGTCGTGGTAAGGCTTGTTTAGGCCTTCTTTAATAGTGGCAACTACTAAACTTCCATCATCCACAACGATGGTCTCTACTTTTATTAAAATAGATGGTACTACATTCTCAGAGGCAATGTCGCTCAACAGATTTGTGGTTTCCTGCACCTCAGAATATGATAAAGCATTCACTTCACCAGTCTTATCCTTTACACCAATGATGAGCTTACCTCCATGCGCGTTGCTGAAAGCGACTAATTCGCATCCAATATCATATCTGTCAAGAATACGCTCTTTGAACTGTACATTCGACACTTCACCAATTTTAATCTGTTTCAGTATTTCGTCCATCGGTTTTGATACAATCTTTGTTCAACAGTTCGTTTACATCAACTTTTAGCAAAGTTGCAATTCGCATCAAATTTTCCAAATCAGGTTGACACGTATTTGTGCACCACTTGGATATTGTGG
Organism: uncultured Prevotella sp.; assembly: GCA_934217675.1. GTDB lineage: Bacteria > Bacteroidota > Bacteroidia > Bacteroidales > Bacteroidaceae > Prevotella. The sequence goes on along the minus strand of CAKQCV010000150.1, from coordinate 723 downwards.
CTTGATCCTTTCCTAATCGTTCAGCCAACCACTTGTTGGAATGCTTTGTTACAGCCAACATAATTTTTAATCTGTTTACGTCTTTCTTTGCCATATACTAAAAATGAATCCAATACAAAAGTACTACAATTATTTCAGACATTAGTATGAATATACAAAATATTTCGGAATTTGAAATAAATTGAGAATTTCGCTATTGTTTAAGGTGCAATAGTTATGATTGTAAATGAAGAATTGCCTATACAGGGATTTACTATGAAATGATTGAAACCACGGTAACTATTCAGCGGTAGGTGCATGACGAATCGTCAAACCTCAAATAAGGCTTGAATTGCATTAAAAGGTGTTTGGTTGTGCTTCTTGGTAGTCTCAACTACTGAATGTAGTTCAAGAAATGCATCAGCTCCAAAATAAGAACGGAATGTGCATGAGTTCTTCAATTTGATTTTCAACTTGCGTATACCTCGTTCGCTTGCGTTGTTGTCGGATGGAATCATTGGGTCTTCCAAGAAATTGAAGATGTAATCACGACATTTTATCAATCCATTTTTTAAGGTGTCGAACTTCTTACCGAGCTTGCTGACATTTATTTTGAGTAAACTGTCCAATTTGTCCAACCATGAGGCTTTACTGATAATGTCTGTCGGGTTGGCATTTCTCTCATGGATGGCCTCACGGAACAAGTTGGTGACTTGCTCTGACCATTTTTGATTAGTGTCCAGT
>CAKQCV010000149.1 GCA_934217675.1 uncultured Prevotella sp. | reverse complement strand
GTTTCGCTTTCGATGACTTCTCCACATTTCTTACATCTGATTGCGTTTCTAATAATCCTCGGCATGAGCAATCTCTCATTAACAAAGTTTTTTCCCACCATTGGCTATATAAGGGAGCATCAGCAAGCGGCTATATCTCCAAAAGCATATCGGCTAAGCTACAACTACGATCGCATTATCTTTAACCTTGTTGATAGCCGCCATGATTTTCGCTTGAGTCTTTCGATCAAACAGCTTTGTAAAACCAAGAGGTTTGTCAAACGGTGGCTTAGTGAGCATGGTGATGCTTTCCATATAACCATTTTGCTCAACATGGTTGATAATTTTATGTACAAAGGCAATCTGCTTCTGATTCAGCGACTGGTCATTGATGAACTGCGAAAATGCTGCCATTGCTGCATCGTGATCCAACTTCGCAATCTTACGAACCAGCAGGTCGAACGGGGTATCACCGTATTCGCGTTCGTAATCTTCCTTACTGCCCAGTTCGCTGGTCAATACGCGTTCAAGCTCTTGGTAGTCGCCTACCGCCAACGGTATGTTATGTGTCAACTTGTAAATCGCCAATGTATCCCCGTTCTCATTGACATAGCGATTAACCTTGTCACGGTAATCAGTAAAATCATAAGGAGTCTCCAACGGTGTGCCTTCCTGCTGTTCTATGATTGGATCGGTCAGATGGGTTATAATCGGATTTTTAACAGGATTTTGTTCAACAATGAACTTGATCAGTTCACGCAGCTCCTTGCGTACATTTTCAAACAGCAGAATATCATTGGATTCCCAGAAGGCATCAGTGTTGACTTCTTTGATAATAGGCAGTTTCGCCTTAATTTGCGGAATACTAACCTTTCGTTCCAATAGGGTCGCCATATCACGCAGCTGTCTCTGCGCATATTTGAATGATGGCATCTGCTCCATTGATACGATGATAAGGCCATACATGAAATAATCAAAGCGCTTTGCATACTCGTCGTTATCATCCAGACGCACAATGGTAGCAATCTGCTGCAGTAGTTCGCCTTTATCGCCTTCGCTTATGTAATTAAACGCACCAGGTTTCTTGAACTTCTCGACACTCTGCATGCGCAGTCGAACGGAAATAAGTTCTGTATTCAGTTCTTGTATCTGCGCAAAGCACGTGCCAACCAGCTCTGACCGCCATGCCTGATAGTCATCACCTGCAAAAGCGCTTTCCTGCAGCATAACAGCCAATCGAATTTGCTTGCCGAAGATATTCTCCGATAATGACTTGGTTTCTTTCGATTCGAAACCTTCTTTGTGCGCACGGAAGTATTCAAAGTTACCGCAGTAGTCAAAAATAAGGAAGCGCTTTTTATCGGTATATTCGCCGTCCATCTGGTCGGTGCAGGTCAGTCCCTTGCACAAGCGCGTTCCACGACCGATCATCTGCCAGAATTTCGCCTTGGAACGTACCTTTTTGAAAAATACAAGGTTAACGCACTGCGGTACATCGATGCCGGTATCCATCATATCGACAGATACCGCAATAACAGGTTCCTTGTCAGGTACCTTGAAATCGTCGATGATCGTCTGTGCATATGAGTCATCGCAGATTACTCGCTGTGCGAAGGTGCCTTTGAGTCTGGGGTACAGTTTATTGAATCGCTCCAAAATGAACTCTGCATGGCGCTTGTTCTGGGCGAAAATAATTGTTTTCCCCAGTCTGTCACCACCGGCGACGCGTATGCCGCGTTCCATTAAATCCTGCAATACGGTGTCTACGGTGGTTTCATTGAACACGAATTTGTTTAGTTGTGCCGACGGAACGAAGTCTGGCAGGAGGCCATCCTCAACGAAATCATCCTCATATCGTTCCTTGTCTTCATCGGAAAGATCGTCGTAGGTGATGCCCTCCTCCAAAAACTTAGTTTTGACTTCGTAGTTATAATACGGAACGAGCACATGATCTTGGTATACTGCTGTCTCGTAGTCATACGCATAGGTGGGGACGCCGTGCTCCATTTCAAAGAAATCGTAGGTGTTGCGATCCACATCCGTTTTGGGAGTTGCGGTCAGACCTACCATGATTGCATCGAAATATTCGAAGATGGCACGATATTTTTTGAAAATGCTGCGGTGGCTTTCGTCGATGATAATAAGGTCAAAGTGCGCAGGGGTAAACAGGCGCTGCCCGTTCTTCGCCTTTGTATCATCGATTGCATTCAGCATTGTCGGGTAGGTGGAAAAAACGATTCTGGCGCTGCGATCATCCTTATTGGAGCAGAGATTGCACAGCGACATATCCGGCAGGTAATTTTTAAAGTCATCCTTTGCCTGCTTCACCAGTGCAGTACGGTCAGCCAGAAATAGAATGTTCGTGACATGCTTGCCACGGCTGAGTACATCGGTCAGACTGGATGCCGTTCTTGTTTTGCCAGTACCTGTGGCCATGACGAGCAGGTGTTTTCTGAAGCCTTGTCCGATATGTTCGCACACAGCGCGGATAGCTTCCTTCTGATAATAGCGGTCGGTAATCTTATCGTCGATGGGAATGGTCAGGAGATCCATGCGCTCGGTTCTGCGGTTCATGAGCTTCTGCAAATCATCTTTGCTGAATATACCACTGACCTTGCGCTGAGGACTACTCTGATCGTCCCAGAAGTAAGTTTCAAAGCCGTTGGTTGTGAACATCATGGGGCGGCGGCCAAATTTGCGTTCCAAGCAGTCTGCGTACAGCACTGCCTGCTTGCGCCCAATGTTAGGGTCTTTGCTGGAACGCTTAGCCTCGACAACTGCCAGCGGCAATCCGTCTTTGCCGAACAGCACATAGTCCACATAGCCCATCTGTCCGACAACGCCGGCCATGCCCTCAACTGGGTATTCTTCCTGCACATCCGCATCTGCGCCGGTGAATTTCCAGCCCATCTGCTTCATATCAACATCAATGTAAATCTTTCTGGTTTTGAATTCCGAAAGATCGGCAGCTACGAAAGTACGCTCCTGCTGGTGCTGCTCTTTGGCGGCAGTAAGCCGGGAGGACATCTGCTCGATCTTCTGGCGC
>CAKQCV010000148.1 GCA_934217675.1 uncultured Prevotella sp. | reverse complement strand
TAAGGTAGAAGCGAAGTCTGCTTCTTGTACTACTACTTCTCTGTTTATTGTAATCTTTTCAAAGAACTCTTTCTTTCATCGCTCATTTCAAACTTAGTAACTGATTTGTAACAGCGTTCGTTCTCAAAAGCGGATGCAAAGGTAGGAAGTTTTTCGGCTCATTCCAAATATTTCATAAAAAAAAGTGCTGTAAAACATGCACTTTTTCTTTTACTTGACAAAACAACGAGATTTAAAACGAATACACCTTATTAATATATAAAGCATGGAATATAAAAATAAAAACGGCATGTTAGATAAAGAAAGGCGGTAACTTAGTATGGCTTAGTTAACGGCTAAAAGTTATTTAGCTACCATTGTTTGTATGCCTTCAAGAACTATATTAAGATTTTCATACAAACAACACCTGTATATATAGAACTAACATATTTACACACGGCTTGTGCTAAGTATGCCCAATATACCAAATTGAATTAATTATAGTAAAATACTTTTTTAAGACTATTATTACATCAAATGATAATTGATACAACTGGCATATCTAACACAAAACGTGTATAAATATATCAACTACAAATTTTTATATCTGTTATACAAAAGCTATGGCTGTGAGATTTTATTACCAATAAGCTATGCATGCAGTTTGGAATATTTTATCTTATAACTATTTTTCGTGAATATTGCTTTCCATTGTCACCAATAGTGCGAACTACATATATACCTTTGCTGACAGAAACAGAGCGTTGGTTGTCTTGAGAGTTGATTTTTCTACCTTGCAAATTAAAAATCTCCATCTTACAAACATCAGCCCCAGCCATGATGTTACTTCCACTAACAATAGCATCAAACTTAAATGTCTTATCATCTGTGACAGTATTAATTCCTGTTGTTGATTTTAAATCAACAACATACGACACACCTTCATTCGTACTATTATCATTAAAAGAATCAGTATAATAGCTGACAAAAACATTACCATCGGAACTTGCACCTACAGTACCAACGACAACACTGTCCTTTTTCTCACTAAGAACAATTGGATTCCATTCATCATCATACCCCCACTCTACTACATCATATTTATTGTTATCTTGAATCCATTTTGCGGCACTCTCGCTACGAGACTTCATATAGTCTACAAAAGACATGGTTGTATTGCCGGATTCAGTGGGCTTTACAACAAAAGTATTACGTGTATATTCCCTGTAAGGTGTTCCGACAAAAGTAGTTGCATCGTTGAGGATTCCCGTCAATAGATAATCTCCAGCTTCAGTTTCACGCACGAACTGGGGATCATCACCAGACTGAAGATCAAAATAGCCAATATAATTTGCTGTTTCGCCCCAAATACCATCAGAACTACGCTGTTCGAGAGTAGCTCCAAGGTAGCGTCCATTCCCAGACAGGCAAAAAGCATTTTGAATAAAGCCACAATTTGTTGTTATTTCGCTCAATTTATTTTGATAAGCCATATAATCAGTTTGCCATTTTTGAATATCCTCTTGGTATTTTGCAATGGCAGCTTGGTAAGCAGCTTTACTGTCAGGATTAGAAATATAATCCTCATACAGAGGATATTCTGGATACTCGTCTATCAATCCGTTATAATACTGTTCCAACAAGTTATTATAGTTCTCGATAGCCTTATTGTATGCTGCAATATCATCATCCGACATATAATTTACTACTTCCGGATAAGTGGGTTGCACTGGAACCTGAGGAAGTTCACCAAGACGTGATTTGTCATACACCTCTTTATCTCCGATAACGGTGTAAGTCCACTTGCCATCCTCAGCCTCTCTATAAACAATCGGCATAACATAAAAGCCCGAATTGTCGCGCACCTGTCCTACTACGGTTTTACCATCATCAGATATTGTTACAGCCGTAACATACTGTGGTGTTAGACCGAGGAAATCTTTTTCAGGAAAAGGTAATTTTGTGCATGAATATTCTCCTGAAGCATTTTTTGTCCATACTACTGGATATGCCTGGAGACCGTCATTGCCCATAGATGAATTGTCAAGACCAAGAATACCTACAATACGGCTCTCATCCGGTGTAATTCCGTAAGCGCCATTATATGTAGTTCCAACTCCTGTTTCCTGTGGCAAATGTATCCACTCATCGTTATACCAAATTCCTGCATAATCACCACATGAGCCTACAACTTTACCACTATTCGTCACACTATTACCAAGACCTACCATATAAATCTGAAATCCACTTGGATCACCCGTGGTATAAGACTTACCTGTATTGCGATCAAGAATAGATATGGAACCATTATTATTTTCTACTAACCATTTTCCATCTGGAGAGAATTTACTAAAAGCATATCCATCAAATCTTTCTGTAACTTGTGCGGATGCCTGTGTTGCAATAAATGCAGATAAAATTACTGAGTAAAATGTTTTCATAAGCCCTTTATATTGTTTTTAAGTTTTCTCTGTGCAAATGTAATAATAATTAATTATATAGAAGAACAAATGTTACGAAATATTATATTTACGAAGCATTTTGTGTTATTTTATCTACTAAGCAAACAGTTTAGTTATAAAAGCAAAGGCAATAAAATCAATTTAACATTAACATAATATTACGGTTACAGCTATGAAAAAGAATAGAGGAGCGCTTTTTTTATTTACGAAAAAAGGTAGTATTGCTTTTACAATACTACCTTTATTATTCAATGTTTGCTAATTAAATTACTTTACTTTAGCAACAATAGCCTTAAAAGCCTCTGGATTGTTAACTGCGAGGTCTGCGAGGACCTTACGGTTAATTTCAATACCAGCCTTGTGCAGAGCACCCATCAATGTAGAGTAGCTCATATCCTCCAAACGTGCAGCAGCATTGATACGCTGAATCCACAATGCACGGAAAGTACGCTTTTTGTTACGGCGATCGCGGTATGCATATGTCAAACCTTTCTCCCAAGTATTCTTGGCAACGGTCCAAACATTCTTACGCGCTCCATAGTAACCACGTGTAAGCTTTAAAATTCTTTTTCTCTTTGCTCTTGAAGC
>CAKQCV010000147.1 GCA_934217675.1 uncultured Prevotella sp. | reverse complement strand
TACGTTTTTTGATTCTTAAAACGGACTATTAGGAGTTTTATTGTGTTTAGTTTGCCACACGCTTTTGCAGGTGACCCCAAGATTTGCAAAACTCCCAGAAGAGTACGAACGAAGAGGAGTACTTAGCATACTGCAATCAGGTGCGAGAGCTATTGTATCAGCTTGGGTTCGAGACAACAAGAGACGCGGCAAGAGCATATGGAGTAGCGACGGGATGCTTGGTGCAAGTTTTACACAATTGGGTAAGGACGGGCAAGAAACCTGCTTGGCTAAAATTGAAGAATGGTCAAGAGACAATGGATATTGGATAAGTGAGGATAGTTATATCTCGAAAGGGTATAAGTCAGCCCATGGTGATGAAGCAAGAGTTTATTTTGTTGGAGATAAAGTAGTTAAATTCGTCGATAGTAGAAGACTTCACTATAAGGAAGGCATAATAGGTTATCTTGATCGAATTACTTTGTTGAATGCTGTTGCTCCTGATGCTGCAATTATCGGCTTTTCTCGCGATAAAGATGGTAATTTTAGCCTACATTATTCATAGTCCAGAAAATACCGATAAATTCAAAACCCAGCGTCAAATTACGCATACTTTCGTGTGTAAGCCTCCGTAATATTCATGCAAAGTCACAAAATAGCAATACGGATGCGTGAAAAGGCACGGTTTGTTCAGAAAAAAGCATGACATATCAGTCCTCACAGCCTGTAAGGACACTTGTGATATATAACCAAAGTTTTACGATGCGTTTCGGAGTGCCATCCTCATCATGGTTCTTATGGGATGGTCTCTGACAAACTCGACTTTAATTTTTGTCTTGAATTCTTTGATGCGCACATCGGTAAGGATTACTTTTTCACAGAAGTTGGGAATGGTAGTGTGCGACAACTCGCTGCCTCTAAAGAGGATTTGCTTGGTCTCAAGCAACAGCACATAGGTTGCAGCGTGCATGAACAGCCTAAACTGGTTGGCCGAAAAGTTCGTACATGACATTCTATCTGCCCAAAGCCCATTCTTGAGTTCCTTGATGTAGAGCTCGCAGTCGCCCATCTTGCAGTAGAACCGCTCATAGACTTCCTTTGGGGATTTCATGTACATACTGGTTACGATATGCCTGACATTTGTGTCTTCACGGTTGCATTCTATCTTTGTGACGCCCCATTGCGGGAGTTTCCCTTTGTTTGCCCTGTAATAGTGACGGTAAAAGTTTCACATCCTTACCGTTTTTGGAGTTTTACCGGACAGCAATAATTAGATTCATTTTTTGCCTTATAGAACGCTTTTACGGACATCTCCGAGTATTTGACAATCAAAAACGAAGAAAACTCGCAGCTTAAGTGTATTTCACTGAAGTTGCGAGTTTTGAGTTATATTGAGGGCGTTTTGAGCTTTTGACACGCCCTCATAAAGGTGTTGCGACATTTTCACTTACTAAATTATAGAGCCTTCAATTCAAAAGAGTATAGCCAGATTCTGCGTCATTATTTTACAATAATCTTCTTAGTTTCATTGATCTTACCATTTTGTAATCGTGAAATACAATAAATGCCTGTTGGCATATTTGCATATAATTGAGTTTGCTTTTGTCCAGAAGGAATTGTTGCAGAATTAACTCTATTTCCGGACATAGATACAATTATAATTTCAGATCCATTGTCGTTATTGTCGCCAAGCGATATATTGATTGTTGTGTTCTTGTCTATAATACATGGTTGAACAAACATACTTCCTTTTGCCACTTTTACCTTTTGAATATTAGATATTTGGTTGTCTATTTTGTAGAAAGCAGTTCCGCCAGTAGTATTAATTGTTATATATCGATTTCCTCCGATAGTAATTAATGCAAATTTGTACCAAGAGCTATATCTGAAAGAACAATTATTGTCAAAAATAATGTCTTTTACGATATTTCCATTAGAAGAAACTACTTGAAACCCCACAGTAGCCACTTCGGATTTATCAGAAATGATTGTTGAACGAGTAACTTGAATTTCTTCTCCTGTACTTGGATTGAGTTCATCATTATTGTTTTCTCCCGAAGTAGAAGCAACAAGTGCTAATTTTGGAATGATATATTCATAATCTTCATCTTGATTGAAGAGGGTTTGCGAAATTTCAAAATATGTACCATTGGTACAATTTGTACCACCTCCATTGTCCAGGTTTAAGTTGTATAAGCATATATGAGGTAATCTTTGGGAGAAAGATCGTTCTTCCTTTTCTGTTGGTTTCCAATCAGAATATGTGACGGAATACGAAGTCATGCATTCAAGTAAATTGCCTTTCGACGCAATCCAATACAACTTGGGATAATTCAAACCAAAGTATGAATACCCAAAATACATCTGTTCATTTGTATGGTACTGATGTTGAAGCTTAGAATAGTCAATAGATATGATACTGTCGCCATTTTCCTTTTTTATTATGTTCAAGGCAGATGGTATTGAGGAATCATACATCTGTTCTCTTTCGAGCCATTCTTTAAATGACTTCCTCAAGTCGTTCTTTTGCAAATTAACTTCAGTTACGTTTGTAACGTCGCGAATTTCCTTTTGATAAGTGAGAGTATAGTTGAACTCTTTATTGTTGTCAATATCAAATTCTTTTATCTGTTCAATGTTTTCATCATAAACCATGATGTGGCTTGGATTTTGTCTGTCGGTAAAGGTAAGTAGAGGTTTGTTGTTATATGCGTATTCTTTAGGAATGACCATAGAGTTTGCATTTTCAGCATCAGGATTAGGCCAATAAAATATTCCAGGTGTAGTTTTTTGAGCCATAGCAATATCTGCTATGCCTAAACATAAGGTTAAGAGTATATATTGTTTCATTGTTTTCAATTTAGTTTAATATACGACATTTCGCTTGTAATTCTGAACCTAACAATAGTGATTGTGTTTTTTCCTCTTATTGTCAGTTCAACTTCGTCATGTGGTATCCCAAACGTTTCAGTTCCATCGACATCCCCATAAGATACATTTGATGTATTGCGGAAACGTATGCCTGGAAAGCCTCAGGAGTGCCAGACTCAAGATGCTGGTGGTAAAGCATGCTGTAGGTGCGCG
>CAKQCV010000146.1 GCA_934217675.1 uncultured Prevotella sp. | reverse complement strand
ATTGCTCACATACTAAAATTATCAGATAAATACTCATATGATATATACTTGGCTCATCATATATACATATTGGGACCGTTATCTATTTTAAGCTTGCAAATTTCTGCCTTTTCACAAATCATTATATTAATTGGTTTGATTAGTGCTCAAAGCATTATAGTGCATAAAACAAGCGCTTTGTTTAATCAATTGAAGATAATTGATTAAACATATGATTATATCAGGAATGAAAAAATGTGGTTTGTTATTTTTGATATTTGAAGATTTCTCCTTTTAAGATAGAAAATAGAATAAGAGGTAATTAAAAATGGGTAAGTATTTTGGAACAGATGGCTTCCGTGGTGAAGCTGGAATTACATTAACAGCAGACCATGCCTACAAAGTAGGTCGATTCTTAGGCTGGTATTACAATGCTCTCCGTGAGCGCAATGGTGATACCGACCCTGCCCGTATCGTTATCGGCAAGGATACTCGCCGCAGCTCCTATATGTTCGAGTATAGTCTGGTCGCTGGTCTGACTGCTTCTGGTGCAGATGCCTATCTGCTCCACGTCACCACGACCCCGTCTGTGGCGTACATCGCTCGTGTAGATGACTTCGACTGCGGCATCATGATCTCTGCTAGCCATAACCCGTACTACGACAACGGTATCAAGTTGATTGATTGCTACGGCGAAAAAATGGCGGAGGAGACTCTGCTGCTGGTGGAGGATTACATCGACGGCAAACTCCATGTGTTCGATAAGGACTGGCCGGAACTGCCTTTTGCTCATCGTGAGCATATTGGCTGTACTGTGGATTACATTTCCGGCCGTAACCGTTACATGGGCTACCTGATCTCTCTAGGCATCTATTCTTTCAAGGGTGTCAAGGTCGGCTTGGACTGCGCCAACGGCAGTTCTTGGAACATCGCCAAGTCTGTGTTCGATGCCCTTGGAGCAGATACCTACGTCATCAACAATAAGCCGAATGGCACGAACATCAACAACAACGCCGGTTCTACTCACATCGAGGGCCTACAGAAGTTTGTAGTGGAGAAGGGCTTGGATGTCGGCTTTGCCTACGATGGCGATGCTGACCGCTGCTTGTGCGTGGATGAGAAGGGCAATGTTATCACCGGCGACCATATTCTGTATATCTACGGTTGTTATATGAAGGAACGTGGTAAGCTGTTAAATAATACCGTTGTCACCACGGTCATGTCCAACTTTGGCCTGTACAAGGCTTTTGATGAGCAGGGTATCGGCTACGCCAAGACTGCTGTGGGTGACAAGTATGTTTACGAGTATATGGCAAAGAACGGCTGCCGTATTGGTGGTGAGCAGAGCGGCCATATCATCTTCTCCAAGTACGCAAGCACTGGTGACGGTATTCTGACCAGCTTGAAGATGATGGAAGTCATGTTGGCAAAGAAGAAGCTAATGAGCGAACTGACAGCACCGCTGAAGATCTATCCGCAGGTGCTGGAAAATGTTCGCGTTACCGATAAGAAGGCCGTACAGAATGATCCGGCCGTGCAGGAAGCTGTAAATACGGTAGCCGAGGCTTTGGGCGATACCGGTCGTATTTTGGTGCGTGAGTCTGGCACTGAGCCGGTGATGCGTGTGATGGTGGAAGCACCTGATCACGACACTTGCCAGAAGTATGTTGACGAAGTGGTCAACGTGATCTGTAAAAGTAATAAATAAAAGGTACATTGTCATGGAGGGCAAGAAATGAATGAGTTACTCTACAGAGTGTTATATAATGGAAAAAAAGTAATGCGGAACTGCAAATTTTATTGTAGGAAAGGAATAGTAAGGTTCAAGCATAGAGAAATGAAAGAAAAAACCACTATTTCTTATAATAAGGCAGTTCAGTTGTTAAGTGACATTTACTCAAAAAATGATATAGACTTTGATGAAGAGTGCAAGCGTTCAAAAACAATTGACTACGATGTATCAATTATTGTTCCAGTATATAATGCGGAAAAAAATATTGAAAGCTGTCTAAAAACGGTACTCGAACAGAAAACAAACTATACTTACGAAATTATTTGTGTAAATGATGGATCAACTGATTCTTCATTAGAGATACTAGAAAAATTAAGTGGAACGACAAATAAACTGACTGTTATAAACCAAAGAAATAGTGGAGCATCTGTGGCAAGAAATGCTGGAATGAAAATTGCAAAGGGAAGGTATTTCTTTTTCGTTGATTCAGATGATATGTTGCCAGCAAATGCTATAGAACTTTTAATTAAGAAAGCATTAAAAACAAATGCGGATATAATACAAGGGAGCATAGCTAAATGTAATGTAGATGGAAGAGTCTATTATGTGAACGCGGTAAAAAATGAAATGTCAGATAATTTGCTGGAATATTATAATTGCAATATGATAGGAACAGCATGGGGAAGGCTATACAAGAGAGAAATGTGGGATGGCATTAATTTTTTCGAAGGGTATGCGTATGAAGATGCAATAGTGTGGTGTAATGTTTATCTGAAATGTAAAAAGATGGCGTTTGTCCCACAGGTTACATATATTTTTAGGAGCTCAGATAATAGTCTTTTTAAACGTCAAAACAATAGTGTGAAATGTTTGGATTCTATTTGGATTATAGAAGAATGTATAAATCTTTGTAATGCCCAGAAACTAAGTACTTCTACAGAGTGGTATCAGATGATTCTATGGCAACTTAGTGTTGGTATTGTTACTCGAATAAGTTATATTAGTAATGATGAAATTTTGCAGGCCGCATTTGTTGTGGTAAAGAGAATAGCAGAAAATTTGAAAGAATATAGACATTCTGAGTTTAAGGGGAAAAATAAAGATATATATTTGAATATCGAAAATAGCTTTGCTTCTTCAGAGTACAAAAAATGGCTTGAGTATAGCTGGATACTTTCATATTCGGAAAGTATTTGATTTAAAAACTCTAAAATCGCAAGATGCCTAGTATGTAGCGTAGAGACTGGTGCTATATTTAGCTGTTTTAATAATAGCTGAAGTCAATGACGACTCTGGCAATTACCCGGAGTCGTTTTGCATAAAAGGGAAAGTATAATAGATTAAATAACGGGAG
>CAKQCV010000145.1 GCA_934217675.1 uncultured Prevotella sp. | reverse complement strand
GTATGCAAGTTTACGGCTATCAAAAGTAACTGCTCCGCCCCTGTCAAGGGGAGGCGGGGGAGGGGAAGATTATAAAACAGTAAGAAAAAAGTTTTTTCCGAAAAAAAGTATCATAGTATCATTCCACAGTACAATTCACACTATAACACACTAACATACAAATAATTACAAATCATGACACTTCTCGCCTTGACGGAGAGAAGTATCATGAAAATATCATAAACTCCGCAAAAGTATCATATTTTCCTGACCAGATAGCGCATTCCGGAAGAAAAACGTTTGTGCTTCAAACCTTGCATGTTTGCTAAACGACGACCAAATCCCATCAGACTGTTTACCTTCACCGCCGAACCTGCCTTCATACGCAGATAGTCGAATATTTCTGCTGCCGTGAGATATTCTCCGTCTTTCTCGCTCTCGGTAATTTCAAAATACAAGCGGAAATATTGCTCTATTGGCTGAACGACCTCAAACTGACAGTTGTTCTGTATTACAAGACTAACCTGTTCCGAATCGAAATAACTCTTCTCGCCATTCCACAAGGCTGCCAATGCCTGGGCATACAGCTGACGGTAGTTGGGACGCAAACTGACATCAATCGGTCCAGTCAGTTCAATGCCAATGAAACGGCGGTTGCCTGAAGGGTCGCTGAGAATATCACTCATGTTGCTCGTGGCGATAAACGAGGCAATGCGCGGAAACTCCTCCACATGACTGCCGTAAGGACGCTTTATCTTCAAGGTTGGCAACTGGATGAGGTTTTTCAAGAATCCCTGTTGCACGGCAGGCGAGATTTGATTAAACTCATCAAGATTTATCAGCAAAAACTGCGACATAGCCTGCAACACCTGACGTTTCTCCGAGAGTATCAGATTATCGTTGTACCCCCACTGCAGTTCGGGAGGAAGCAGACGGCGACAAAAAGTGCTCTTGTTGTAACCCTGTTTTGAAACCAGAAGCGGAGCCACAGAATTGCCATACTGGCGGAATGTTCCGCCACGCCACTGGTCAACCATCGCCAAGAACCACGTGTAGAACCAGTCTTCCCAATACGGATTCTGTGTCGGCACAGTGCGTGCCAGCGCACGAATATGGTCTACCCCATCCCATTTCCCGTTGCACTCATAAAGATACTCCTCTATAGGGTTGTAGTTCCGGATATAATCCGACTCAAGAAAATTGCGCACATCCTTTATGCTGACACGTATGTCGGCAAGCTGCACTTCGAGCGTCATCCTCTTATGCACACGAGGGTCTACAGGTCGATAGCCGTACCAAGTATGTTCCTTAGGCATATACTCAACATATTTCATCACCGTGTTGTAACGAAACTCATAACGATTCTTCAAAAAATCTATCATATTAGTGATGTTTGCCTTCACACTACTGCCATCCTGTACCTTCTCCTCCGATGAAGTTACATCCACCGAGGTCTCAATATCGTTATCTTTCACCTCAACGCTGCTACTGAGACGGTTATCATATACCACCATCGGCATTGCCTCCGCATTGAAATAAGGAGTGGCATCCACCGTCATAAGAAAACTGCTGCGCAGAGATGGCTTTTCACAAGTCAGCCTGCCCTTCACTGCAGCTTTGTATATCTGACATATTTTATTGTATGCAAGGGCATAAAATCGTTCTGCTTCAACTTCATCTTCAGGTAAAGATTGTTTCGAATCAACATAGCTCACAAGAACCACTACACTCCGTCCGTCGGCACCCACAAAAGCAGCGTATGTTGATGGAAACATTGCAGCCGCACGCTTTGCATCCTCTATAATATCGGCACCTTTCATGTCGTCAAACTGCAAGAGTAGCAGTCCGTTACACTTCTTCATCTGCAAATTGCCGTTTACATCTTTTACGAACTCAGCTGCCGGTATAACCTGCTTCCATGTAGGCATATCCTTATAATAGCGGTAGCCCATGCTCAGATACGGCACATGTTCACGAAACCGCCCCACTGTGTTACGCGAGTCGTCTTTCAAAACACTCTCCATGAAACGTTCCACCGACCTTAGCGAAACGACAAATTTATTGTCTTTGTCTGTATGTACTATTGTTATCTTCATAATATCTATATTTTTATCATCAAACATATTGCCCAATTTTCAGAACACGCCTTGGGCAATCGTTGCCCACATGGTGGGCACACACTGCCAAGATGCGTGGCACAAGTTGCCCACGCCTTGGAACGTACCTCAAACATTAGGCATGGGTCAAGTCAAGTTCCTCTTTGAAATTGTCAAAATCAACATCAGCATATCCCATATCGGCAAATATGCCCTTTATACATTCCTGTTGCTCCGGTAAGAGCCTCAGCTGTCCCAACTTATAGCGGTAATACTGCCCTTTGCTTCCAAGATATCTCTTCATTTTTCTGCGCAACACAGGAGCGTCCTTCACCTTTACATCAGAAAACAGAGAGTTGAAACCCCATGCTGTTTTCACAATACGGAGCTGCACGAAATATTCACATTCTCCATCGTGGAGTGCATCTGGAAATATGGCATATCCTCTTTTCTCGTCTGCACTCTTACAAGAGAAACATTGATAATGGAGGCACTCGTCTTTCATCGGACAGTCATTCTGGAAGCAATAGGTTATCCTACTTGGCAGTTTACCTTTCTTGAAAGCCTCAACAAGCAATTCTTTGTTCTTCATACTACTTATTTTTTAGTTTGCAAAAATCAATCTTCGATAAGTATTCCATTATCCTTATCTGCTACAAATTTACTAAAAAAATCCCGAAAAATGACACTTTTCATGATACTTTTATGATACTTTCTGTAAAGTATTCGGAAAAGTATCATTTCTGCATATACTTTATTTTCAACGTGTTACACTATATATAGCACCCAAAATGATACAATGATACTTTTTCAGAGAAAAATTACAAATAGAGTCGGGATAAAGTTGTTGCAAATTCTTTTGCCATATACTCACAATATTGCTGCCAACAAAATATTTTCCAAACGACTATTATAATACACTAATAAAAAGCAGAAAACCATTTTGCTCAATGCCTTATTTATACTACATTTGCAAAGCACTATAAAACTATTATAAATTATAGAGATGAATGCAATCGTGATGG
>CAKQCV010000144.1 GCA_934217675.1 uncultured Prevotella sp. | reverse complement strand
ACGGTGCTCCCGGCCCTTGCCATGCGCAAGAGGGGCGACATCCAGTCGGCACAAGCTTATCTGTACATGCACATGTATCTGGGCGACACGGACAAGGCAAAGACTTTTCTGAAGGCTCTCGTGGCTGATGTGCCTTACAGCAACAAGAAGTTGGCGAGCATGGACATGGAGGAGCGTTACCGCCTCATCATGAGCACCATCTTCAATGCCATCGGCTTCCGCGTTGAAGTGGAGCGGATGCTTGCCACGGGCAGGATTGACATGGTGGTGGCGACAGACAATTATATCTACGTGATGGAGCTGAAACTGCAAAAGAACGGTGGTATCACCGCTGCCGAGAAGCAAATCCTTGAAAACCACTACACCGAACCATTCAAGGCCGACAAGCGCAAAGTAATCGCCCTTGCCGTGGAGCTTGACGATATGGGCAAGGGACTCGTGGACTGGAAAGTGGTGACAGAATAGGTTAACACATACCTACTTATAGTATATACTTACAGAACAAGTGCTGCACGACATCTCCATGGGGACACAAGTCTTCACACACCATTCTCCTGTGATGATTTTTATTACATTCACTCATGTTAAGGAAACAGCATTGCCTGATTTCAAATAGAAAATGGTCAGATTTCTGGGAGAAAGTTGGCAACTTTCTCTTCGTAATCAGGCCATTTTCTCATTTCGTTTATTCTTAAAGTTTCGAAGGACACCTTGAACAAATATGAAATATTTCTACATTATCATGTCGGCTATCTATTTCCCTTTGCCCTATTGTGCGTTTTGCACAGCATCTGACAGTTTCTTTCATCCGTAGGACCACCTTTGCTCCATGCCAGCACATGGTCGGCATCCATTTCCGACAGTTTCCAAATTTTCTCTTTATTGGCATCATGACCGATGGCACAAAGAGGACAGTTGCTGACATGATTCTTATGTGCTTCTGCAGTTTGCCGGTTGTACACTCTTCGCTTTGTATTTTCATCAAAGACACGAACATTCAGAAGCCTTGTGTCCTTACAATCACCCAGTACATACTCAAAGATATTCTTCTTATCCTGTACACATGGGTCATCATACAGAACTTTTACCTTCTCTGAATTTTCAGTATGGTTATACGGATGAGTATGAAACCTTTCAAACAGTTCTCCCCAGTTCAAGCCCCTCATCTTTGGATACACCTCGTCAAAGGTTTGTTCTATCCATGAGATGACATCATTGAAATAATTCTTTAGCTCGTTTATATTCTCGTCACGGCGATGCTCCTGCATATAGTCCTTGATATGATCATGACTCACCCATCTGACTGCTTCCTGCAGAATCTCTTGCCTACTTACTGAACCCGAAATATAACATCCCCACTTTTGTACCCTTGTATCTTCCTTGTTGCTGAATTCCCTTCGCGCTTCACTTACAAACGGACCAGAATAGATGGCATTCAGTTTCTCTTGCTCATTCAGTTTGATACCGCCGATATTGATGATTTCAAACCATTCCTTGATTTCCGACTCCGTACCTTCACAGATATAAACCAGAAGTTGTGTGTTTCCAAATAGTTCCTTCTTGTCAGTTGGCATTCTGTCGTATTTATATGGATTGCCATTTATCATTATCGAGAATTTACCGATAAAGAACCGTCCGAGACTTGTGATGCGCTGTTGTCCATCAAGCACCTCCAATCGTCCGTCAGACAGTTTGTTGAAATACAAAAGTCCCAGCGGGTATTTCTTCAGCACAGAATCGATGACGGCTACTTCTGCCCTCCCGCTATTCTCACTATACAAGTAGTTGCGCTGATATTCCGGCTGTATGGTCAGCTTGCCTGCCAAGCCGTATAGTCCTTTCCCATCAAGGTCGCTATACGTAAATCCCTCGCATAGCTCCTTTACTGTATATACTTTTAATTCTGCTTTCATGATTTATTGCTTTTTGCGGATGAGTATTCTTGGATAAGTATTGTGAAGTACGCCTTTGTCGTCTTTAATTGTAGGTGTGGCATTAAGGTCGCTATAGTTAGGATAGTCATCCTTTGTATAAACCTTAGATTTCAACTTTGGGTCGCCAGCCCCACGTTTTGCCATTCCCACAATCTCAAACTGCTCCGGACAATATTTGTCGATAAACGAAATCGGCACCCCCATCAATCCTTCGTAATCTGAAGGAATGGCATCAGTATATGGAATTTCTATGGCATCGTAGTTATCATAAGTATCATATTCCCGACCGTTTACTTCTTTATGCTTGCTATATTTTATATTGTCTGTCATACTCATAAGTGACAAAGGCTTATGACGACGACCATGGTCAACGTTGGTAAACCAACGCACACCTTTCACACGTATGTATTTTTGGCCGTTATCATCAACACGCCAACCTGCCGCTTTTAATGGATATTCATCAGGAACACCAAACTCTCTGTCACCACTATGTATTGTACACCCTAACCACACCTCATTTTTCATTACCAATGGAAACACTTCTTTATAAGTCACACAATTAAGGTTTCCGATAATGATAAATTGTTTCTTGCCGTCCAATATCCAAGCCAAAAACTTCCTGAAAAGCGAGAAAGGGGGATTCGTTACAATTATATCAGCCTCATCCCTGAGTCTTTTCACCTCGTCACTCCGGAAGTCACCATCACCCTCAAGGTAATCCCATTGCAAATCATCCATATTTATAACGCCATCTTCTGTCATATCGTCAGTAAGAACAAAGATTTTGCCATGTGTTTGTGTCTTGTCCTTATCATATTTGGGAGATTGAGTTTCAAACAAAGATAATTGCACACCATTCTTATAAGTCATGCTCTCCGGAGCATAGCTCGTTGAAATCAGTTTCTTAATACCCAGCTTTTCAAAGTTCTGAGCAAAATATTTCGTAAAATTACTCCATTCCGGATCATCACAAGGCAAAAGTACTGTTTTGCCACGAAACACGTCTGGATTGTAATCGAGACAGGCCTCCATCTCTGACTCTATATCATAAAACTGAGTATAAAACTCATCCTTCTTAGCCGCACGGGCATTATTAAGATTGGTATTTGCCATATAGATTGATAGTTGTTGTTAGTTGGCACCCAACTATCAATCCGCTAAGACGCAACAGGATATGGCAAGACACAAGAAAAGCGTGATGCTATCCTTATCGCGTTTAGCA
>CAKQCV010000143.1 GCA_934217675.1 uncultured Prevotella sp. | reverse complement strand
GGTCCACGTTTGTCAACAAATATCTGATGCGACTTTTCGCATGCAAAGCCCACAAATGGTATTTTGCGCAGTTGATATTTCATCATCCACTTGAACTGTCTGCCAAGGAATCCGAAAATCAGAAATATGTCGAAAGCACCTTGATGATTGGCAGCAATGACATACGATTCGTTCTTCTTCATGTTCTCTCTACCTTCAATCTTCACAGGCAGCAGTAGCACTTTTATTATTGCCTGTCCCCACCATTTGCCGGGATAATATCCCCAAAAGTGTCCTCCACCAAGCGAGCATCCTATTATCACCATCAAAGATATAATGACTGTCCATACGAGCAGCAATGGTAAAGCTATACAAAGTTGGTATGTTCGATATAAGTATTTCATTGTTTAAAGTTATATTGAATATTGGCAAGAACGGCTGTCACTTTATTTTTGGATACTTCCTTGTCCAGCCATCCCAACGCAGTCTCATAACTCCAAAGAAAGCTTCACCGAAGATACCGCCACTCATCTTTGAAACTCCTTCACGGCGGTTAACAAAGATTACAGGCACTTCCTTGATTTTAAATCCAATCTTATAAGCCGTATATTTCATCTCTATCTGGAAAGCATAGCCTTTAAAACGGATTTTGTCAAGTTCTATAGTCTCAAGCACTTTTCTCTTGTAGCATTTAAATCCGGCTGTAGTGTCGTGTACCTTGAATCCTGTGACGAACCTTACATACTTTGAGGCGAAATAGCTCATAAGTACTCGCCCTATAGGCCAGTTTACGACGTTTACCCCACTCACGTATCTTGAACCGATTGCAACGTCATATCCTTCATCATGGCATGCTGCATAAAGGCGTGGCAAATCGTTAGGGTCATGACTAAAGTCGGCATCCATCTCAAAGATATATTCATAGCTATTCTTCAATGCCCATTTAAAACCTGTGATATAAGCTGTGCCGAGTCCTAATTTTCCGCTTCGCTCAATGATATGAAGCCTGTCTTTGAATTCTCCATTCATGAGCTTCTTCACTACCGATGCTGTGCCGTCTGGCGACCCATCGTCAATAATAAGTATATCAAAAGCTTTGCTGAGCGAGAACACCGCCCTAATAATTTTTTCAATATTTTCAATCTCGTTGTATGTCGGGATTATTACAATACTGTCACTCTTGTTCATGATTAATATTCTTAATATAGCGCAAAGTTAGCAATAAAAATGTAAGTGCCATAAAAAGAAACATAAAATACTCGCTAATTCTACAATTTTTTTGATTAACTTCGCACCCTGTTAATATTTAATAAGGTAGACTCAGTAAAAAGAAACAGTCGGGAATACTGTTTTATACAAGGTAGAAAGATGGAAATTCAGACGATTCTTGATAAATATTCATCAGTGCCGCTCGTTGGCGCATTGCTAAAAGCGGTTAACGACGACGGAATAAAAACGATATCATTGCAGGGACTTAACGCCTCTGCACCACCTGTGGTGTTTGCTTCTGTGGCAAACAAGCTGCAAAAGCCTTGTCTCTTTGTGCTCAACGACAACGAGGAAGCGGGATACTTCTATCATGACCTTACACAATTGTTGGGTACAGAGAATGTTCTTTTTTTTCCTTCTGCATATAGAAGACAAGTGAAATATGGTCAGCGTGATGCAGCCAACGAAATTCTGCGCACCGAGGTGTTGAGCCGCATTACCAATCTGCAACATTCTGCTTCTCTCGCGTCTTCACTATTCATCGTGACTTGTCCTGAAGCATTGTCGGAACTTGTTGTTTCAAACAAGCATCTCGACGACCGCACCATTTCGTTGCATGTTGGCGAGGAGAAAGACATTGTGAAAATAGAAAAGGCTATGCGCTCTTTCGGGTTCAAAGAGATGGACTATGTATACGAACCAGGGCAGTTTGCTGTAAGGGGAAGCATCCTTGACGTTTATTCTTATAGTAACGAATATCCTTACCGCATTGACTTCTTTGGAGATGAGATAGACTCCATCAGAACTTTCGAAGTGCAGACACAGTTGTCTAAGTCGAAAGTTGACAGCATGAACATCGTGCCTGAGCTTACAGGACTTGAGTCTGAAAAGATTTCTTTTCTGAAGTTCATGCCTAAGGATTCTGTTGTGGTTATGAAAGATGTAACCTTTGTGCATGATGTAATAGACAACATTTTCCGAGAGGGGTTCTCGCAACAGGCTCTGACCGAAAAGCTTGAGGGTGCCACCGAGATGGAACAGCAGGCTATAATGCAGCAGATGAAAGCCGAGAACTCGCTTTGCAGCGGAACTGTGTTTGCTGAAGATATTGCGGGCTTCAAACGTATTGAATTTGGAAATGCCAAAACCGGCACTCCACAGGCTACAATAACATTCAGTACAAGTGCACAGCCGCTGTTCCACAAAAACTTTGAATTACTGACGAAAGCTCTTGATGATTATCTGTTGCAGGGGTATAAGTTGTATATCCTTGCCGACAGCAAAAAACAAAACCAGCGTTTGCGCGACATCTTCGACGAAATGGCACAGCACAAGAAGCTTGCCGACGGAACTGAAGTTGCCACTACGCCTATTGCCTTTGAACCTATCGACAAGACTCTGCATGGAGGATTTGCCGACAAGGATTTGAAGATTTGCGTATTCACCGACCATCAGATTTTCGACCGTTTCCATAAATACAATCTCCGCTCTGACGCTGCTCGCAGCGGGAAAATGGCACTCACGATGAAAGAGCTGCAGGAAATGGAGCCTGGCGACTATATCGTGCATGTTGACTTCGGCATCGGAAAGTTTGCCGGACTGGTGCGTGTGCCTGTGGGTAACAGCTATCAGGAGATGATACGCATCGTATACCAGAATAATGATATCGTTGACGTGAGCATTCATTCGCTCTACAAAATATCGAAATACAAGCGACACGACAGCGAAAAGCCTCCACGACTTAGCACTCTCGGCACAGGAGCTTGGGAACGGCTAAAGGAAAAGACAAAGAAGAAAATAAAGGATATTGCACGCGACTTGATAAAGCTGTATGCCACAAGGCGGCATCAGAAAGGTTTTCAGTTTAGTGCCGACTCTTTCATGCAGCATGAACTTGAAGCGAGCTTCCTTTATGAAGACACACCCGACCAACTTAAAGCTACCAACGACGTGAAGGCTGATATGGAGAGTGCGCGCCCTATGGACCGCCTTGTTTGTGGTGATGTGGGATTCGGCAAGACTGAGGTGGCTATACGTGCTGCTTTCAAGGCTGCATGCGACTCGAAACAGGTGGCTGTGATGGTGCCTACCACGGTTCTTGC
>CAKQCV010000142.1 GCA_934217675.1 uncultured Prevotella sp. | reverse complement strand
AATACGGAAGAGCTTCCTCAATGCTCTGGACAGCAATTCCTAAATGTTCGATGTGTGAAATTTTCATATTATTATATTGTTATGATTATTATTGCAAAGTTACACATTTTTTATTCTCCACACAAAGTTTTATGTGTTTTTACGACTTTTCAGTTACTTTTTTCAACTGCAAAGGTAATAACGAACATATCAGTAACGATATACGACATCAAAACTCGTGTTGAGCGTTTCAGATTTTCCGCATAAAACGTTCCAGAGCTTGGCACAACACCATTCACTGTTTCTACTTCTACAATCCGCATGTCTTGAAAACCAAGTTTGTCCGCACTGTGAAGTTTATATAAAGTTTCTTTGGCACACCATGATATTATCTTCTGTATCACAGAATCAGCCCTTTCATCAGCTCTAAGAAACCGATCGGCGACCCGACATATCCTGTCACTTATATATTCTATATCTACAGCCACATTGTATTTTTCAGACAGAATAACGGCTGCATAACCACGGGTATGGCTGATACTGATATTATCATCACCATTTGAAAGAAAAGGCTTGCCACTTTCATTATGCTTGATTTCCAAAAAAATACCCTTCATATCAAGAAGTAATGCCCTTACAGAAATATACTCCAAACGCTTTACCTCTGATTTAAGTTCTGACATAGATGAGCTACAGGCTATCAACTCCGGATGAGATGAAAACAATGAAGACACACTGTCAGTCATTTTCCATAACCCAAGCACATATTCATCGGTATTGTCACTTATCTCAGGGATATACAATCTCGGCATATATTTTAAGATTTAGAGTCACGAATAGTAACCTTTACACTTGATATCCTACGCTCTGAAATTTCAAGGACCTCAAATATAAAATTGCTATACTCAAATTTCTCATGCACTTTAGGGAAATCACCTTTCATCTCAAGCACTAATCCTGCCAACGTATCAGCCTCTCCTTCTATATCAGAAAAAGTGTCGTCTGGAATATTCAGGATTCTACTGAAATCGCTTAATAATGTCTTGCCATCAAAAACATAAGTATTGTTATTCAACCTACGATATGTTTTTTCGTCATCATCATATTCATCATGAATTTCTCCAACTATCTCCTCAAGTATATCTTCAAGAGTTACGATACCACTTGTTCCACCAAATTCGTCAACAACAATTGCTATATGAACACGGTTAGTCTGGAACTCACGCAACAAATCATCAACTTTCTTCGTTTCTGGCACAAAATATGGCGGACGGATAAGACTCTGCCATCTAAAGCCATCAGGTTTGCCTATATGCAAGAGTAAATCCTTGATATAAAGGACACCACGAATGTTATCGGAGTTGTCTTGATAAATAGGTATACGACTATAATTATTTTCAACAATACATTTTATAACCCCAGAAAAAGGTGTCTTTATATCTATATCAACAACGTCTTTCCTACTCGTCATTATCTTTTTAACCGTTTCGTCACCAAACCGAATGATACCCTGCAACATGCTTTGCTCGTCTTTTATATCATTCTTGTCTGTAAGTTCCAAAGCTTGTCCAAGTTCATCAACACTTAAAACATGTGAATCCTTACGCAACACACGCTCTGCCACCACTCGACTTCTAAGCAAAATAGTTTCTATCGGCCAGAAAAGCTTCCTTGCAAACATTATTCCCCCAACAACACTTCTGCAAAAAGCCAACGGGTTTTGTCTTGCAAATACTTTTGGCATTATCTCGCCAAACAACAGCAAAAGAAATGTGAGCAAAACCGTTATACACAGGAACTGAAGCCAATAAGCATTGCCAAAATCCACTATTGAACCAAAAACGTAGTTGCAAAGCATAATTATTGTGACATTAACAAAATTATTTGTCACAAGTATAGTGGCAAGGGTGCGCTCACTATCCTCTCTCAAAAGCTGTATTTTGACATCTTTTTCACTTTTAGAGCCATCCAAATCATTAACATCAGATGGAGAAAGACTAAAAAAAGCTATTTCCGAACCACTTGCAAACGCTGAAACAACAAGCAATACAACAGCAAGCACTGCTGCAAAAACAACACCTAACGAGGGTTGTATGAAATGTACCTCACTAACTGCTTGTTGCAAAAAAGATAAATCCAAAATAATATTTATTTAATTAAATATACACATAAGGACCAAGCCGAAGCCCAGTCCCCAAAAAATTCACAACTATCAAAATGGCAGAGCATCATTCCCATGAACAGAAATAGATTCTGTTGACGAGCTTGCCGATTTTACTTGCTCCATATTCTGTTGCACATCACCAACAGGAGTTTTAGGCGACAGCATCTCCATATTTTCGCAAACTATCTCAACGACATAGCGCTTAACACCTTTCTGATCATCATACGTCCTACTGCGTATCTTTCCTTCAATATACAGTTTATCGCCCTTGTGAACATACTTCTCTGCCACTTTTGCCAATCCCCTGTAAAGCACAATATTATGCCATTCAGTTCTGTCTGGAACTTGTGTTCCGTTCTGCAGAGTATACCCACGCTCAGTTGTTGCAAGAGGAAAAACAGCTACAGCTTGGTCACGATCATAATACCGTACATCTGGCTCCTTCCCCACATTACCGATAAGCATTACCTTATTCATAATAACAAACCTTTAAACTGGAAATAAAATTCTATCAAAAAAATAAGTGTATGTGAAAGACTATTTCCAAAGTCCAAGAAACGAGAACTTGAAATTCTTTCCCTTAGACGATGGGAACTGACTTCTGTTATCCACCCTTCCTTTCAGATATTCAACAATTCTATTATAACAGTCAAGACCTGAATTAGCCTTACAGGCTGCAACAAAATGCGTATCACGATATTCATGTTTACCTGTTCCTGGAATCATAACGACACGTTTGAAATCAAGAGAACCTTCATACCATCCTTGTCTCTCCTCCATAAGACGAGAAACAGCAGTAGGAACAAAATCACGCTGTTCTCCAGACACATTTACAGAAGGATTCGAACGCAATGCCTTTTTCTGCTTAAAATCAAGCATTGTTGCAGCCTCAGTTTTAATTATGATAAAATACACTCGAGGACGAATCTTGTATCTTTTAGGATAATAGACATCACTTGCAACATATTCTCTAATATCAGCCTCCAAATCCGGATTCATACCGATTTCTTGAATTGAAGCCAAAAAAGCAATAGCATCGTCAACATTATGAACCAATGTTTCCCTATCGAAATATCTTAAATATAAATTCATGAGTTTGTATTTTTCAATAACCAGAAAAAAAAGAGCGGAAAACGGGACTCGGACCCGCGACCCCAACCTTGGCAAGGTTGTGCTCTACCAACTGAGCTAT
>CAKQCV010000141.1 GCA_934217675.1 uncultured Prevotella sp. | reverse complement strand
AAATATCATGAGACAAACATACCATTCATCGAAAAAATATCAACTATAGTTGCAATCACTGTCTTCTGTTGGCAACCATTCCTTGTATGGAAATAAGAGCCATAAGTCCGAATATTGCATAAGAGAACATTATCACCATAACATGCACAGAGAGCAGTGGCGACTGCAATACAGGCATTAGTTGAGTGATTTGAGGATTGCTGTCGGTAATCATGGCCACGAGCAGTGCAAATGCTGCCAGCAGCGGACCGAATGTTTTTATTGGTTCAAAGTGCTTGTGCATGAACAGAGTGAGTAGCAATGTTGCCCATGCCATAAACTGCATCGTCTCATAGCCGTTTGACATTGGCAAGTGGCCTGATACGAGCCAACGCAGAGAGAGCAGCAGTGTGGTGTGGACGAGCATCACTATAGTCATGATTAAGCTAACTCTTCCTGCAACATTTTTGTGCTTTTCTGATAGCGACATTGTTGAAGCGATGGCAACCAGCAAGGCAAGAGTAAGATATAGCATTGTTGGGATGCGCATGGTGTTGAGGCTATTATAGAACACCTCGGAATATATAAAGAACTTTGACGGTACAACTTCTTTTGCACGCACATGCTGGTAGCTGTAAATCTTCTTGACAATATCTTCTGCCCTTGACTTGTCGCCTGTTATGATGCTCTCTGCAAGATAGTCCATGGATTTGCGGATAAACAAAAGTTCCTTCTCGTCAAGATGTATGTTGCCAAGTGGCTGTCCGGGAGCAAACCATTTGAAATTCCCGTTACTTTCCTTGTAAGGGAAAATCTTCAGCATTTCTCCACCATACAGCATGCGCACGATATTGAACTTTTCGTCAGCTTCACGCAGTTGTTTTTGTAGCTTGCTGTCACCTTTCTTGTAAGCCTCCTTCAGTGGCTTTTCAAGCTTATACTCGTTGTATTCATTCCAAAAGTCGGTGAACGATGCCCACTTGTCGTTTATGCCGAGAATCTCTTGAGCCTTTTTGTCTTTAATCTCAATCATCTTTACGGTTTCCCAATATGGCACATCAAACACCCATCCGGCAAAGACTTCGTTGGCAGACAGTCCGTCCCATGTGGATTTACCACATAGTTTGGTAACGAAATTGTTGGCAACGGTGTTTACTGGTGTTATTCTGCTGTTGTATAGCACGCAAATCTTTCCGAAGTCATTAGCCACATCTTTGTTTATGTTTATTCTCTCCTGTGCTGTTATGCTTGTTTCAAAGATTGGAGAAGCAAACAAAGCAAGAAGTAGAGCAGCTTTAGCCGTGCTTGAGCACAATGCTTTTTTGTAGAATGTATACATCCTAGTGCGTTTACCGAAAAGCGAAATGATAAGCGAAATAAAGAGCAGTGCATATCCGAAATAAGTGATGCCGATACCCCATGGATCGTAGTAAATGCCGAGGATAGTTCCCTGCATGTCGCTGTCGTATCCAGACTGTGTGAAGCGGTAGCCATGATAACTGCCAATACTGTTCATTGATATTTCAATCAGTTCATCGCTTGTCGCTATATCAGTCACATAGTCCATTGCTGCATCAGTTCCGGGATAATAATCCACGTGGAATGTTTTCAGTGTGACATTAAAGCCAAGATCAACATCTTTGCCGTTTTCATTTTTCATCTTGCTTGTCGTTTCCCCATGTCGCAGATGCAGTGTGCCACTTTCGGCAGTAAGCCATGATGTGAGTGCCCCCAACAGTATTACCAAGAAAGAGGCATGTATAAGGAAAACGTTTATGCGCTTATACATTTTTCTTTTAAGGATGTACATCGTGGCGATTGCTGTAAATACAGCCCATAGCGTGAGAAACCATACTGAGCCATAAATGTTTTGATGGGCAAATTGTGTTCCTTTGGCACTTTCCACTATGGTTGCAGCGGCAAGCACAATGATGATTGCCACTGCAATAATGATGATTGATAATTTTAGATGTCTCATTTTATAATTAAAGTCGAATACTATTCTATTCTTTTTAGATAGAGTCAACAAATTTTATTACGAGCTGTCGCTGTTCTTTTGTGAGATTGCGGAAGTTTTTCACTGCCCATAGGGCATCGCTTTGTCCGCCTTCGCCTGTGCATCCGTGCCACATTATAGCTTCCAAAGTGTTGCGTGCACGGCAATCATGAAGCCTGTCAGAATGTCCGGCACATAGACTCTGCAATCCGCGTCCCCATAGCGGAGCCGTTTTGCACCATCCTGTGCGAAGGTCATTCTTCATGAACAGACGGTGCTGAATGAAGTCAGAATAAGGCCATATCTTCTGTTTCGGATATCTAACCATGCGTGAGTCTTCGGCTGTGAAACGGCCGTAAGGGTCGCGAATCTTGTCATCGCCCGTAGTCCAGCTTGGTCTGTGACAGCTTGCACAGCCTATTTGGTTGAACAGTTCCTTTCCTTTTTTGAAATCTTCGGTCAATGTGTTTCGTGCGGCAGGAATGCCTACACCGCGGTGCCATACCATATAGTTTATATAGTCAGACTCCTTCATCTCTACAGGCAAGTCAGTGGCGTTGCCAAAGGCTATTATATCTTTTGCCGGGTCGCCGGTTTTGTTCCATTCAGGATAATACTGGTAGAACTTGCTTGTCACATCAGGGTCGGCAGCAGCAAACTGCCAATATTCCTTTGGAATGTAGTGAGAGCGGAAATCATCTCTTGTCACGTTTTGTACCTCCCAGAACGATGCATCAGACATTACCGATGCACGGTCGAGAGCATAGTCAAATTTATATACAATTCCACCATTTTCAACAGCAAGAGTTCCGTCTGCATTCTTTACGAAGTCCTTTGCCGTATTGTCCCAAAACTGTGGATTGAGCGTGGCGTGTTTTCCTTCGCTGCGGTATTGTTCGAGAATGTCTTCATCGGGTATGGCATCAATCAGTCCGGAGCCGATAAAGCCGATAGATGATTCGAGGCGTACTTTAGCTTTCGACATAGGTACCTCGTTGCCCCACTTGTCAATCAGCTTGCCATAGATGCATCCAGGCTTTAGTGTTACCTCAGGATAGATTAGCGAGTATTTCTCGCCGTCGGGGAATTTGTTGCCCCATTGGTCGGTGTATTCGTTCCATGCAATGTCTACTTTCTTCTCGTCAAATTGTGGTTTGAAAGGAGCCGTAGCCTGTCCCATGGCAACCCATCCAAACGACTGCACTACAATGTCGTTCTCGTCGGTAATCATCAGAATATATCCATTGCCAATGGCGTTGGAGTCGTATTTCAGTTGGCGTTTCCCGTGACCGTAGCCAATGTGGCAGTGCATGCACGAGCGGCGTATATAGAGTGGACCGAGTCCTGTGAATGGCTTCTCATTCTCTGTGAAA
>CAKQCV010000140.1 GCA_934217675.1 uncultured Prevotella sp. | reverse complement strand
GATACTTGTCGAGCGGTTTTGCTCCCCATGAGTTTGTTCCGCCTACTCCCAAGTGCTCACTGTCGAGGAATAGGTTAGTGAACTTCGATTCCTTCAGTTCCGTGCTGTGGCGTTGCTTCTTGTTGTCGCCGTCGTCAAGTTCCTCGGTGTCGAAGTGGATGGCGCTGGCATAGAACGGCTTGCTGCTGTCGATGCAGATTCCGAAGCCATCAGCACCTGTCTGCTTCCACCAGCGGATATCGCTCTTCGTGCCAGACTCCTGTGGACGGATGTATGGGAAATACTGCTCTTTGGCATCCTGACTGTATATGCCCAGACGCATACACTCGTTGCGGTCGGAGTAATTCTCTATAGGTCCGCGACCGTAGTATTTGCTCTGGCTCATGGCATACGGCAACTGCATGATCATTCCGAAGCGATACATGTCGCAAACCTTTGCCGTGTCAGAAGTAGAGAGATTCTCCGTTACTTCAATCTCGCCAGTTTTGCCGTCAACGAGATATGTGATAACCAGTCCGGCGTTTACGCCGATGAGGTTATAGTTGGAAGTAATCTCCACGAGGTTAGTCTTCTTCAACTGTCTCACGTTGATATTGGCAAGACGCAGTTCAGGATTTTTCCAAGCCTTGTATTTCTTCTGCAAACCGGCACCCATATCGTTGTCGGTGGCGGCACGCCAGAAGTTAGGTTTCAGAGTTCCACCCTCACCAAGAATTTCCTTTCCGTCGAAGCGGTAAGAGGAGATAAGTCCTGTAGAGCGGTCAACAGTCAGTTGTAAGGCTGGCGATGTAACGGAGATTGCTTTTTCGTTCTTTTCATCAACCTTTATTTTTACTTTCTTTCCTGTGGCGTCGATAGCTGTTGCTGTCTCGTTTTTGAGAGCAACAGGCAACTGGGAGTATGCTACAATCTGTCCAGCCTGCATCAATGGCTCAGCCTTCTTCAGGCGGAAGTCGATGTTTAGCAACACTTCCTTACCGTCGGTGCCTTTCAAGTTGTATGGTATAGTGATGTCCTTTATCTCCTGCGGTCCCACTTTGATGTCGGCGATAGTGCCATTCTGTGTCTCCACTCCGTCTACGAGCAGACTCCATGCCAAGGCGTAATTGTCAAGGTCGCGGAAGAAATATTCGTTCTTCACCTCAACTATACCTTTCGCTGCGTCCTTCATTGTAGTCCAGATGTCTTGATACTGGTAAGCCAGTTCGTAGGCATGAGGGTTGAGTTGGCGGTCTGGTCCAATTATACCGTTGCAGTTGAAGTTGTTGTCGCTGGCATCATACTTATTGTAGTCGCCACCGTAGGTATATTCAATCTTGCGCAACTGTGAATAAGTCATATTCTCGCCGTCGATACTCATAGGCTTTACTGGATGGCGGTGGAGAGCCTGATCAACGAAGTCCCAGTCGAAACCGCCCTGATAGATAGGATATTTCCTTACGAGATCCCAATATTCCTTTAGATTACCTCCAGAATTTCCCATCGTGTGGTTATATTCACACTGGATAAGTGGTTTAGTGTTCGTTTCGTCTTTGCAATACTTCTCGCAAAGGTCTACCGGGTAATACATCGGACAGAAAATGTCTGTTCCTTCACCCTTGCCAGCCTGTTCATACTGCACTGGTCGACTCTCGTCCTGTTCTTTTATCCATTTGTAAGCCTGAAGGAAGTTGTTGCCCATCACGGTCTCGTTACCAAGACTCCATGTAACCACCGACGGGTGGTTAAAATACATCGAAACGTTATGCTGGTTGCGTTCCAGAATCTGTTTAGCGAACATCGGTTTCTTTGCCGCTGCATCCTTGCCGTAGCCAAAGCCGTGACTTTCTTGATTTGCCTCGGCAACGAGGTATAAACCGTATTTGTCGCACAGCTCATACCACCGTGGGTCGTCTGGATAGTGGCAAGTGCGCACGGCGTTGATGTTCAGTTGCTTCATAATCTTGATATCTTGAATCATGCGCTCCAAGCTAACCGCATAGCCAGCATCAGGATCCATTTCGTGGCGGTCGGCACCTTTGATAAGCACTGGCTGTCCATTCACGAGAAACTGCTTATTTTTTATCTCCACCTTGCGGAATCCGACTTTAACTGGCACTTCTTCAATCACCTTGTCAAGAAGTTTTGTCTTAACCACCAGTGTATATAAATAAGGAGTCTCTGCAGTCCATTTGTGAGGATTGTCAACAAGCATCACAATATTGCCGGCAGCTTCTCTGCGTGGCACGCAGTTGAGTTTCTTGCCGTCGGCATCATACAGAGAGTATTCTATCTCCACATTATTGTTGGTTTTCTTTGATTTCCCGATAGAGAAAGTAGGTTTCAATCGTAGAATACCATCGCGATATTGGTTGTCAAGGTCGCCAACCACTCTTATATCATCGAGATGAGTATTTTTGTTGCGCGCATATAGATAATTTTCACGAGCCACACCGCTCAGTCGCCAGAAGTCCTGGTCTTCACACCAAGAACCGTCACACCATCTGAATGTTTGGAAAGCAATAAGGTTTTTGCCTTTCTTCAGATACGGCGTGATGTCAAACTCCGCAGCTACCTTGCTGTCTTCAGCATATCCGGCAAACTGCCCATTCACATAAAGATAGATGTTTGATGTAACGCTGCCGAAGTGAGCAATAACCTGTTTCCCATCCCAGTCAGACGGAATGTTGATAATCCTTCTGTAAGACCCCACGTGGTTGTCTTTTATCGGCACAGCTGGTGGCTGTTCATTGAAGTGTCCTCGCCATCCGAATCCTGTGTTTACATATTCAGGATCACCAAATCCGTTAATCTCCCAGTTGCCAGGTATTGGCATTAGCTTCCACTGAGAGTCATCAATATCGGTTTTGTAGAAGTCTTCAGGTCTTTGATCGGCATTCTCCACCCATTTGAATTTCCACATTCCATTGAGCGATAGGAAGTTCTTGCTCTTAGATTTGTCGAGCACGCTCGATGTGAGCGCATTTGTCTCGCCCGGAGCAAAAGAAAAGAAGTCGGTGTGCAGTGGCAACCGCTTTATTGCATTCACCTGCAAGTCGTGCCACTCCGTGTAGGTCGGTACCGTTACTTTAACAGCCTGTCTGCTTTTGCTTGCCGCCATTCCGTTCATGGCGATGGCAGCTGCAGCCAGTGTTAGAAAAAAAATTTGTTTCATAGTTGTTGATAATATGCGTTATAGAAAAACGTTAGAAGTTTTTTAGAATTGATGCAAATTTAACGAAAAGAATTCGAATGCTCTAATAGAGTATTGTATATTAACAATATTTATTACGTCAAGTGACCCGGATAACAAGTGAATGTCAAGACAATAAGTAAACATTTTTATCTATTTACAGTGAAAGATTTGCCTGTTAAGAAAAAATGCATTAATTTAGCAACTGAAATATAAATATACGATTATGAACTATTATTCT
>CAKQCV010000139.1 GCA_934217675.1 uncultured Prevotella sp. | reverse complement strand
TCTATCGGTTAGGACGAGAGATTTTCATTCTCTAAAGAGGAGTTCGACTCTCCTAGGGACTACAATAAAAATAAAAAGGAATAATAACAAGATGGCAAATCACAAATCATCAATCAAGAGAATCCGTCAGGACAAGAAAAAGAATTTGCACAACAGATATTATGCAAAGACTATGCGTAATGCAGTTAGAAAGCTACGCGCTATGACAGATAAGGAAGAGGCTGTTAAGATGTACCCAAGCGTACAGAAGATTCTTGACAAGCTGGCTAAGACAAATCTTATCCACAAGAATAAAGCAGCTAACATCAAGTCAAGTTTAGCACAGCATATCAACAGCCTTGCTTAATAGCGACTGTTGTCATATTAGCAAAAAAATACAAAGATGTCGCAATCAGTTGATTGCGACATCTTTGCGTTTTAAACTTTTAGTAATAAAAGTTTCTGCATATCAATAAAAATAGTTATCTTTGCCCCTTGAATTTACAACATCAAGCAATGTCAGAAAATCAAATAAACGAAAATAATTATTCTGCCAGCAATATTCAAGTGCTGGAAGGATTGGAGGCTGTGCGCAAACGCCCGGCGATGTATATCGGAGATATCAGCGAAAAAGGTCTCCACCATTTGGTAAACGAGACTGTAGACAATTCCATTGACGAGGCAATGGCTGGATACTGCACGCATATCGAGGTTACTATAAACGAAGACGAGTCTATAACAGTGCAAGATAACGGACGCGGAATCCCGGTTGACGAGCACAAAAAGCTGCACAAGTCTGCACTTGAAGTAGTAATGACAGTGCTTCATGCCGGAGGTAAGTTTGATAAAGGCTCATACAAAGTCAGCGGTGGTCTGCACGGAGTTGGTGTAAGCTGCGTGAATGCGCTATCTACAAAAATGAAATCACAGGTATTCCGTGACGGAAAAATCTACCAGCAGGAATACGAGAAAGGAAAGCCTTTGTATCCAGTAAAGGTTGTTGGTACAACAGAACTACAAGGAACAAGACAGCAATTCTGGCCAGACCCAACAATATTTACAACAACAACCTATAAATATGAAATAATAGCAAAGCGCATGAGAGAGCTCGCATACCTGAATGCGGGCATCACCATCACGCTTACCGACAAGCGTCCTGACGAAGAGGGAAAAACCAAACAAGAGGTTTTCCATGCCAAAGAGGGACTGAAGGAATTTGTACGCTACGTTGACCGCCATCGTACACACCTTTTTGACGATGTAATATACCTTAAAACAGAAAAGCAAGGTATTCCTATCGAAGTCGCAATAATGTACAACACCGACTACAGCGAAAACATCCACTCGTATGTAAACAACATCAACACTATAGAAGGCGGTACACACCTCGTAGGATTCCGCATGGCACTCACACGTACACTGAAAAAATATGCAGACAACGACCCTGTAATAGCAAAACAGATTGAAAAGGCAAAGATTGAAATTGCCGGAGAAGACTTCCGCGAGGGACTGACAGCCGTTATATCAATAAAAGTGGCAGAGCCACAGTTTGAGGGACAGACAAAGACAAAACTTGGCAACAGCGAAGTAACAGGAGCTGTGCAGCAAGCTGTATCAGAAGCTCTTACATATTATCTTGAGGAACATCCAAAAGAAGCAAAGCAAATTTGCGAAAAGGTTATCCTTGCAGCAACAGCACGTATCGCCGCAAGAAAAGCAAGAGAGAGCGTGCAAAGGAAAAATCCAATGACGGGTGGCGGACTACCGGGAAAACTTGCCGACTGCTCAAACCGCGACCCTAAGGAATGCGAAATATTCCTCGTCGAGGGAGACTCTGCAGGTGGTTCAGCTAAACAAGGACGCGACAGATACACACAAGCCATTCTTCCACTAAGAGGAAAAATCCTTAACGTGGAGAAGGTAATGTGGCACAAAGTTTTCGAAAGCGAATCGGTAATGAATATTATACAGAGTATTGGAGTGCGCTTCGGTGTGGACGGCGAAGACGACAAAGAAGCAAACACCGACAAGCTGAGATATGACAAGATTATCATCATGACCGATGCCGATGTCGATGGTTCTCACATCGATACTCTGATAATGACTCTTTTCTACCGCTTTATGCCAAAGATTATACAGGAAGGTCATCTATATATAGCCACTCCTCCACTCTATCTGTGCACATACAAGAACAAGGTGAAGGAATATTGCTATACAGACCAACAGCGCCAAGCTTTCCTCGACAAATACGGAAACGGAGTGGATGATGACAAGAATATACACACACAGCGCTACAAAGGTTTGGGAGAGATGAACCCTGAGCAGCTTTGGGATACGACAATGAATCCTGAAACACGCTTGCTGAAACAGGTAAACATTGAAAATGCAGCAGAGGCAGACGAGATATTCTCAATGCTTATGGGCGATGACGTAGAGCCACGACGCCTGTTTATTGAGGAAAATGCCACCTATGCCAATATTGACGCATAAATGAAAAAGCGTCTCAAGGGTTGTAACATACAAAAAAAGCAAAATATAACAATACAGGAAACAGATTATAACTATCCTGGAAACAACCAATAAAAGAATCTAATGACAATTTTAACGCACGGTCAGAAAGTGATTTCCACGACCGTGCGCTTATTGTTTCTACAAATAAATCATGCTTGACTCAATAGACAAAGCCAGCCAGACAAGAACAATAATAGTAAAAAACGAATAAAAATCAATGTAAGAAAGATATTTTCAAAAAAATCTTTGCTTACTTTAATAATAATTGTTAACTTTGCAGCGTTCAGTGGAATGGGGAGCCCCAAAGGAGCTCCTCATTTTATTTTACCACCATCCTATAGGGCATGTGGCGGGAACTGTATCTTGAAACTATATATATACAAAACAGTTCCCTACAGAAAAATACGACTTAATGCCCATACAAGGATTATGACCACAAGTTATTTTTATATATGATAGACAAAAACGTAGTTGAAAAATTAGTTAACCAATGGCTTGAGGACAAGGATTACTTCCTCGTTGACATTGAAATCAGCCGCGATGACAAAATCGTAGTGGAAATTGACCACGCTGACGGCGTTTGGATAGAAGATTGCGTACAACTAAGCAGATTTATTGAAGACAACCTGAGCAGAGACGAAGAGGACTACGAATTGGAAGTGGGCAGTGCCGGACTTGGACAACCGTTCAAAGTAAAGCAACAGTACATCAATTTCATCGGAAAGGAAGTGGAAGTGCTTGATGCCAACGGAAAAAAATTGAAAGGAGTGCTGAAGAATGTAGACGGCGACGAATTTACCGTTACAACAAAAGAAAAAGTAAAGAAAGAAGGGGCAAAACGTCCTACAATTGAAGACGTAGACCATACTTTCAACATGAACAACGTGAAATATACAAAATACCTAATAAGTTTCAAATAAGCTATGGCAGCAAGAAAAAATGAAGA
>CAKQCV010000138.1 GCA_934217675.1 uncultured Prevotella sp. | reverse complement strand
GTCCTTCAAGAGAGAAATCTTTTGAAGGACTTTTTTTGTATGCTGTATGCAGCAACTTCTGTCCACCTGTCCGTCATTGTCACTTGTTTCTTACTCCATCTCTTACTTCTCCATCATATCCCTCACCCATCCCTCATCTTCCGGACATGTGGTGTACAGGGAGCTTTCGGGACATCTGGTGAGGGATGAGGGATAAATCAGAAAAAACTTTTTATGAGAATTTGGACTCCTTAGCAAGGTAATTTGCATAAAAAACCTTCACTGCAAGTCTCTTGATAAACTTGCCAGTGAAGGATTTTATTCTTTTATATAATAGAATATCTTTTATACCAAGTATTGATCGCTGATGCTTTCGTTGTTTACAACTCTGCGTATTGTCTCAGCAAACATATCTGCAACAGAGAGCTGTTTTACTTTAGCGCAACGGAGAGAGTATGGAATGGAATCGGTGAAGACAATTTCTTCAAGTGCAGAGTCTTGAACTCTTTCACTTGCAGGACCACTCATCACACAGTGTGAAGCACATGCACGCACACTCTTTGCGCCAGCTTTTTTCATAATGTCTGCTGCCTTTGTTATTGTTCCAGCTGTGTCGACCATATCGTCAATTATTACGACATTTTTGTCTTTAACATCACCTATAATCTGCATGCTTGCAACAACATTTGCGCGTGCTCTTGTTTTATTGCATAGAACAAGTGGACAACCTAAGTATTTTGCATATGTGTTTGCTCTTTTGCTTCCACCAACATCAGGAGATGCTATTACCAAATCTTCAAGGTGTAAACTTTGCAAATATGGAATTATTACTCCAGAAGCATACAGGTGATCTACTGGTACATCAAAGAATCCCTGTATCTGGTCTGCATGAAGATCCATTGTTATCAAACGATCTATACCAGCAACGCTTAAAAGGTCGGCAACCAGTTTTGCGCCGATGCTTACACGTGGCTTGTCTTTGCGGTCTTGTCTTGCCCATCCGAAGTATGGAATTACGGCGTTGATACTTTTGGCTGAAGCACGTTTTGCTGCATCAATCATCAGAAGCAATTCCATCAGGTTGTCTGAATTTGGAAATGTGCTTTGTACCAAGAATACATCGCGACCGCGAATAGATTCTTCGTATGATACGGCAAATTCTCCGTCTGAGAATTTTGTGATAACTAAATTACCAAGTGGGCATTCCAGACTTTGGCATATCTTTTCTGCAAGATATCGCGTGTTAGTTCCTGAAAATACCATAAAAGAGTTTTTCTCACTCATTTTTTAGTTGTTTTATTTGTTATTAGTGAAGTTCCTTTTATTGCAGAATAGTCTTAATCAATAGCTTTGCGCAGTTTTTCGAAATGATTCAAGAGTCGTTTGTAATCCATTTCATTGTGCATATCAAATTGATTCCACAAATCTTCACACACTACAACTCCTCCGAAACCAAGTTCTTTGGCATGCCGGATATTTTCCAGATTGATGCCCCCCATAGCATATATATGGCGGTCTATCAAACCTTGTGCTGCTGCAGTTTCCAGTTGTTCTACTGTCAGTGCATTGTCTGATTCGCTGTTGAATGTTCCTTTAAGAAAGACGTATTCTGATTTTCTCTTTATTTCCTTTAATATTGTAATATTATTGCATGTACAGCTGTATTTGCCTTTATAGCCTTCTGGCAGTTGCTGCTTTTCGGGATTATCCAAATGGATTGCTTTAAGACCATATTCTGTTTTTAGATAATAGTGGTCGTGTACTGTTATCTTGCGATAATATTCCTCTGGCAGCAATGAGAGAAGACGTTCCGAATACATCGGTGTTGAATTAGGCTTGCGTATATGCAAGTTTTCCATGCCCTCCTCGAAGAGCGTGGTGATGATTTTGTCTTCTTCCACAAAAAAAGTGGGCTTTGTCATTATAACAAGCTTCATTCGCATATATCCTTATTTCAATTGCAAAAGTATGAATTTTCCGTTAATAATACAATTTTGACACTATAAAACTTTATCTTTGCACAATAATTTTATGTTTAATTTGATATGCTTCAAGTGATGATGGATAAAAATCATATTTTTGAGAGTCTTGACAGACCTGTTTATATATTGGAAGAGGATTTGCTTCGTAGTAATCTTAATATAATAAAAAATGTGGCAGAAAGGGGAAATGTGGATATTATCTTAGCTTTTAAAGCTTTTGCTTTATGGAAAACATTCCCGATTTTCAGAGAATATATTGATGCAACTACGGCAAGTTCGTATTCTGAAGCTCGTTTGGCTTTTGAAGAATTCGGTTCGTTGGCGCATACGTATTCTCCGGCTTATACTGATTATGAAATCGGGGATATTGCAACTTTTTCAAGCCATATTACATTTAATAGCTTGTCGCAGTATGAGAGGATGAGAGTGAAGGCAAGAGCTGCAAACGGGAATTTGAGTTTTGGAATAAGAATAAATCCAGAGTATTCTGAAATTGAAACAGAACTTTATAATCCTTGTGCCAAAGGTTCAAGATTTGGAATATTATCTTCTTGCTTGCCTAAAGAATTGCTTGGCGACATAGAGGGCTTTCATTGTCATTGCCATTGTGAGAGTGGGGCAGATGCTTTCAAGAGAACTCTTGAACATATTGAAGAAAAATTCTCAAAGTGGTTCGGGCAAATAAAGTGGATTAATTTTGGTGGTGGACATCTGATGACAAGAGCTGGTTACGATTTGGATTTGTTGGTTGATACTTTAAATGGCTTTCATGAAAGGTATCCTAATTTGAAGGTTATAATGGAGCCAGGAAGTGCTTTTGCATGGCAGACAGGTGTTCTTGTTGCACAGATTGTTGATATTGTAGAAAATAATGGGGTAAAGACTGCAATTCTTAATGTTAGTTTTACTTGTCACATGCCTGATTGTTTGGAAATGCCATACCAACCTGCGGTTCGTGGAGCAGAATCTATGCCTGATGAAGCAGCCTTCAATAAGGATATACCTTATATATATAGGCTTGGTGGAAACAGTTGTTTGTCGGGTGACTATATGGGAGCCTGGAAATTTGATCATGAATTGAAGATTGGCGAAAGTTTGATTTTTGAGGATATGATACATTATACAACAGTAAAAACAAATATGTTTAATGGTGTTTCCCATCCTTCGATAGCTATTTTGCATGAAAATGGAGATTTGCGTTATTTGCGCAATTTTTGTTATGAAGACTATAAAAATCGGATGGATTAAGGGCAAAAACAGGTTTTTTTGAAGAAAAATGCACTTTTTTGAAAAAAAACTGCGAAAAAGTTTGGAGGTTTCGGAAAAACGCCTTACCTTTGCAACCGCATTTAGAGAAATGCTTATCACAACAATGAGAAATTATTTGAAAGTGGTAAACGAAAAGCGGAAATAGCTCAGTTGGTAGAGCACAACCTTGCCAAGGTTGGGGTCGCGGGTCCGAGTCCCGTTTTCCGC
>CAKQCV010000137.1 GCA_934217675.1 uncultured Prevotella sp. | reverse complement strand
GTGTATACGCAGGCAAACCCGCAAAATACAAATCCATATGCCTATGTAAATCCCATAAATCCTGTCTATCAGCAGCAAGGAGGCTTTGCCCAGGCGGGGTATAATAGCACAGCATACCAAAGCACGAATAATGACATGATTATTCAGCAACTGGTGGGCATAAAAGCAGATTACTACATTCCTAAGTTTCAAACAATGAAGGCTCAGAATAAGCAGACTTCTTGGAATTGGCCGGCCTTTTTGGCCGCACCTTACTGGATGATTTATCGAAAAATGTACGGCTACGGTGCCGGCGCTCTTGCAGTTTCGTTTGTGTTTTCTTTGATCGGTTCTGGTTTTCTGTCGTTGCTGTTGCTTGCTGGATATATCGTGTTTGGCGTTTTCGCCAACAACATCTACATGAAGTTCATTGAATCTAAAGCTGGACAAGCACAGTCTATGAGTGAACCATTTAGAACTCAGTTTATAGCAAAAAGCAGCGGTGTTAATACGACCGCTACCATTCTAACGGTCGTTGGATATGTGTTGCTTACTGTAATGCTTTCCATATGAAGGAGGTGCCGCATTGGACAAGGACTTTGAGATTGAAATTCAAGAAGAAAGTTCTGATAAGCAGGATAGCATACAGCTTCCGATGAATTTCCTCACTTTTGGTGAGGTTGAAAATGATGATGTAAAAGTCTATATCAAACAGAGTGTTTATAAGGCTTTAGAAAAGCTGTCTTTATCAGATACAAGCAAAGAACTCGGAAGCATTCTTATCGGTGACTACTGCCAAGAACTTGGCAAGACCCATGTAGTTATTTCAGAGTACATAGAAGCAAAGTATACAGATGCTTCGGCATCAACACTCACTTTCACGCATGAGACTTGGGACTATATTCACTCTGAGCATGAGCGGCTTTATCCAAGCAAGCGAATCATAGGGTGGCAGCACACTCATCCGAGCTACGGGATTTTCTTGTCAAACTACGACCTGTTTATCCATGAGAACTTTTTTAATTTACCGTTTCAAATTGCATATGTGATCGACCCAATTCAAAATCTTAGAGGATTTTTTCAGTGGAAAAACGGAAAGATTGAAAAACTCAAGGGCTATTACATTTATGATGATATTGGCAAGTCGATTAAGATTGAGCAGCCAAAAGTAAAAAAGGCAGAATTGCCTCCTACGAGAAGTTCCAAAGTTACGACAATTTTGACGGCTTTGCTCTGTGCTTCAACCGTATTTCTTGCGTGTTTCGTTTTCTCCTTAAATGGAAAGTATGAGGAGCAGCTCAAGAGGCAAGAAGAAATATTGAATGATCTCTCAGAACAGGGAGATGTAATCAATAGCCAAGCGGATACAATTGAAAAATTGCAAGAGCAACTGGTAAATGGCATTCTTGATAGTTCGGGACAGACAACTGCTGCTGATCTGATAGAGATGCTTGAAAACCATGAAATTACGCTTCAAAATCAAGAGAAAGTTTTGGAGGAATTGAAAGCATTTGTTGAGAACAGCAAGCAGGAATCAGATGAAGCAAAATTTATCACATACACCGTTGTAGAAGGAGATACGCTTGCAAAAATCTGCTCAGAGCATGGTTTTGATTATAAAACAAACATTAATATCATCATTGAACTCAACAATATCAAAGATGTGAATCTGATATATGTCGGGCAAAAACTTCTTCTCCCAATGGGCGAATAATTATGTTTGAAAGCCTAAGTTAAGTAAGCAGACAGAGATATTTCCACTTCCGTGGAACGGAGCATAGTGGGAAAATGGTCTTAGCAAGCAATGCACGGCGGTACCCACTCGTGCAAAATTTATAAGCCCCTGCCGCAGCAGGGACTCATAAATCGCTTGTCTGGGATAAAATTCCCGAACTCCTTTAGCACAGATTTCATCTGTGGCTACGCATCGCAAGCGACGCTGATGGAGCACGGTCAGTCACGACCGTGCTTCTTTTAATTTGTGCGGCTCTATGTCAATAGTTGGGATAGAGGTAAGAGCAAGAATGTGGTAGCATATATATTATCGCGCCCAACTGCCTCTGCTTTTCTTTCTGTTTTGCTTCTGCCGAGTCTGCTGTTTCTGACGCAGATGTTCACTGATGGAGCGAGCTTCCGTTTCCTCATGAAGCATATCAGCAACATCCCGCTTGCTGTCATACATTACCAGGGAATCGTACTGATTCCCATAAGCAAACTGCATACGATCAACCGCAGAACGCTCCATTACAGGACGCAGGGCAAGCCTTGCGTCCTGTAATTCGCCAGGATCAAATTCTGCCGCCTGTTTCTTCAAATCAGCGTACTGCTGTAAGACGTCGTTCAGCTCAGCTGTGTACTTTTCTTCCTGCTGAGACAGCTTTTTGAGTGCTGCTTCTATCGCGGAAATGTCCTTTTTCACAGCGGTCATACCGGCATCATCCGCGCATTCCAGCGAGTGCAGCAGCATATCCTTCTCGGATTTCAGCTCTTCCAAATCCTCGGTCAGCTCCGCAATGCGGCGGGATAACTCGTGCTGCTTTGGGATGAGATAGAAGGGCGTCTCCTTCTTTTCGGCAAGCAGAGATTTGCGTTCCTTGCTCTTACTCCGAATCTCCTGAACCAGCTCGGTATAGCGCACCAGCTTCGGTTGAACGGCATGGATATAATCGTTCATGCGCTGCCTGCTCCGGCCAATATGTCGCAGCTGGTAGCGGAAAACAATCATATTCGCCCGCAGCTTTTCCATTGCCTCGGCAATAACCGGGATGGTATTCTTTACCGTCTGCCCCAGCTTCCTGACCGCAGCTTTCAGCTCCCGCAGAAGAGCATTGTCCGCCTTGATCTGACGATTCAGTTCACACCGGTCGGATACAATTCCCTTCTTTTCCAGCGCACGTGCGGTTACGCCCTCATGAATGGTGGGCTGCTCGTCCAGTCCTCTGGCGGCGTTGCTGCGGTGGTCGATGCGCTCCGCCCGTCCGGCACGTTCCAGATAGAGATTGGTCACATCCGCCCACGCCTTGCGCCATTCTACGAGCTGTTCTTCGCTGTTCCAGCGTTCGGAGATAGGATTCTGTCTGCCATATCGGGTGCTTTTGGGATGCTTGTCTGCACGGATAAGTCCCTGCACCTCGGCGGCAGATGGTGTCATGTACACCTTCTTTTTGCCGACCTTGTAGGGATATTGCTTCTCCCAGCCCTCGTTCCGCGCCGTCTTGAACTCAGCAGCGGTGAATCCCTGCTCTTCACCGTTCCTCATACAGAGATATTCTTTTTCGGTCTTGTACTGCCAGCGTCCCTGCTCATCCAGCGGGCGCACCGTCAACAGAATGTGGGCGTGGGGATTGTGACCGTCGGTGTCGTGGATGGCAGCGTCGGCGCACATTCCATCGAACACAAACTGATTCCGGATAAAGTCTTGCAGCAGCTCGATCTGCTGTTCCCGACTCAGCTCTATGGGGAGCGCCACAACGAACTCACGGGCAAGTCTGCTGTCTTTTGC
>CAKQCV010000136.1 GCA_934217675.1 uncultured Prevotella sp. | reverse complement strand
GTCAGACATACGATAATGATTACGCTGTTGCAGATACTGATACTGCGATGGTTGATGATACAGATTATGATACTGCCGTAGATGACAGCCAAGATCAAACTCCTCAAAACTATGCTGACAAAGCCGAGAATTACATCGGAGGTCTTGATACTGACACTCGTGTTGTCGCAAGTCTAACGGATGATGATCGCCATTGTGTTTATACACTGACTGAAGTTGAAGCTGGTTGGGGAAGAGTAAACAGTTTGTATTGCCACAATCTTGAAACAGGCTCTACAAATCTTGTCGCTGTTCCATATAAAGTTGAGGGTGAAGAAGGAGAAGAACAAGTAGCAGATGCAAAGATGATAGGCTACAATCTTTATGTCATCAATACTT
This sequence comes from uncultured Prevotella sp., assembly GCA_934217675.1. GTDB lineage: Bacteria > Bacteroidota > Bacteroidia > Bacteroidales > Bacteroidaceae > Prevotella. The sequence goes on along the minus strand of CAKQCV010000136.1, from coordinate 3,185 downwards.
CTTATCGATGTGGTAATAGTGTAGCTTGCTTAAACACGCTAACTGGCAAATGGTCATGTGTGGTAAGAGCTTGTGCCAGTGCAGAATTTACTGGTAATAATCGGTTAAAGGTCAGCTATGCCAAACTTGTATATGAGGGAGAATGTCTTGCTGACAACCAATATGAATATACAGACAAAATAATAACATTAAAATAACGTGAACCTATGAAAAAGTTATTATTATTCATCGCATTATGATTCGTAATGTTATCCTCTTGCAACAACGGACAAACAAAAGGTGCTGACGAAGAAATTGACAGCATAGCACTTAGAGCAAAGACTGATACTGTTCTTAGCTTTAATGGTGTTTCTCTTGGAGACACCATCGAAGAATCTCTTGCTGATTCATGTGTTTCTGGTTATGACTACCAAGCAACAATCACAGTTGATAAATGGACTTATAATGTTGAATATATGCTTAATGGCAATATAATTAAATCTGTCAAAGGCAAAAAACTTACCAAGGTTGATTTTATTGGCATTAATCTTGGAAATTATCTTTATAATCAAATCGTGGAAAAAGATTTTAGCAGACTTGTTAAATTATATACTTCAAGATATGGTACGTATTCTTATTATGATACTAATGATGGTGAATCTCCAGCAATATTTCCGAATGATAAAGTTGATAGTCTTTCTCATACATTTTACTTAAAGGAACTTGTTAGTAAGGGCAAAGGAAGAATTGTTTGGGAATGGGCAAACTGTAAAATTTCCATGTCTTATGACCCTCTTGGAATATGTTCTATAGAATATTCCACTTCAGGTGCCAAAGATAGGTTGAAAGAAGAGAAGAAACTTGAATCCCAAGCTAAAAAGCAAGACATTTAAGATAGTATAAAAAATAGAGGAAGGACATCAAAGTCTTTCCTCTTTTACGTTATGGCTGTGGAAAATGGGGAACAGTTGTTTTGAATCTGTAGCCATTATTACAAATGCCCTTGGATTTAAGATTGTTCGCTATACTGCCAGAGTTCATATTAAGAGCTGTAGCGGCTTCGTTCATGGAATTAAAATCTTTCCATGTGCCATCAGGAGCTATTGCCCTAACAGCTTTACCTCGTTTTTGTTGGGCGAGTTTCATGTTCGCTTTGGCTGAATCTGGAATTTTATGACTACCCCAATAACCACCGCCATGACTTTCACGCCACTTCTTTGCAGCCTCAGAAGCTGCTTTCGGTTCAATTCCTTTCATACGATTAGATTGAGCTTTTCTCATTTGGGGAGTACGTTTTTTGCCAGTATTGCCTTGGCTAATTCTCAGTTTGGTAGCATCAGATTGTGTTCTACCGAGATTAGCTGCCGAAATCTTTTGTTTGGTAGCAGCTGTGTGAGTTCTGCCTTTTGATGCAGCTCCTATCTTCTGGCGATGTGAATTCGAGAAGTTGACACCTGTATTACCAGTTCCATACTTAGACACATTATAGCCATTGTTGATAGTATCGTATTTGTCGATATAATCTCCTTCCAATGAGTATAATTTTGTTTTCAACTCGTCTAAATCATAGCAATCCGTGATGACTTCAAGCTCATGGTAAACCCAATCTTTTGTTCCCAATCTTCGTTTAGCCTCATTGAGTTTTTCGTTAGCGTATTTGTCATTAAATTTTTTCCAATTACGCCTTCGGGCTTTTTCATTCATGGTCTCACCTACATAAGACTTACCATGTTCATTCCCATTTCCTTGGTACGTATACATATAAATAACACCTCTGAATGGAATGAATTTGATTGTCATTTCCAGTTTGTTAGAGTCTGCTGATACAGAAATGTCATAGCGATTATAATCCAATTTGTAGTGTTGCTTCATTAGCTCTTTATACCGAGGAGCAAAACTTCTGAGTAACACCTTTCCAGCCTTTGCTTGTGTTGGTCGAGAGTCAACAAATTCAAGTGGTTTAGTATTTGATACTTCCCATCCTGTTATAAGTTCAGCATCCATTACTCCAATCAATTTCTTTTTAGGTAATTTGAGGTTACGTTTCCAAGTGAATGAAATGGAATGAAGGTCATTTCTGTTAGCACTAAAATCAATAACACCTTTGCCATAAACAGCATCATATTTAGGCTGCATCTTCTTCTGGATATTCTCAGCCAATTCGCCCATATCCAGGAGATTATCAAAAAGCATAAAGCTTTGTTTCTCTGTTGTCATAGTATTTAAGTTTAATGTTATAAGCAAGACTATTCTTACTCATTATAGAGGTTTTGGAGTGCCTTAAACCGAGTTTCGAGGTATTTACTTTACACACGTTGTTTCATGTTTTACAGGGCGAAAAAAAGGGAAGAAAGCCCATAAAAAGCCTTCTTCCATTTGATTAGTCATTGCAAACATTAAACTCATGGAAGGAATAAAACATATCCTCATTCTCTTCTTCGTGTTCTTCAACGTAAGCATCCAAAGCATTTTGTATTGCATTAACGCTTGGCTCTACATCACTTCCGACAATCTTAGACACAAAATCTGCTGCTTCATCGAGAGTTTCAAAATATTCCCAATCCTCGTTTGAATCAAGGAAATATCGTTCTGGGAAATAATCTCCTGAAGCATCGTTTGTGTAAAAAACTCCACAACCAGGTTCTTGTTCCAGAAAGTAAACTTTGATATTAGGAAAGGTCTTTTCGATTATCTGTCTAACACCCTCCTGTTCGCACCATGCTGTTTCCTGATTTATTATCAGTACATTTCCGTCAAGTGAGAAGTCTGTTATCTCCCCACGGCAACGTGACTTTTCCCAATCTCCACCAAGCTTGTGTACTAAGTTTCCGAGCCACATCTTTCCAAAGCCATTAGGAAGTATAGAAGTCTTACGTTTCTCCATATATTTCAAGACTTTATGCAGAGACTTTACTTCCTTCAAATCTCCAACGCACTTATAAGATGTGTCACACCAATTCGGCATCAGCGACCTCCTTTCCGTCTTTGTAGTGATAGATAGACAAAGTTTCTGTTGTCATCCACTGTGAATTACTTAGTCTGAAACCATACTTATCTTCGAGGGTTGAGAGGAAATCTGAAAAATCCTCATACTCCTCAGATGCTTTTAGTTCTTCATCTGTCAGCTCTATAATATTCAAGCAACCGATAGTGAAGTCTAAAATCAATACATACTTTGCTTCCATAATTATTCTATTCTTGTTGTT
>CAKQCV010000135.1 GCA_934217675.1 uncultured Prevotella sp. | reverse complement strand
CCCTTTGCTCCAGTCTGGTTTAGGAAGTTCACCACTGTACAGCCAAGAGAAAGACGTTTGTTTACTTGCCAGTTTACTCCACCGAAAGTTTCCCAATGTCCGTTGAAATAGTAAGCCTCGTTGATATTGGCGTATGTCTTGCTGAAGTAGCGGAAGCTCGTCCATAGCTTGATATCTTTTGTAATCATGTAGCTCGGATCCAGTTCTATAAGAATCTCCGGTATTTCGGCTACAATGTTTCCTGTAGCATTGATGGTGCCGGTATAGCCGTCGTTGAATGTTACGGAAGTTTCGAATTTCTTGTAAGTAGGCTTCTGATATGTAAAGAGGCAATGGAAGTCGAAGCCTTTGAAAGGATGCATCACGGCATCAGTTGTCCATCCCAATGTTTGTATGTCGTACGATAGAGGTGCAGCTTTTATTTCGCTTCCGTGTTGCAGGTTGAGCGTTGAGTTGTTGTTAGTCTTCGAGATGTAAGAAAACATTGAAGTGAGGCTCAGCCACTGGTTGTTGTAGTAAATGCCAAGTCTGCCGAGCGGCACGGAGATTTTATTGGTGTTAGGCATAGTGGCAGGAGCAAAGGCTTCAAATTTAGGGTGCTGTACGATGTATGTGAAGTCGCCTGTTAGTCCGAACTCCTTTGTAATCTTGTATGTGGCAGCCACAGATATGTCATAATTCAGCCAGTTATAGTTGAGGCTTGCCGGTGAGATGAGAGTACCGTCGGGAGCCGTAGCACCGAGATAGTAGTCGGCAAATCTTCCTACGAAGTTCCCTTCGGCATTCTTCACGGCAGCATTCTCGCCTTTCAGACTTTGCCATTCTATGCGTGCACCATAGTATAGGTTCAACTTGCGTGTAATGTCCCAGTCGTGGGTTAGATAAAGGGCGAGCTTATTTTCATGTCCTTTATAATATTCCGATGCATTCTTGTTGAAATCATAAAAGTAGCTGTCGCGTTTGTTGGCATCCCAAAGTCGTACGGCATAGTTTCCGTCGGTTGGTACACTCTGGTCATACATAGTTGTGTTTGAGCAGTAGTTGATGTTGTAGTACCATTCGTTAAGTCCGATACGTAATGTGGAACTGCTGATTTTTTTTGTTAGCTCCGAAGTAAAAAGGCACTCGTCGATTGTTCCTGCATTCAGGCAGGACATCCTGGTTTGCACAAATTGTCCGTCATAGGAATTTACCTTTCCGTCAAGTCCTCTATATTTATAGTCATAGAGGCCAATGTTATCCTGACTCTTCAAATCGACGAGTGCCATAGGCGTCTGATAAACCATGGCACCGCGGCTATGGTCATAGCGAATCGCAACCGTCCAGTTCAGTCCGTTGTCCCAATGATATTTGTTCATTAGCGTTAGTTCGCTCGACTTGTTTAGACAAGCATCATACAGGGTTGTCTGTCCGATTTCGCCAGTACGCATGTTGCGGTAGGTTATAGTGTTGTCTGTCGGCAGATATGATGTAGTTCCGAGTTTGAATTTGCCGTATTCCTTCACACTGCCGTCACCCACATAGATGAAGGGAGCACTCTGTGTGGCATAGTTATATACATTATGGCTGTTGCTGTATTTGTATCCTATGGTAAATTCACCTGCGTTGTTGTTATACCTCCTTGTGATTAGAGCTTTATATATCTGTGTCCTGTCTTGATATGGTGTAGACTTGATCTTAAAAGTTCCGGGATCGAAATCTTGATACATATTCATGCTGTAGTACCAATCCTTTGCCATTTCGCCATTCATATTCAGCGAGAACTCTTGCAGTCCGAAGTGGTTGCTCTTGTAGTTGAGCGTTCCGTTGAAACCTTTTTGTCCGAGTTGAGTAAATGAGTTTACGGCATATCCGATATTGCCTGTCGTTATCGCCGTCTCAGCAATCTTGAGCAATCCCTGATGGCTCAGACTCGCATCGCCTCTCCATATTGTATTTACGGAATGAGGATTAGTGGCATACGTCACGGGTAATCCGTTTTCCATAACATTCACGTCGGCAGAAGGCAGACCAATCTGAATCTCTCTTGGTCCGTTTGCACTCGCAGCATTAAGCATAACGTTGCGGTTGCCTTCTTCTTTTGAATTACTGTTCTCGTTCTGTGCAGCAGCCGTGATGCTTACCATCATTAGCAACATGCCGCTAATAGATTTCGGTAAAGTTTTCATAAAATACTCTTTAGATTTTCGTTGTTTGATTTTTCTGCCGCAAAGTTATGTAATGTGTTGACAACCAATGGGAACGAATGATACGGAAACGAAAACGAATCGTTCGTTGCATCATTTGTTGCATGCTTTGAACGATTCGTTGTAGGTGACCCGAAAATAGCCTTTATTTCCCAATATTGCCCGGTGATATACCGAATTCTTCCTTGAAGCGTTTGGCGAAGTAAGACGGAGTGGTGAAACCTACTTCATAGGCAACTTCAGAAATGTTCTTGTCGGTAGTTTCAAGTAGCTGTTTCGCTTTTGCCAAGCGAGCCTTGCGGAGCAGGTCGACAACGGAATAGCCTGTCAATGCCTTCACCTTGCGGTATAGTTGCACGCGGCTCAAGCCCATTTCGCTGCCAAGGTCTTCAACGGAGTATTCTGCATCCGGAATGTGATTCTTTATAACCTTGCGGAGCTGAGCAACGAAAGTCTGGTCTTTCTCCCCCAAACTCTCCTGTTCCTCGTTCTCCTGTAAAGAACCGGAGAAAATCTTGCGCATCTGCCTCCGGCTTTTCAGCAGATTCTCAATGCGAGCTATCAATGTATCGGCAGTAAACGGCTTGGTGATATAAGAGTCGGCACCCTTTTCGTATCCCTCCGTGCGCTGTTCTTCGAGCGACTTCGCCGTGAGGAGGATTATAGGGATATGACAGGTAGAAACTTCCTCCTTCATGCGGAGGCAGAACTCCAATCCGTCCATTACAGGCATCATAACGTCGCTCACCACAAGTTGCGGCACCATCTTGCGCGCCATCTTCAGTCCTTCCTCTCCATTCTGTGCTTCAGCGACATTATATTTTTTCTGCAAGATACCTTTAAGATATGTTCTCATGCTCTCGTTGTCGTCGATAACGAGAACAAGCGGACGATTACTGTCGTAGTCTTCAGTTCCGGTAATAATAGTCAGGTTCTGTTCCGCAATGATATTCTTTACCGAATAGTCGTCGGCAAGTTTTGGTTCAGCTTTTATCTCTTTCTGATTGTCTTTTGTTGCATCATATCCCGGTTGCGACTCTGGAATAGAGAAGTAGAAGCGGCTCCCCTTTCCCGGTTCGCTGTCCACGCCCACTTCACCGTGGTGCAAATCCACATAAGCCTTAACAATGGCAAGTCCGATACCCGTTCCGCCCACGGAATCCTTTGCCTGATAAAACCTTTCAAAGATATGGTGGCAGTCCTCTTCAGCCATGCCTTTGCCTGTATCGTCGACAGAAACAGTGTATTTACCGTCAGCATGCTCCAATGTGGTAGTAACAGTTCCTCCCTCTGGCGTATATTTAATGGCATTTGTCATTAGATTGAAGTAGACATGTGCAATTTTCTCCTTGTCGGCAATTGCCACACATTCTTCTTCGGTCTTTATGCAAACATTGAGTTTGATACGCTTGCGCTCAGCCACGGTATAGAAGTCATTGCTCCATGTTGTCAGTT
>CAKQCV010000134.1 GCA_934217675.1 uncultured Prevotella sp. | reverse complement strand
CCCATTTTTAGCTATTTTGGCGTAATTGGCGCAATGGCGCAAGTGGCGCAAGTGGCGCAAACTCGAAAAATGAGATTTCCAGAAAAACCATCTCCAACAAGTATAAATCCACACCTGTATAATCGGCAACCATTGACAGTGAAAGAAGGTAGCTCTCCGTTGCTTTGCCCACGGCTTAACACTGGATAGATGCCTCCTTTTCAGGAAATGACAAGGAGAAAGAATTATGCTACCAACTTTTTACACTCTTTTTATAATTACTTGTTCTGAACTGGGGCATTATTTAAATTTTTGTTTTACTTTTGCAATAATAACTAATAGAATATTAGTCAATAGCAAACTACTTGTTAAGACTTGTGTAAACCTATATTATAATTCAAAATGAACAAAAGATACATTTTTATAATCGTCATAATATATTTCTCTCTTGTATGTTCCTTTGCACAAAACAAGAATGTGGGCGATTTTATAGAAAACACAACATATAACACCACCGATATCAGTCAACCTCGAACTTGGCAATACAAACCCGATGGACAGGATTTAGTATGCGTTAATGGCAAAAACAGATACACACGGGCACTATATGGAACACCTGAGGGCGACAGAATAGAAACAAGCGACAGACCAGTGTTTGTGGCTTACAAGAAGAAAAACTGCAAAAACGTGAGCTTTGTGCTTGAAACAAAGGACGGAAGAACGGAACTTGACAGCACCGACTTCTGTGAAGCAAGATATACGGCTGGGAAACGCTCGTATGTAGTGAAAGACAAACGGTGGGGAGAGAATGCAACCGTTAGAATATCGGTGTTGCCACTCGCCGGGAAGCAGGGCGGAATATGGAAAATGGAATGTAGTGGATTCAACGGGAAAATCAAAATAACATGTTTGGTTTGCGATATTGCAAACCAAAAGCTTCAACGGTCAGGCGACATGGGGGCTGAGAAACCGGGCTCGCTGGAAAGAGCTGAGAATTATGCTTCGCTACCTAATACACAGTTGGCAGAAGCCTCACTGCAAGAAGGGAAGACTTTGTTCTTCAAAATAGAAAACCAAAAGCTCTGTGCCGGGAATTTTGACCGCGAATATAAAATGGCTGAACTTAAACGCAAGGCTCTCGCCGAAAGTGTATGCATAAATACACCCGATCTTTATATAAACACGCTCGGTGGAGTATTGGCAATGGCTGGAAACGGCACTTGGGATGGGGAGACCTTCCGTCATGGTGCAGTGGCTTGGCGAATACCACTGCCTGGGTGGAGAGGAGCGTATATGGGCGATTTCTTAGGATGGAGCGACAGGGCAAAGACTCACTTCAGCGCGTATGCCGAGAGTCAGGTGACTGATGTGCCTTGTACAATAGACCATCCGGCACAAGACAGCACAATGAACTTGTGTAGGGCTGCAAGGAAATGGGGAACGCCAATGTACAGCAATGGATATATTTGCCGTAACCCACACAGAAACGACCAAATGCATCACTACGACATGAATCTCGTTTATATCGATGAGCTACTGTGGCACCTATCGTTTGATGCCGACACGGCTTACATGAGAAAGATGTTCCCTTTGATTAAAAGGCACCTGGCATGGGAAAAGCGAAACCACGACCCTGACGATGACGGACTGTATGATGCTTACTGCTGCATCTGGGCAAGTGATGGGCTATATTACAATGGGGGTGGCGTGGCTCACTCATCGGCTTACAGCTATAGGGGGAACAACATGGCGGCTCGCATCGCTGAGATTTTAGGCGAAGACCCTAAACCATACCGCAACGAGGCAAAAAAAATACTGAAGGCTATGAACTCGCAACTGTGGATGGACGACACTGGGTGTTGGGCTGAATACAAAGACCTAATGGGACTGCAGCGAAGGCATAAGAGTGCTGCACTATGGACGGTATACACGCCGATAGACAGTTATGCTTGTACGCCGGAACAGGCTTACAGAGCTACTAAATATGTTGACACAAATATTCCGCACATTCCTATACGCATTGAGGGCGAGAACTCAAAATTCTACACGCTGAGCACTACCAACTGGCTGCCTTACGTATGGAGCACAAACAATGTGGCTCACGCTGAAGTCATGCACATGGCTCTTGCCTTCTTCCATGCAGGGCGCAACAACGAGGCTTTCAAACTGATGAAGGGCAATCTGCTCGACGAAATGTATTTGGGTGCAAGTCCGGGAAATATTGGGCAGATAAGTCACTATGATGCTGCACGAGGTGAAACATACCGCGACTTTGCCGACAATATTGGTATTACGGCAAAAACCGTCGTACAAGGGCTTTTCGGAATATCGCCTGATGCTCTTTGGAACAGATGCTTTATCCGACCAGGATTTCCAGCTGAGTGGGACAGTGCGTCTGTCAAAACACCATATATAGAATACTCTTTCAAACGGATTGGAAACAAGGAGATTTACGACATAAAGCAGAACTTCAGACAGCCGTTGCAGATAATTATCAGACAGAACACGGGAAACGGACAATACAGGGAAACTGCTCTGACCAACGACAGACACCAACGGGTGGTGCTCGACAGAGTTGACTATTCTGACTGCACCGAGAATAAAGCTGACTGCAAAGGCAATAAAACTTACTACAACAATAATTGTACTGACAAATACGTTGGAACTGAGTTTGACAACGTTGATTCTGCTTCATGCAGAATGATAAAGATAGACAAGTTCTTCAACTCCAACATTACCGACATTTTCAAAAATGAATACACAGCACCGGCATCGCCATACACCACACTACGAATTCCGAAAAACGGATTCGGAGAATGGTGCCACCCTATGCAACGTGCTGAAACAAACGACTCTGTGTTCCGCTCGCTCGTAACCGACAACGTGTATTTGGCAAGGCTCGAAAGAAATAAATACATTCCGTTCCGCTCCACGGCAAATGGAAAAAACATTGCATATACTTCGCTTTGGGACAATTATCCAGACAGCATTACTGTGCCGCTCCGTGGCAAGGCAGCACATGCTTACCTAATGCTTGCTGGAACTACAAACCAAATGCAGAGCCAAATTGCAAACGGAGTGGTCTACGTGACTTATGCCGACAGTAGCTGCGAAAAACTGGAACTGGTGAATCCTGACAATTGGTGCCCGATAGAACAAGACTATTATGTTGACGGTATGGCTTTCAGAGCAAGTGGAAAACGACCATACAGAGTGCATCTGATGTCTGACAAAGTGAGCCGAAATTTGGGCAGCGAGCTGGGCATTACTGGGGTTTACGGCAGAACAATAAACGGAGGGGCTGCACAACTACTCGATATGAAACTTAACCCAAGGAAAAAGCTCAAAAGCATCACAATAAGAACTCTCTCGAACGATGTGGTGGTAGGACTGATGGGCATCACACTGCAAAAATAAGCAGAAATACTCTCTTGGTAAGGTCTGAATCAACACCACAATACTATAATAAGTGGGTCCCTGTACTATTATACATCTTTCCGTACGCTTTTTATGCAGAAAAGACGAATAATATGGATAATTTTGCAGTAGGAAAGAAGCATTTTAAACTATCAAACAATCTTATTATGATAAGAAGAAACATATTATTTACATTAGTTGCCGCCATATCGATGAATGCTGGGGCGCAACTGTTGCCAACACCAACACGAGAGACAAGACCAGGACTACGCTGGTGGTGGCTCGGATCGGCTGTGGACAAACGGAATTTAACGTGGAACCTTGAACAATATGCCAAGGCTGGCGTTGGGGCTGTGGAAATAACTCCCATTTATGGAGTG
>CAKQCV010000133.1 GCA_934217675.1 uncultured Prevotella sp. | reverse complement strand
CTCGGCAAGAAGCCGAAGCCAAACGTGAAAGCATGGCTCGTCAAAATAGATACATAGGAGTGCTTGACAAGTTCATCAGTGAGGGACATGAAGCATTGCATTCATTTGCCAATACTGATAGAATAAACTTCAACGAGAAAGAATCAGCCTCCATATACTACGGAATTATGGCTTATGCTGCAAGGCACGATATAGGCTTGGATTCAAAAGGCGGTATAGAAACAGCGACCACCAAGTTTTTGTCTGATATGTCGTGGAAAGATTTCACGGACTTCAAGCAGGAATGTGTCAGCAGTTGGATAAGCTATTCGCAACAAATGAAGTTCAGTTCACAGATAATGTGATTGACACCTTTTTCGCTTTTGTTAACCACATGTCATGCAGTGCAGATACATACATTTCTCTTGGCGGCTCTAATGGATGTGCCAACCTGTTGACAAACTGGGATGGAACACAAAAAGTGGGATTGAGTACAATTTCTAAAAAGAAAAGTCAAACATTATGCAAATAGTATGAATATATCGACAAAGGAAACAGTTTCCCTTGTCGATTATTCCATTAATAAGATGTCTTGACATTGACCGCTGCATATTCTTCCTCGCTAACGGCATCAAGCCAAGTGTCCTTGTTCTCTTTGGGGGTTGGAATGATTGATACATGACTGAACTCGCTATCGGCATTTGCACCGTGCCAATGTACCGTGCCAGGCCGAATGACCACAGTAGAGCCAGTTTCAAGTTCTTGCGCTTTTCTGCCCTTCTCTTGATACCAACCATGCCCTGCGGTACATAATAGAATCTGTGTACCTGTATGAATGTGCCATCGGGTTCTTGCTCCAGCCTTGAAGGTCACATTGCTTATTTGGCATTTTATGATACTGTCGGGACTCACCAAACGGCTATTTGAAACATCGCCTGTAAAATAGTCCATTGTGGATATTTGTCCACGAGGAAATAAATCTGAAATGGGCTCCCCACACGCAAACTTCTGCTCGTATGCTTCGCTGATGGCTTTCTTTGCTCGCCATGCGTCCTTTTTACCGACCTTAGCTTTCAATATGGCTGGTATCTGCCAAATCTGGCTATCTTCCACTCCTGCATTGGAAGCTATGCGAAGGTGAGACTTGAATTGACTTTCTGTTCCTTCCAATGATGCGAGAGCTGAAAGAGTAGCTATTTCCCGGTCTGTTTCTCGCAGATTGTTACGACTGAATATGTCACCAAACAGATGCGCTTTCAGATAATAATCAATGGCAGGGGCAAACTGCATTACCTTACCTTTGGCGGTTGAGCCAGTCAAACGTGCATGTGTCTTGCTCCCTGTTTCATACGATTTTGTGTTAAAAGATGACGAACTATCATTTCCCTCATTGTCAACAACTCCATTTGCCTTTCGTTCTTCCAATACTTGCATGAAACAAGCCAAGGCATTAAGACTTCTCGGAAATCCTGCATAGGCATAAAGTTGTGTCAAGACCTCTTTTATTTCGCTAGCTGTGAGTCCTGTCTCCAATCCTTCCGTCAAGGCTTGGTGAAGTTTCTCCATATCACCTTTTGCAGTCATAGAAGCAATAGGAATAATAGCTTCCTGACGCTTGCTAAAAGTTTCCATTTCTTGTGCATTTATTGGACTGATCCATACAAATAAAGCAATGAACAAGCCCATGATTGTGCCATAAAATTTCATCTCGTTGTCATTTTAAGGATGTCATGTCAATCACATATCTGAAATGCACCTTTCCTGCTTGTACATTCTTCCATACCTCGTTGATTTTCTGAATCGGTATGGTAACCACCCTCGGATAGATATTGTGGGCGATGGAATAATCTACCGCTTCCTGTGTTTCTTTGATACCGCCGATGAGTGAGAACCAAACCTTTTTGCGTCCACGCATAGCCATGATGGAAACAGTCGGGGCATCCTTCAAGGCTGGCATACCGACAACAGCCAGTTCACCATCCACCTTCAGCATGTTTACATAGAGCATAGGGTCGTAAGCGGACGGTATAGTGGATAAGATAAAACGCAATGTATTGTTCAGACCTTTTAACTCCTCTGATTTATTGACATTCACATAATGGGTTGCACCCATAGCCAAGGCTTCCTCACGCTTATCGTCCGTAATGTCAAAAACAGTCACGTCTGCTCCTAACGATACAGCATATTGCACAGCCATGTGTCCCAATCCGCCAAAACCAGCGATACCTATTTTATCTCCTTTTTTGATTCCTGCGTGTTTGATGGGCGAATAGGTAGTCACTCCCGCACACATCAGCGGTCCTATTTTCTCTATTGGTACATCTTTGGGTACTGTTATGGCAAAATTCTCATCAACGACCATATTGTTGGAATAGCCGCCTTGCGAGATTTCGTTGTGGTGATAAATATCCTTGTCACCATACGTCAGCACTCTTCCACCAAGGCAGTACTGTTCTTGTGCCGAGAGACAGTATTCGCATTGGCGGCAAGAGTTCACCATGCAACCTACTCCTGCATAGTCGCCCACCTTGAATTTTGTTACTTTGTTTCCCACTTTAGTCACTCTACCCACAATCTCATGCCCTGTTACGAGTGGGTATGTTTGTTGTGACCAATCACCATGCCCTTGATGGATGTCGCTATGACAAACACCACAATACAAAGTCTCCATGAGAATGTCATTCTCTCCCACAGTATGACGTGTAAAGTCGTATGGCTTCAACTCACCGTCTGCTTGAAACAGCGCATATCCTTTGGCTGGTATACGGTCTGCACTTTGTGCCATGCCGCCCAAGGCAAGGGCTGAAATGGCAGATGTCATCAATATTCGTTTCATATTTTTATTCAATCTTTTTTATAAGGTGTGCAGGAATTCCTCCAACCAATGTATAAGGTGCGACATCTTTCGTGACAACGCTTCCTGATGCCACTACAGCATGCTTGCCAATTGTAACTCCTGGCATTATTTTAGCCCCCTCGCCGATCCATGCTCTGTTCTTGATGACTATCGGTTTGCATGTTAGAATTAGCAAGTCGTTGAAATCATGATTGGCTGTAAGTAGCGTTACATTTGGTGCTATCTGTACATTGTCCTCAATAGTTATGCTGCCTGTAGAAACCGTATTGAAGCCCCAATTGATAAAAACATTCTCACCAATCGAAATAGTAATGCCACGGTCTATGTGAAGTGGGGTGAGTATTGTAGAAGACTTTGGTAGTCGTCCTTCAAACAAAACGTCTTGCAAAGCACGGACCTCATCATCATATGGATCAAGCATATTCATTCTATGGCAAATGGTGCGTGAGCGTTTCATTTCTGGCACACAAATATCTTGATATTCTTTATCACTTCTCAAATCAATAGGCATTCCTGCCTTAGCTCTTTCGTATATGTCCATAGTCTTACATTTTTATAATTTATAATACTTTGATTACTCTACATGGATTTCCTACCGCTACGCATCTTGGTGGAATGCTCCTTGTGACCACACTTCCTGCACCGATAGTTGTACCCTCACCAATCTCAACACCTGGCAAGATGATGCTTCCGCCACCTATCCACACTTTCGAGCCTATCTTGATAGGGCGAGTAGATGCCTTGCCTGTAACCCGATCTTCTGGGGCTAATGGATGATTGGTAGTGTAAAAGCGAACATCAGAACCGACAAAGATGTCATCGCCAAACTCCACGCCTCCTGCTGGCTGGAACGTGCAATTGTAGTTGATGAATACTCGATGCCCGAACTTCACCCGATTGCTACCATAATTACAATGCAATGGGGCATAGATGGTAACGTCTTCCAATTTCCTGCCAAACACTTCTTCCAAGATACTCTTGTCGCCAGTAGTGTTGAACTTCAATAGCAGAGCCATCGTTCGTTTGCGTTCTGCCACTTCCTCCTCACGCCAAGCCAGATACTCTTGCTCAGGTAATAAATTTTT
>CAKQCV010000132.1 GCA_934217675.1 uncultured Prevotella sp. | reverse complement strand
ATATACGGCTGCGAGATTTTCAACAATACCGCAATAAAAGGTGGCGGCATATATTGTGGTGGGAGTGACAATTTCGGAGTTGTAGCCTGTACTGTTGTAAACAACAAAGCAATAAAAGAAGGTGGCGGTATATATACAGAGTATCAAACATTACATGTACTGTCGGGAAACATTTTATGGAACAACGTGTTGGGTAATGGCAGTTACTCACAATTTTCATTTATCAATGCCAGCCCCAAAAGCGTGATGGTAAACTCTGCAATACAAGGTGGTGGCGAACTGCCTGAAACAGATGAAGAAAACGGTATTATTGATTTGGCTGCTGGAAACAATATGGAAGGAAAGCCATCTGTAAAGTTTGCCAACGTCTGCAGTACAACAGGTGCTTCTGCGGCACAAGCAAAACAGATAAAGAATCAGGATTTCAGTCTACTTGATGGTTCCGCATGCTTAAAAACAGGCAAGCCTTTCAGCGGTATTGCCGGTAATGGATTCCTAATGCGCGTTAATGGTAGCGAATTCTTTGAATATGGAATAAATGGCAAGAAAACTAATAACAATGTTTCGAATTGTGGAGCATGGCAGTTGACAAAATCACAAACACAAAATAGTGAAAGCACAGATGACACCTCAAGTATTGACAAAATTCAGGAGACTTTGGAATACGTGCAGAAGAAGGAAAAGGAGTTGGAGGAGTTTGTCGCAGATATGAATGATGACAATACGACCACAGTTGACTACAAGTATTCAAGATTCAGCATGACATATACCGTAAACAAAGAAGAGAGCAAAGGAAAATGGCTTGTCATAGATATTACAGTGAAAAATGAAGGAGAACCTGTTAAAGTTTATGGCATGTTTACAGATAAAGGTAAAGATTTTGAATATGTTAAAGGCTTCAACAGTATTATATCAACCAAGCCTTTCATGTTTGGTACAGGAGCGACAAAAGACATAAAAGTACATATTGAAAATGAAGAATGTTTGACCAAGTTCAAGAAAATCCGCTTCAGATTCTATTCAAAAAAATATACAACTATTGAGACTATAACAATAAACAATATAAAACTTTAAGAATCATATATTCTGCAAAGAATGTAACAAAGACATAAAAACAACCATAAATATCTATAGAGACACAACCTGTTTTCTTCAAATTTAAAAGCGACAGTGATTTTCAAACTTTGACCAAAGAGCAAAATAAATATAGTCCGTCAGCTTTCTTATGCAAACATATAAAATTCAATAATCAACAAAAAACATTAACAATGAAAAAGCTAAGCACTCTAATTATTACATTAATCGTTAGTCTGGCAAACGCCTTGGCACAATTTAACTTTACCGTAAAAGCTCCAACTATTACAAAATTTGCAATAGTAAATACCGATGGTGTTAATCTAAGACGCACACCCAATGCCACAGGACAAAAGCTAATGGGCGAATATATCAGAGGAGGAGGTTTAGAATTTCAATGGGGAGCCGCCAACGCAAAAGGTGAAGAGGGATATACAGAAGTGGTTCACCCTGAAAAGGGAGAGGCATTGCAACTGGTAAAAATCGTAGGCGATTGGATTCAAGTGAAATATTGGTCAAAGTTAGTATATATGAAGAAAGAGTTTTGTACAATAAAGACTATTGATGATCTGGTGGAAATAAATGAAGACTCTCTTATAGCCAATAATATATATAGCAGAAAAGAAGGAAAATATGCTGGTACTTATTTTCTTATTAACGATGAATATCCCATCAATAGATACAGCGGCTATGTTCATGGAGAAATACATGCAGGAAAGAATGCCGGCAAATTTATAGTTTTCAATCATTATACGCTCTTTACATGCTGTTATGACAATCGGCAAAATATTGTCAGGAATCCGTATCGGTGTCCCAAAACCGGTGATGAAGACTTTGACAAAGCATTTGCTCTCGTATTGGCTTCAACAAAAATGGCATTCTACTATAAAGACAGCTGGTGCAAGAATGCTGGTGAAGACAAGAATTTGGATTATACGAAATTTTTGGTAGACAGCGACGATGACACAATAAACAACTATTTTGATGAACTGGAAAAAGAAAAATATTCGTATGATGTATATTTTATGATTGATGGCTCCGACCGACTACAACATCTCAGAATATTCTTGCCCACAACGAAAAAGTAAAGCAATAAGATCCTCTCCAAAGAGTTAATAATGCGTAAGCTTTTTACAAATAAATTGCCACTATTGCCACTAAACTCATATTTATCTGATATTCAGATAGATAATTAGTGACAATAGCTCTTTTTATTGCCACTAATCTGCCACTAATGACATGATTATAAAAATCATTACTTCATGGCAATAAAAGGCAGCTTTATGGTAATAAAAAGGCAGCTTTACGCCAATAAAAAGGCAGCTTTTCATGAATTCCAAGTAATGGAAATATGAGTGCCATTGCCAGGAACTAAAACCGAGCAAAAACCGTAAACTTTTTGATTATGGCAATTTGGTGGCAGATAAAGCAGTTTTTTTCAAATTGCCACTCTCCAAACCCCGATAAACAAAGGCTTTTGGGCTTTTAGTGGCAATAGTGGCAATAAAAAAAAGAAACTTTTATAATAACACCATGTGCTTTACCAAAAACTATAAATTGAGCTCTAAAATATATTATAATCATTCAATTCAACAGATAAAATCTTTTTCTTTGCGAAAAAGATGGTGATTTTGAGTAATTTTCATTACCTTTGGACTAATTTTAACAGACAAACGGAATATTTCCCCATTACGTTTGGAACATTTTAAACAACATTAATAATAACTGCAATGACAAAATCAAAACTATTAACAGCCTTGTTATTCTGCTCAGCTATTTTTACGGCTACAGCATATAACGGCAAGGCTGACGTGCTCTATGTTGATGGAACGAGTCATTCTATCACACTGACACAAGTGGCAAAGCTCCAGGTTACCGACGGAAATGCCATTTTCCTCGGCAAAGACGGAAAAACAGTGGCTACACACAAAATCAGCGACATCCAGAAGATTAATCTTACTGCCGGAACAACATCTATCACGCAAAAGAAAGATGGCAACGGCATTATTCTACGGTCATACGACAATATGGTAAGTGCAGAAGGAATGGCAGACGGCAAAGTACTCGAAATTTTTTCTGCCAGTGGCGAACTGGTAAAGAAGGTTGTTTCTACTAACGGCAAGGCTACGGCAGACGTGCACTCGCTCGCAAACGGAATATATGTAATCAAAGCTGACGGACAGTCGCTGAAAATGGTAAAACGGTAATTGAGAAAACAACATTTTTTTAGACAAAAAATTCATGATAAAAAAAATATTATTTCTATTCGGCATAGTTTGCGGACTTGCAATGAATGTCATGGCACAGAATGCCGACGACAACAAAATCTTTGTTGTCAAGAACGGGCGTATCGTCTCGTCATACGAAATTGGAAAGGACATTGATAACATCACATTCCAAAAGAGCATATCGCTCGACGGCAACGCTGTGGTTGTTGGCGAAGAGAAGATAGAGATGAAATCAGCCGTAGTAACTCAGCAGGACGGCATGTACTACGTATATCTCTCGCCACTTGAGAATGCAAAAACAATTGCCGATGTTGCCAGCGGCGACTACTATATGCAAGTGGCAATGTCGCCAACACTACTCGACGAAAAAATAACGCTAAGCAAGTTCAGCGAAGAGTTCGACGAGGACGAAAGTTTCCAAGTTTCGTTTATGGACAAGAAAAAGTATGACGAGGACGACAACTACGAACCTCCGATGTTCTCATCTGACGACTACAGCGACCTCTTTACAGATGGAACTCTATATCTAAACATCTCTGACGATAAGCTCGACTTCAGCTTCAGCGGTGAGCCAGCAGAAGGTGCAGAGACTTTCGCTGCACAGTATAAGGGAGCATACAC
>CAKQCV010000131.1 GCA_934217675.1 uncultured Prevotella sp. | reverse complement strand
TCATACGGCAATGCAAATTCCTGGTTTTTTGTCTGTTGGTTCAGTCCACCCACGTTTGAGAAGCGGAACTGTCCTGTTTCCATATCGTTCATCGGAACGCCATTGATATAAACTTCATTATACTTCTGGTCGAACGCACGATAGCGGAATCTTACTGGCGAGAACAAGTATCCCACCTCGCTTGCATAAATGTTGTTGTTAGAATTTACGATAGTTACATTCTGTGACATGTCGTCATCCTCTCCGAGCTGTGCTTCGGTAAACGTGAATGCATTCTCACTTAGAGAAGCTGCACGCTGTCCTATAGAATCAGTAGGGCTCTGAGCATGAGCCAGAGAAGCAGAACATAACGCCATCACGGCTAATTTCAGATTCTTTTGCTTCATAAATTAAATAAATTAAGTCCGGCAAAGATAAGCTTTTTATTAATATCCGACAAATATTCCCAAAGATTTATTACAAGCTCCACACACGGAGCTGTATTTTTCATACATTTGTAATGCCACACTTGATATTTATATTGAGCAATATGCAAAAAAAACGAAATTAAATTCTTACCTTTGCCACAGTTCTTAACTATGTCTAAACTTAGGCATCAAGACAAGCATCTACGACTATAATATATAATAAGGTATAAATTATGAAAAAACTCAGAACACTTATTTTAGGGGTTGCATGCCTAATGGCACTATGCACATCAGCCCAGAAGAAATTCTCATGTTATGCTGTAGGGTTCTACAATCAGGAGAATCTCTTTGACACTTGCCATGACGAGGGAAAAAGGGATTATGATTTCTTGCCTACAGGCTCTTACCGATGGAACGGACTGAAGTATTCACACAAACTGCACAACATGGCAAGAGCTCTTGCTGATATGGGTACCGACAAGTTGCCTAACGTTGGATGTGCTGTTATCGGACTCAGCGAGGTTGAAAACCATAAAGTACTTGACGACCTTACCGCTCAAGCTCCGCTAAAGGCTCGCGGATACAAATATGTGCATATTGAAGGACCAGACCGCCGCGGAATAGACTGTGCTTTGCTCTACAATCCGTCGCTGTTCAATGTGCGCAACGCCAAACTTGTACCATACGTTCAGGAATTGAAAAAAGACAGTGCTTTCCTTACACGTGGATTCCTTACCGTAAGCGGTGAGCTCGCCGGTGAGCATGTCACTTTTGTAGTATGCCACTGGCCAAGTAGGGCTGCAACATCTTTCTATCGTGAATCGGGAGGCAGACAGGTAAAAGCTCTAAAGGACTCGCTTTTACGAGACGACCCAAAAGTTAAAGTATTTGTCATGGGTGACATGAACGACGACCCAACCAACAAGAGTATGACTGAAGCACTTGCATGCAAGGCAGAAATTGACGAGGTTGGAAAGGACAACATGTATAATCCATGGTACAACATTCTTGCAAAGGAGGGAAACGGCACTCTGTTCTATGCCGGCTCATGGAATTTGTTCGACCAGATTGTAATGACTCCAAACTTGCTGAACAAGAAAGGAAAGAAAGACTATTCGTCGCTGAAATTCTACAAGAACCATATTTTCCGTCGCGATTATCTGATACAAAGTGAGGGCAAATATAAAGGTGCACCAAAACGCACGCATGCCGGAGGCTCATGGCTCGATGGATATAGCGATCACCTACCGGTTGTGGTATATCTGCTGAAAGAGCAAAAATAGGATTATGGAGATTGAACAACACCCGCTTACTCCTTTTCTTCCGGAAAATGCATGGCTGCTTATGTTGGGGAGCTTTCCACCGTCAAAGCAAAGATGGAGCATGGAGTTCTTCTATCCGAACTTTATAAACGATATGTGGAGAATATTCGGACTCGTTTTTTTCGACGACAAGGATTATTTCGTTGATTTACAGAACAAGAAGTTCAAGAAAGGCAAGATTGTCGATTTTCTGAAAGAAGAAGGGGTGGCGCTGTATGATACGGCTTGTGCCGTAATCAGAACAAAGAACACGGCATCCGACAAAGACCTTGAAATTGTGCAGCCAACCGATCTTGATGCGTTGCTGCGACAATTGCCACATTGCACGACAGTGGTTACAACAGGAGAGAAAGCAACGGGCGTGTTTGCAACTCACTTTGGATGTGATGTTCCGAAGGTGGGCACGTCAACAGGTTTCCGATTCAGAAACAGAACGCTGAAACTCTTCCGCATGCCAAGCAGTTCAAGAGCATATCCAATGAAGTTGGAGAAGAAAGCGGAAATCTACCGTAGGGTTCTGATAAAACAAGAAGTTTAAGAATTTAATATTGAGTATAACATGACTATAATAGGAATAGCAGGTGGCACCGGTTCAGGGAAAACCACCGTAGTTAAAAAAATCGTAGAGGCTTTGCCTCCTCACTATGTATCTGTAGTTCCGCTCGACTCTTACTACAATGACACATCCCACATGACAGAAGAGGAACGGCACGCCATAAACTTTGACCATCCTGATGCCTTTGACTGGAAGCTCCTTATAAAGCAAGTCAACGAATTGCGCAAGGGTAATTCAATTGAGCAACCCACATATTCATACTTGCTATGTAACCGTCTTCCGGAAACTGTTCATGTAGAGCCAAAACCTGTTATCATAATTGAAGGTATAATGACTCTGCTGAACAAAAAGCTAAGAGAAATGATGGACTTGAAGATATTTGTTGATGCTGACTCCGACGAACGTCTCATCCGCAACATACAGCGCGACATTGTAGAACGCGGCAGAGACGTGCAGATGGTTGTAGACAGATACCTTGATGTGTTGAAACCAATGCACGAACAGTTTATAGAACCTACCAAACGATATGCCGACATAATAATTCCGCAAGGCGGAGAAAACAAAAAAGGCATCGAAATGGTATGCAAATACATAGAAAGACTTATGCTGTAACAATATGGGGACTTTCCAAACGGAAAAGTCCCCATATTGTTTATTTCTGCTCATTGTTCTTCTTCAAGTCCCTTTTATACTGATGTATCTTGAAAGCATTTATACACTCCGTAATACCATAGAACAGCAAACACCATCCTATTATAAGCAAAGGCATTCCCGCCGTTTCCATAGGCTTTATCATTACAAACAAGCCTGTGAGGAGAACTACCGTAGGACAAAACCAATACCATACAGGCAATACTGCAAATTTTCGAGCCTGCACGAGCACCAAAAACTGATTTAATGCACCGAGAACAATTATTGCCCCCAATACATACATCAAAGATGTGACAAACGCTCCCGGCATGAGAGCCAACACAAAACCGAGGATTACGCTTCCAAGCCCAACAATCGGAAATGTAGGTCTGCCACCTACAAGCAACTTGCCGTTTGCATCATACACCTCATTTTCAGCCGAATGCATACGGGCATTGAAATATACAACACATGAAATTATTCCCGAAACGAGAAACAATATACCTATGGCTATGGTTATTCCCTTCACCGTACTGTCGGGATTCTTTATAAGCATAGCTCCCACCATTATTGCACATATAGCGCGAAAAATTGAACTCTGTAAAATTCTCATATCTATGGATTTGTTTATGTAATGATGCAAAAGTACAAAAAATTATACAACCTCAAAAGCAAACGACAGAGTATAATACTTTTCAGATAGTTTTAATGCCATGATGCAAACAGTATAGTGCCGGGTTAAGAACCGTAAGATGCCGGGGTACAAGTCGTATAGTGCCGGGTTAAGAACCGTAAAATACCAAGCTACAAATCGTACTCGTACTTGAAATGACAGCCAAAGCGCTGATTTTAATTCCACAATATGCGAAATGGGTACAACGTACCAATGAAATCGTTATTATATAAAAGTTATTATATTGAAAATCAACAAACTTAATAAATGAACAAAAAACTTTTTTCTGCTGTTGCAGCAATGATGTTGCAGTCGGGAGTCATATTGGCTGGCGACATCTACGTGTCAACATCATTCCATGAGCCTGCCAACGAAGGGCTACGTTTTATCTATAGCCGCGACGGTATACATTGGGAC
>CAKQCV010000130.1 GCA_934217675.1 uncultured Prevotella sp. | reverse complement strand
GGCACCAGTGCCGAGAAGCGTGGAAATCGCCGAGTTCGGTTCAAACTTTGCAACCACCGAGCCGAAGAACGTCTCCAGCGTCCGGAAGTCGAGCTGCAGATTAAAGTCCTCGGAGCGTGTGGGCGAATAAGGGCCGAACTCTGCGGAAGCGTTGAGTGTGCCGACCGACTCCTTGTAGCGGATGCCGGGACGACCGGTCATGAACTTTAATGTCTCGTCGCAGCCGATGATGGGGAGACGAAGGAAGTCAGAACGCCATTTGCGAGCGGCGTCCTTGTATTCTTGTAGGGTAAAGGATAATTTCCGTACTGAAAATCAATGAGTTAGAAAATGGCGTTTGTTGTAACTTGTTACAAAACGGCCGATTTTGTTAAAAAAAACGGCGTTTTCACGCCGTGCATGGCACAAGAGCCACTTTGTTTGTATATGAGATGGTGTATTTGGTGACAGCCGAGTCGCCGTCTGGCTTGCCTGTGGAACTCTCCACTTTGATGACGGGGTAAGGTTTTTCGGCAGTGCCGACGAGATACTGCTTACCGTCAACCGTGAGGATGACGAAAGCAAGATGTTGGCGTGTGGGAAGCTGGGCAGTGGTGGAGAACGTGAACTTCGCCTTTTCGAGAGTGTCGTTGTTGTCGAACTGCGATTCAAGCTTGCAGACGGCATCCCTGATATGCGGAACAGGGAAAGAGTCGGCAAATATTCCGACTGGAACATTCGCCAACGCTTTCTGGGTGATGCTTGCCGTGAGCGATGCGGCAAGCACATATCTGATGCTTATGATTCCGGGGAGACGCTGCATGATTTACTATCCTTCTTCTGTTTCTGTTGTTTCGATATTGTTTTTATTACGGCCTTTTGTCGTGCGGTTTTTCTGTCGGCAGACGTTGGTGAGATAGTTCTTGCGGAGACGCTGGTAGATTTTCGCGATGGAGTCCCAGCAAGTGCCGTCCTCCTTGATGCCACGCTGCTCCATGTAGAGATAAATCAAGTCCTTCTGCTGCTTGCCGATCTTGCCAAAGTCATGGAGGAACGTCCAGCAGTCCACGTCGAAGGAGTTCTTGATGTTCTCCAGGAGGGCGCGTTTGCCTGTGTCGGTAATATGGTTGTAGATGCGAGGGTCGCGGGATTTGGAGTAAGGGATGCAGATGGCCACCTCATCGGGCTGTTTGAGGTGGGGAATTGACGACTCCGGCGGTTTGACAACGGCAAGCTTGATCAATTTGGACTCAATACTGCCGTTGTGCAAACGCACCGGGTCTGTGCCGCTATGTCGGTGGATGAACCACTGGCGCAGATAGCTGGGCATTTTTATATAGATGTGGTAGTCGCTCATAATATTCATGTGGAATGTTTACGAGCGCAAAGATACTACACTTTCTGTGTACCTGTATGGAATAGAGTAAACGTTTAAGATTTGTTATTTGGTAGGTATTATATAACATCCATAGAAAAGCCTAACTCTTTTGCTTTTTTCTCTAAATCCAATGCGTTTTGAGCTACAATAGCTGTTTTAAATCTTTCGAGCGACTTCCTTTTGTCAGCATAAGTTAATGCTCTAAGTCGTTCGGCCATGGACAAATTACCTGTTCTTTTCCCCCATTCGGCAATAGCTCTCCACATTGGAGCAGGAATAGAAAAAGCTTGCTCTATGATTTTCTCGTCATCCGACTCTACAACATTGAACTTTTCGCATATTTCATGTTTATTACTTAATTCAACGAGTGAGTTTTTAAGCATTTCCATGCGATTCAATTTTTCAATAAGTTCCTCCCAACAATTTGGGTCTTTAAGATAGTTTGGCCTAAATTCTGAAAATAGATGATCATGAATTAATTTAACAAGTGGCTTTATTGCAGTAATAAATCCTCTTTGAATTTTCTGGTTAGACCAAATATAATTCAAGTCAAAGTTACCTCCTGTAAGATAGGATATTGAAGATATTGTATAATATGTTATTCTATTTGTATAGGTACCAAACAATCTGACATAATTGTTCTTTACATAGCTATTTATTTCATCGTATAGTATATGTAATGACACAATATTGCGATAATATTTTGAATCAACACAAATGTTATTATTCTCCTTTAGATAAGTAAAATAATTAACAGTTACCAACTCCTTACTTTTACATGCTGCATATGGTTTCATATCCCATAATGTTGCCAATCTTGCTACATCTGATTTGTCAAGCACTTGACTTTTGGGATATGTTGCATTAAACAAAGTCTTTTCATAACCTATTCTATTGACCTTGTCATTTTTATACTGACCTCTTTTCCTTTCAAAATACCATTTGGTTCTACTATAAGGTTCTATTTCCTGTCTACTTACATCTTCCAGTTTTTGTAAAAATTCATCTCCAGAAAGAAAGTCAGAACGTTTTATAGCGGATTGGCTATTTGCAGATGTAGAGATATCCTTAACTATACTTGAATACTCTTCCAGGTCTTTTATGACACTTATTTTCATAGGAACAAAGACTTTACTCAAATCACAATCCCCCATAGCTGCAATAGTAGCTGTAGTCTGTCCTCCATTTACGATTTGTAAATCCGTTATTTTTGTAATAAATGGTGCTGTTTTACTACCACCAGATCCGAATTCTATATGTTTGGCTGTTGCAGAAATGCCATTATTGAAAGAAAAGAACATTTCAGGTCTTTCCTTTATCGTTTTGCATATCTGTCTATTGACTTTGTTACCTTTTTGTAAATACAAGCGAACATTGCCTTCCATTAAAGTTTGCTTGTACTGATTGTAAATCTTAGCCAATATATCACCAGGCATAATTGCGAAGTATGCATCTATCTTTGTGTTTTCATCCTCAACCCTTAGGCATTGTATTTTTTTCTTGAAATTAAGAAGAAAATCTATTTCAATAGCACTATCACCAGTATTTAATGAGTAAATCCTATTGAAATGAGTAATGTCCCATGTTATATATTCAACAACAACATCATTCTCAATATTTTCCGAAAAATTCAAAGATGACGAAGAATCAACAATACCACTTGTAAGAAAATATAGCCTAATTCTTTTTATCTTATCCTTAACTTCTTTAATGAGGCTAATTGCACTTTCAACTTCGCTATCTAGTGCAGCCCCATAAAATGGGGCATTTCTCAATGCCTGCTGATAAAAGGAGTATAAGCTATCATATTTTTCATGAACATCATCTATACTAATCTTACCAATAATGGATGTTGGCTTATAGAACAAAAATAAGTCAAGGGAATCCAATTCTTCATTATAAGAATAAGCAGTTAAAGAAACATGGCTCTTTTTAAAAGAGCATATTTCATAAGTTACAATTTCACCATACTCACTCATAATATCTAAATATTTACGAGCGAGTTCTACGTCTATGCTTGTATTATTTTCTCGCGATTCTTCCAATGCAGATGAATAAATCTCTGATGAAAATGTTTTAATGTCCATGAGTATCGTATTAATTACGAATATAAGTTTATTCTTAATTTTTGCAAATATACGATAATTTATCATTATGTATTGCTAATTAACATTATTTATTACTCCTCACCCCGAATAAATTCATCGGTTACGTCATAAAAAAGTGGAATGCCGGAGCGAGGCGATTGCCTCGTCCGGCTTCCTCCTTTTTATCTGCGGAACACGTAGCCGTCCTCAAAGATGTAGTCCGAGAGGAACAAATCCCTTGCGAAAGCCTTGTAATCGAAGTACATCGAGAGATTGCCCATCGTGCGCTCCAAATCATAGCACTCGCTGACGATGTAGCTGGCGAAATCCTCCTCACAGTCATACTCGCCCTCATAATCCTCTTCAAAAGCGGAAATGCTGTCATTGCCTGTGGCGGAGACATAGGCTTTAAACGCCTTCTGTCTGTCATCATCCATCTGGACGAAGGCTATTATCTTGTCGAAGACTTCCTCATCCATGCAGCTCTCCGAATACCAATATTCAGGAAAACACTGATAATCCTGAAACATGAACTCCGGATCCTCCTCGTCAGCGTGGAGCTGCGTGCAGACATCGATGAACTCATCGTAAGAGTCAAACGTGCGGAGATCGAGCCAGGCACCGAAGAGTGAGCCTTCATTGTACTTCTTGTATGTGCCAC
>CAKQCV010000129.1 GCA_934217675.1 uncultured Prevotella sp. | reverse complement strand
GTCTTACACTGCGAAAAGCCATAAACGGCCGGAAGCGCAATGTGGTAGCACTATGCGCATCAAGTAAGGTATATCTGATAAGAATGCGGTCTTCAAAATGTTGGAACACCACTTCCTTTTTCAGAATTACGCCACCCACTCGATAAACAGTTGTTGGAATCTTGTCGCAGTTAAATTCCCGGATATACTTATGCCCATTAGGACTATAATTATTTCCGCGATACTTATGCAGTCCGAGGTTAAACTCAGCACCATGCTGTACGACTGTAACATCTAATGAGGAAAGTAGCACATGGTTGTCATCGTCCATCTCTGGAACGGGAACAACGAGCAAACCATGATACTTTCGTGTGTTACAATCCACTATTGTAGAACACGCATAAGCACCTGAGCGGTTTGTTCGAAGAATCTCTCTCGACAACGACTCTTCCAGATTAGTCATAAGACTTCTTTCAAATCGAAGATAGCTCATAATATTCTATTAAGGTGTTAATATCTTTAATTATATGCCAACAAAGAGACTGTGTTTTCAGCAATAAGTCTCTAAGGCAGTTCAAAAATAACAATAATTTACGACTGTACAAAATTATATAGCACTTTTTTTTCCCTTACCACCAAATAGATGTTATTAAACATAAAAACAGTGTACATTTAGTTGAATTCTAAATTTTAATTCGTAAATTTGCAAAACATTTTATAACACATTAAAGTATTCGGGAACAAACTAACATAGATTGCATACAAACAAGACATGACAATAACAAATATATCAAAGGAATCAGTTGATAATATTATCTTCTCTCAATGGACAACATTAACATCGGAAGAAAAGAAAGAAATTTCATCATCACTGATAATTGAAAAATACGACAAAGGTCAATACATATATAAAGAATCAGAAATTCCAACATCTATGAAATGCCTTATAAACGGCAAAGTAAAGATATGCAAGAACGGTAAAACCGGTCGCGACCAAATTCTCCGTACAATAAAACCTACTGAACTTTTCGGCTTTAGAGCTTACTTTGCCGATGACGACTATCTAACATCAGCCAAGGCACTTGAAGACTCGACCGTAGCCTCAATCCCAATGGAACTGGTTGTTAAAATAATGCGTGTAAACAATCAAGTCTGCATGCAGCTAATAAAGCAACTTGCAATAGAACTGGGAAAGTCAGACAGTCTTACAGTAAGCCTAACCCAGAAACACATTCGCGGTCGTCTTGCCGAAATGCTTATTACATTAAAGGAAAGATACGGAATAGAAAAAGACGGCTATACCCTAAGCATATACCTAAGCAGGGAAGAACTTGCCAACATGTCAAACATGACGACAAGTAATGCCATAAGAACATTATCCGCCTTCGCCTCTGAAAAGATAATAGCTATCGACGGAAGGAAAATAAAAATAATAAATGAAGAGGAGTTAAAGAAGATATCGGAAAACGAATAAATCGTTTTCCTTTATCTTATTCTGGTATCAAGAAGTTTATCACTTCCTGTTCCACTCCTATACTATACTCCCCAACGGGTGTCTTCATTAGTCTTCCATCTACAGACACCAATGCATGCGAAGACTCTATCACTTGAACATTTCGGGTGCGATACGGATGCACACTTTTGTGATTCAAGAACTTGCCAGTAGTCAATAAATAGAAACCTTCTATCAATTGCATCATTTCCGGGTGATAAACAACCGATACATCCAACAATCCATTATAAGGAACAGCATTAGGTGTTTGTCCGTAGCCTTCTGCATTTCCCACACAAACAGTCATTATCTTTCTGTTTACCGTTTCGTCATTTATTTTCATGCGCATCTTATATTCCAACCGTTGAAATACCATCAAAGCCATAGAAAACACAAACGACAGTGTACGCGAACCGAAAAGCTTACGTGTTTGGTTCCTTAGATTCATTATAGCCGAAAGCAGTCCGATATTCACACAATTCAGAAAATACCTATGACACTTTTCTCCTTTTTTGTTCGTATACCTTATACATCCCAAATCAACTTTTCTTATTCTTCTCTCCTTCAGCCATTTCACAGTTTGTTCCAGTTCACTCTCCTTGAACCCCCAATACCTGCAGAAATCATTCATCAACCCATTCGGGATAACTCCAAGCGCAATAGAATCCCTTGTTTCCTTATCAGCTTCCATCAAACAGTTCACAGCATCATTAAGAGCCGAATCCCCTCCAACAACGATAATGGTTTTATATCCATTATTTATCATCATGCTAATGAGCCTAACCACACTACTGCTTTTCTCGCTTTGCACGAAATCATATACAATACCGTTTGCCTTTAAGCATTTTTCTATTTTTTCCCATCTTCTTGACGGGTTACTAAGGAAGCTACTCCTTGGACAATAAAGAATGCCCCAACGTGTTTGCTGTGTCATATATTATAAAAATATTATATTCAATCTATATTTTGCCTGATAATACTATCTATCTCATTAAGTTTTTCTTCCATACTTTTTGAAGCGTCAATCCAATTTATATGGAACCCCCTTCTTTCCATACCTCTAAACCACGTCATCTGTCTTTTTGCAAACTGATGAATGGCTATTTCAAGCGAACTTACCATTTCATCGTACGAAAGTTTTCCTATAATATACTCCGTCAGAAATTTATATTCAAGTCCGTAATATATAAGATTTTCAGCATGTATACCAGAATCAAGCAATGCTCTCACTTCATCAACCATTCCGTTATCAAGCCTTTGTTTCAATCTCTTTGTTATTTTCTGTCTTCGGAGTTCTCTATCTATTCCCACACCAATTATTACAGTATCTATTTTCGGAAAGAAGCGCTCTTCAACAGGTGTTTTCATATAAGCATCTTCTATCTCTATAGCTCTTATTGCCCTTTTTGCTGTATCAACATCTGTGGTGTTATGCATATTAGAATTGTTTTTCTTCTTCATCTCTTCCAATATACATGTCAGTTCCTCAAGCGATTTTCCTTCAAGCTCTTTTCTTAGCTCTGTATTTTCCGCCACGGGAATAAGCCGATATCCTTTTAGAACAGATTCGATATACAATCCTGTTCCTCCACACATAATCACGTTTTTTCCTCTGCTCCGTATATCTTCGTAAGCATCAAGAAAATCCCTTTGGTATTCAAATAGATTGTATTTTGTTCCAGGTTCAACAATATCAATAAGATGATAAGGAATATTCTTGCCATTTACATTATAGTCGGCAAGATCTTTTCCTGTTCCGATATCCATGCGACGATACACCTGTCGCGAGTCGGCACTAATTATCTCAGCATCCATTTTCTCGGCAAGATGAGCGGCAATATCCGTTTTTCCGCTTGCAGTTGGTCCAAGAATAGTTATCATCGGCATCATATCCCTATATATTTTATTTACAATTCTTATCTTCTTGTTTATATTCCGTGGCAAAATTAATAAAAAATTTAATTCGGCAAAGCATTTTAATAAAAAAAAGACCGTTCGGCATACAATACCGAACGGTCTTATAAAATCTCTTTATCAATTAAAGATTAGCCATTGTGCTTCTTCATGATCTTGATCAACTCAACAACCTTGTGTGAGTAACCAATCTCATTGTCATACCAAGAAACAACCTTTACGAAGTTGTCTGTGAGGTATACACCAGCATTAGCATCGAAGATAGATGTCAATGGGCAACCCAAGAAATCAGAAGAAACAACAGCATCCTCTGTGTAACCAAGTACACCCTTCAACTCGCCCTCAGAAGCAGCCTTCATAGCAGCGCAGATAGCCTCCTTAGTTGCAGGCTTCTTCAAGTTTACAGTCAAGTCTACTACAGAAACGTCCAAAGTAGGAACACGCATAGAGATACCAGTCAGCTTACCGTTCAACTCAGGAATAACCTTACCTACAGCCTTAGCAGCACCAGTTGTAGAAGGGATAATGTTGCCAGCAGCAGCACGACCACCTCTCCAATCCTTCATTGAAGGACCGTCAACAGTTTTCTGTGTAGCAGTTGTAGAGTGAACAGTTGTCATCAAACCAGTCTCGATACCGAAGTTATCGTTCAAAACCTTAGCGATAGGAGCCAAGCAGTTTGTTGTACAAGATGCGTTAGAAACGATCTGCTGTCCAGCGTATGTATCA
>CAKQCV010000128.1 GCA_934217675.1 uncultured Prevotella sp. | reverse complement strand
GTGGGGTCTTGGGTTGCTCGTTTCGACTACAATGGGCAATTCCTAGGGCCTCAAGCTGTGGAGCGAGTAACGGATAGGGTCTCCACGCTTCCTTTTATATAGGTATTCACTGAGTTTTAATTTTAATAGACTTCTTGGAGACTACAAGTCGCATCTTACTACTATCAAAAGAAAAACTTACATATTATTTTCAGTCCTTCTCATATTTATCGGTGAACTGATTTATATTATATACAGGCCGCTAACACTCTATATGTTTAGAGCGTTTGAACAAATAGGTTTGCTTGACAATATCATTTTTTTTAGGGCGTCGCGTTTGTTCCCACCCATAGAAACTGTCCCAGAATGGGTTGTCTATAGCCTTCCTGACGGCATGTGGTTGCTGTCGTATATGTTTGCAATGGAATTTATCTGGAACAACGAGGGTAAATTCATCAAACTTTTATTTATCTGGATAATGCCGATAGCTATAATTATACACGAATTTTTCCAACTTATGAGACTTGCCAATGGCACATGGGACATCAACGACTTAACGTCTTACATAATTGCAATCATTATTTATTTACTAACTAAAAAAATATAATTATGAAAAAAGGTATCTATTTAAAATTTCTATGCTCGTGCATTGCAGCGATTATTTTTATTATTGGTGCAGCAAGTTGCACTACAACTAATTATGGTGCAGCATCAACAATCAAAAGCCTTGGATTAGAACAAAATCAGTCCACAAACAATCCCAACTCAAACGAGTCACCAACAAACAACTAAAATTTACACAATTTAAAAACAACACATTATGAAAACAGAACTAAAAGTATTAAGTTTTGCAGTCATTTCTGCATTATTCACATCATGTGGCTCAAGCAAAGTAGCCACCTATCTCGAAGCATTCACTCCTGAAGAAAGCGGTCTCAACCTTGTTAAGCTCACCGACGAGTCTACCAACAGTATTATCTCTGGCAATGCGACCAAGGAACCGGTATTAGCAAATCGAGCATATTACAAAAACTCAAGTTGGGCATATAGTGCCGAAGCACACTTCAAGTGGTGCCCATTGCGCACTCTCGCTATCTCACCAGACGGAAGCAAGTTGGCATATTTATATAAGGCTAATGGTCAGTCAAATATCATGGTAAGAAGTTCTGGTGCCAATGGTGCAGCAACACAACGCACATTCCGCGATGTGCTCGCATTTTCATGGGCTAAAGATAATAAGCTTTACTTCTCCGACAGGAATGGCACTAACTACTATATATCCGCCATTAATGCCGAACAGGGTAGTATGATGCAACAAATAACAAATGGTTCGGTAGTTGACTGGAATCCTGCTTCTATCGACGGTCAAAAGGTATACTTCTCACGACAGTCAACCAATGGTCCGTCTGTGTGGTCATTGGACAGAAAAGACGGTACACTCACATCATGCGCTTCAGGCTACAATGTTTGCCTTATACCTAATGACCCTGAGGCTTTCTATTGTGTGAGAAATTCATCTTCTGGACGTAGCGAGATATGGTACGTCAACTATATCAAAGGACAGGAAACGCTTATCCTTACAGATGGAAAACGAAGCTTTGCCAACCCTTGTCTTTCTCCCGACGGCAAATGGCTTGCCGTAGAGGGTAACTCCACTTCGGCTATTAACAATGTGGTCAACACAGACATCTTTGTTGTAAGAACAGACGGCACACGTTTAACACAGCTTACATATAATCCAAGCCTTGACATGTGTCCAGTTTGGGCAAAGGACGGACGAAGCATATACTTTCTTTCAACCAGAGCCAACCGTG
Organism: uncultured Prevotella sp.; assembly: GCA_934217675.1. GTDB lineage: Bacteria > Bacteroidota > Bacteroidia > Bacteroidales > Bacteroidaceae > Prevotella. The sequence goes on along the minus strand of CAKQCV010000128.1, from coordinate 2,379 downwards.
ACAACAAATACAACATCTGGCGTATGAACTTCAATATAGAATAACCAACACAACAATAACAATGAAACGAATAGGATTTATTATCTTATCGATTCTTATGACGGTCTGCGCTATACAAGCGCAGACTGCCAATGACTCAATAAGAATTAAGCTGCAAACAACAGCAGGTGCTGACATTGCACTTGACGGAGAATGGTCGTCAACCAACATAATATACACTAAAGTAGCAACCGGGAACCATAATGTCACTATAAAATATGGCAGTTTGTTTGAAAAGACCTACCCTATAGAAGTAAGCACTATCGGCAAAAAAGAATTTTTATTTCATATAGAAGGTGAAGCTAATATAAGTTGTACACCACAAGCCACAATTATATTAGACGGCATTCCACAAGGACAAACACCTCAAACTCTTAAAATCATCGGCACACACAACATCAAAATTCTGGGCAATGAGCAAGAGTATTATGACACTAACGACCAAATCAGTATTAATCCTTTTGAAAAGAAAGACTTTTCATATACACTCAAGAAGCGTCCACCTCGTCTATATGGTATGATGATAGCCAACTACACCGGTTGTAAAGCTTATGGCATAACACTTGCAATGTGTCGCAATTGGGGTGCTTATATACGAATAGTAACTTCTGGCGAAGGAGCAATAAATGATGACGGATACCCAAAGCCCAATATTAATGGCGGTTATTATGGAACCGGTATATTCAAGAAGAAGAATACATCAAATACAATCTTCACAGCTGGAATTATGAAAAGATGCAATAAATATCTGTTCGCTTACATAGGAGCTGGATATGGACAATTTGGACAAAAATACGAACTAAAAGATGACGATAATCATTACAGCAACGAAGAACGTTATATATCTGGTGCCATTGGCGCAACAGGAGACATGGGTGTAATAGTAAAGTATAAAGCTCTACTGCTACAGATTGGATACGCTTCTATATTGACTGGAAAATTCGGTGATACAAAGTGGCATCATGACCCATATATAGGTTTAGGCATCAGTATTCATAAAAACAAAAAACACAATTAATCATGAAGAAGTTTCTATTTATATTATTTATCTGCTTTGCAGCTGTCTCCTGCAACAGTTTTGACGATGAGGTAGGATATATTGTCACAACAGATGGCACGTGTGTACAAAACGTAATTTCTGCAAATCAAACATCTTGCAAAATCAAATATGGACATACTATAGAAGAAGTTGCTGGCAGCCCCGAAATCTCTAAAGTGTTTTTCAAACTGAGTGGAGAAGACGGAAAAGAGATTATTGATGCACAGAAAGGTGAAGAAAATCTTTACTCTGCAGAATTTGAAATTCCGTATGATAGAAATGTAAAAATATCTACAATAGCAATCATAAACGGAAAAGACGAGATTATATGCGAACATGATGTATATTACAGCAAAACAAATTTTTGCCCTAATATAGCAGACTCTATATGTACTAACCCTCTCAATTATGATGTAATACGATATTTTGTTGAATGTGATACCCCCCTGTTTAAAAGCAAAATATCAAAAGCAACAGTAACAATCGGTAAAAAGACTTATCCTTTGACTATTATTAATGATAATCAGATATATTGTGACATCAACTTATATGATATAGCCGACTATTCTGGCTACCCGACATTAACTATCAAAAATGAGGTTGACGAATATAAGGTCAACGGACACGCTCATATAGAGGTGGTAAAAGAAGCAATAACAGGCTACGACACATCCAAAGACGGTAAAGATATAGAAGGCTGTATATATCTTGCTGGAACAAAATGGGCCAAAGGAGTTATAGTTACAGAAACTGACAAGAAAAATCATTTAGACATTAATGAAGAAAATGGGCTACAAAAGATTAGTGCTTATACATGGAATTCTTATTTAGAGGATAATAATTTAGATGGATATAAAATACCGTCAATAGGTCAGGCTGATAGTCTAATTCATTATTGTTCTATACAAAAGGTGAAAGCATTGAATGCCTCTAATTATGAATACGTTGTATATCCAGCAAAGAAAAATGAAAAGATAAAAAGTTTTTTCTCTAACATCAAGCCAACACCAATGGCTGATATTAGAAGCCATGGAGTATACATAAAAGATAACGTAAAATACGCCTCTACTAATCAGTATAATACATATAGTAATCCGTATTACTATTATTATTGGCCAGAAAACAAGAAAATGTTGACAGTATACACTTCTGTAGGGAATGATTATTGCCTATTACTGCCTATTAAGGATTAATACTATTGCATTTTAAATGGTAGGTGTTCGGAAACTTTCGCTCTCTTTTTTATTCCGACCGGCGTTATAATTCGGGATTTTTATCTAAATTTGCAGCATATAATCAAA
>CAKQCV010000127.1 GCA_934217675.1 uncultured Prevotella sp. | reverse complement strand
CGGCAATATAAAGGTTATCAATGTCTATCATTTTGACAATCGGGCCGCTTCTGGAAAGCTTGACAAAAATATTATTGCCTGAAATATCGCAGTACGAAAGGTTTCTGTCCGCAATTTTTCCGAAAGCCTTAGCTATGATATAGCCGATGGTAATTCTTTGCCGAAATCCTCTGTCAGAATTGTACCAATTCGGAAACGGTACTTTGGGATCAGGTATAAGAAACGTATTCAACGAAGTATATCCTTCAAGCCGTTCCATAGCATATCCGATGTACGGAGTTGTGATTAGCTCGTAAAGAACGACAAAGTTCTTAGGCTTCTCTACTTCCATAACAAAACGAAGTTTCTTTATGAGTTCCCGATCGCGATTCGCCTTATCGCCTGGATAATATAGCTTAACCATGTATTTCCCGGTCTGCTCAGCATAAACGACTCCCTGTGCTCCTTGGCCTTTCAGCTCAGTCAGATGATACTTTCCTCCCCGTTCACCTGTAACCGTCTTGCCGCAGAGATTTGGCATTCTAATAATCATACTTTACAACTCCCAGCGTCTTATCATCGGCGTTCATAAGCCTTGCGTCTTCGAACAACTCTGTCAGTTCCTCTCGAAGCGAATCTATACTTATCTCGTTTCGAAGGGTCTCAATCAGCAACGATTCCTGACCGTTCAACAAGGCATTTGCTATTCCGTCTGAACACATAAAGATTGCGCAAGTACCTGGAAAGGTAATCCTCTCCTGGCACCAAAACGACTTTTCCTTCACTCCAGGATAGAGGCAAATTGTTTCGTTCAGGAAATCAGAGGCCGTTTCCTTTGCAAAAAGCTTCTGTTTGCTGTCCGCAGCCAGGAGAAGCCCATCGCCAATGGATACCGCAATAAGAAGACCTTGCTTCACAAATGCTGCTTTCAGCGTTGCGCAATAATCCAAAGGATCTGAAGAAGGAACCTTTTCTGCCCACAACCTGCAGATTTCTTTTACAATGGCATCGCCATTCCAAGGAAGTATTCCGTTAAGCAAACGTTCAAAAACGATTCTACTGATCTGACAAGCCATTCTGGATCCGATATCAGCATGCTTGCAAGAGCCGACACCATCTGAGACTGCCATAAAGAACTGATCATCCTGAAAATAGAACGCTGAGCAATCCTGATTCGGAAGTCCCATCGCCGTGTGCCGGGCTCCGACATCAGTTATTGCAACGGCATGCACTTTACCTGGGAATGACTCATTAATAATCATATAATAATGTCCTCATCCTCAATGTCGAAAACCACATTCGTTGGTTGAACGATATCTGGATTGACGCTGCCCATTCTGGCAATGGTTGACATGGTAACCCATTTGAAGAACTTGGAAATACCCTGGACATTGTGAGCTTTGATCAATGGCACCTCTTCATTTCCTATAAATTCCTTGAGCATATTCACATCAGCATCGTCTCCAATGGCGAGCGCAAGCCGTTGACATTTCCTGCTTCTTTCTCCATTTTTTAGCTTATTGAGAGCATCCCATTCGCTGTAATCACCTGACGAATGGGATGCCTCGGGACAATCAGTAGGAACACCATCACTGACAAGAACAATGGTGGGTGTGTATGACCGTGAGGACACAACAGATTTATCCTCAATCATGGTGGAAACGGTTTCAAAAGCCGTGCCCATTGGTGTCCGACCACCGGCAGAAAGTTCTGTCAGCTGAACACCTTCAACATCAGCTAAGGGTTGTGATACCTGAACGGTCCGGCCAAATGTGATGATACAAAGCTGAAACTTGCCTCGAATCTCATCTACATTCTTAAATTCTGAAATCATGTGACGTAGAGCGAGGTTCAATTCGTTAATCTTGGCACCCATCATGCTGCCTGATGTATCCGCAAGGATGAATACCGGAAGCGCGCGGGGTTCCTTGCTGACAAAATTTCTTAACTTCATGGCGGTTCTCCTTTTAATCCTTTGAGGCAAATTCTTCCGAATCAAACAAAGTCAGCTGCATGGCTTTTTCAGGCTTTTGTACCGCAGCTTGTGTAGATTCTTCAGGATAGACAAGGCGTTGAAAGGTCTCAACATCCTTCATCGCCTCATTCAGCTTACCTGCTGTGCGTAACGCTACATATAGCGCAACTGATCTCGCTTGACAGTTTATGGATTTTTCTGGGTTAAAGGCTATGTCCGTGAAAGCGGAATAAGCCATGATTTCTTCGGCTAGACGCTCATGTTGCATAAGCGCAGCTATATAAAGCCAATCGTAGAAAAGGGTTCGCGGAACAAGAGGAAAACTCCGACCTTCCAATTCAAACTTAACGAGTTTCCCTGATTCTCTTAGTCTGGGATCTCTCTTGGCTTCCCTCGCTGACACTTTAAGCAGGGCTTTATATTGATTCCCGTTTTCAAAGCACTTTCCCGCCTGAAATACGCATTCAAGAGGAATATCATCCCCGTTACTCATTCGGTATCGCAAATTGAAAGCGCTCAGCGCGTTGCCTAAAGGCTTTGTTGATTTCGTTGAAACCTCGAGTATTTTCCCTGAATCCTCTGGATATTTTTCCAGGTAAGAATGATGCAAGCTCTCCGCAGACTTTTGAGCCTGCGAAGGAGAGAATCCAGGGAAATAAATAAACTCTGTCTGAATCACTTCAACATATGGAAAAACAGCAACCGCCTTAAATACTGGCCTTTTTGCCATTGATATCTCCTCACTTTACTTTCCGCTTTTTTTCGTAGTCATCCCAAAGAGGATACTCCGGCCAAAACATATTAGCATTCACTTCAATCATAATATCAGCCCCACTAATCAATGCCTTCACCTTGCTTTTCATCTCATTGTCTTCTACATATATCGTGCGGATGTATTTTGCTGGAATTGCAGATTTTACCTGGACTTCTGCCTGAGGGTCAGTAGTGTATTGAGATTCCAGATGCTGTTCTTCTCTGCGTATGCTGACTCCATCTTTAGAAAAGATCTTATCCGCGAACATTGCTTCAATAGCGGTTGTGCCATGACCGCCTTTTCCACGCAAGTCAGACCTTGCTGCGTTTCCAGGAAAAAACAATATGCCTTCTTCTTTGATTTCAGAAAGAGCTTCTATATCAATCATCAGGATGATGTACTGCCCAGGGTTCTTTTTTCTCTTTTGATACAGCATCAGATAATTCGGATAAGTCAAGGAAAAGCAACCATATTCCTCATTGCCATCCAACCGCATGTCATCAGATACAATTCCTTTTTCTTTAACTGACGTTCTCGGAAGAACGCCTTGTTTTACAATTGACGTCAAGTTGTCGATATGCGTAAAATGGACAAGGTGGCGAACACTTCGCTCTCGAAGAAAAACAACAAGCTGGCTGACATCTGAAAGTCTGACATAGCAAAGTTCTATGCCTTTTTTTGCATGGTAGTATTTGTAGTTTAGCTGACAGCGTTTCCCGTTTTCGAATATGATATCTAATGCGTCCGAACCTGTCCAACCGACGATCTCGCCAAGTCCCCAATTAGGGTGATCACTATAAACATGGGTTGTCGTCGTCAACGATCGGGTTATCTTTCTCATCGTATTTTCCTTCTCAGCCGTCACTGATACCTTCTTGCCTGTTTTTGACTCGTTTTGCATAAATCAACTGGATATCATAGTTCAAAGTCTCAATCATGTTAACAGAATTTTTGTTGACAAAAGTTTCTTCTGCTGGATCACCCGGTTGACATAGGCCGGTGTAGTGTTGATTCCCTGCGCCAGCTTGGCCTGTATCGTTCCAGCTTCGATACACATGACTTTTCTGTCAACTTCCACATTGTTCTTGCCCACAAATCCCGCTCCTTTGAGCGCCAGCGTGTAATTGTACATTGATGACAACATATTATAGCATAATGCAGCGTGAATTACCAGCCTATATTGAGTTTTTATATACCAAACAAACAAAAAATCCTGCAAGCCCGTTACATGATTCAAATGCTGCCACGGGCGGCGTTCGCCGCAGCACCATCCCCAGTGCAGCAAAAACCGCTCATGCTGGAATCATCCTTCCACACATGAGCGGCTTTCTTGCGGTTGTAGATTTTCTTGCTCTCGACTTTCTTCGTCACCGGGGAAAACGCCCATGTCGTGCGCTTCTGGGCATCCAGTTCTTTGCGGGCTTTCTTGCTGAGCTTGGGGCGGGGGACGAACTTGGTCATGCTTGACACCATCCTTTTCTGCAGCGATAATGAAAAAATCCCCGACCTTTGCAGATCGAGGATTGCATGGTCTGTACTGGACTCGAACCAGTGACCCCATCGATGTGAAC
>CAKQCV010000126.1 GCA_934217675.1 uncultured Prevotella sp. | reverse complement strand
GTTTTTTGATTCTTAAAACGGACTATTAGGAGTTTTATTGTGTTTAGTTTGCCACACGCTTTTGCAGGTGACCCGAAGAAATACACCACTAACAGCACAAGCAGCATGGCAATAACGAGCGTAATCACCACTTCGTGGATGGAGGCAAAAAGAAAGTCGTTGGTATTGTCGAATGTCACTATTCTTATACCGCTCGGCAACGACTGTTGCACATCGTCAAGCAGTTTGTCTATCTCAAGATTTATCTTTGTGGCATTAGAACCGGCGGTTTGCGATACCATGCCCATTACACCGCTTTTGCCGTTGATGTGTGTGGAGTAGTTATAGTCGGCAAGTCCTAATTCTACAGTTGCCACGTCTTTCAGCCGGAGTTCTCTGCCATCGGCATGCGAGGTGACAACAAGATTCTCAAAATCATCCACGGTACGCTTGCGTCCTGTATAGCGCAGAGCATACTGGAACACATTGTCTGAGTTCTCGCCCAACGCTCCTATTGATGCTTCGAGGTTCTGCTCCTCAAGCACCTGTGTAATATCGCTCGGCACCAACTTGCGTGCCGCCATCGCATCTGGTTTGAGCCAGATGCGCAAGGCATATTGCGAACCGAACACTTCAACCTTGCCCACTCCCTGTATACGGAGTATGGCAGGGCGAATGTTGTTGTAGAAATAGTTAGAGAGAAATGCCTCATCAAAACTGTTGTTTTCCGATACCAAGCCTATGGTGCGAAGCTGTCCTGGCTGTTGTTTCTCTGTGCTTACTCCTGTGCGCACCACTTCCGATGGCAACTGTGCCGTGGCTTGCGACACACGGTTTTGTACGTTCACCGCTGCCATGTCAGGATTGGTGCCTTGCTTGAAGTATATGGTGACGGAGGCTGAACCGTTACTTGCTTGTGATGTCATGTAGGTCATGTTGTCCACACCATTGATTGCCTCTTCAAGTGGTGCCACAACTGCTTTTCTTACAGCATCAGCACTTGCCCCTGGATAGCTTGCCCAAACATTTACAGTGGGAGGAGCTATATCGGGATACTTCTCTATGGGTAATGTAAGGAGAGAAATGATACCTACAGACACGATAATAACGCTGATGACCATAGACAGAAGCGGGCGTTCAATAAATGTCTTTATTGTCATATATATGCGGAAGATTATTATATTATATCATATCAAAAACAAAAAAAGGAGTTTTTTGCTACAAAGGTAGTTCCTTTATGTTCTAATGACAATAACATTTTAAGCGAAGCGGAAAATTCATTTATCGAATCGGCTATATTGCTTATTTAACCAATTATGCCATATTTTGCGCAAAGTGTAAAAAACAAAAAGATTATAAAACAAAGCTTCAAATTATACAGACATTAAACTCATTGATATATCTTTGCAATAGGATATAAATCAAAACATATTATGACGAAGAACTTTTTACTTGCTTCAACACTGGCAATGCTGTGCATCCCTATAGCAGCGCAACGGCGTGGAATTGTTATTTCAGCCGATACTAAGTTGCCAATGCGTGATGTTGCCATAAGGTGGGACAACAGAGAGGTAGTAAAATCTGCATGGGATGGAACATTCGTTATTCCACAAGACTTCAAAAGAGTGAACTTCAGTCATCCAAAATGTGAAACACGATTCTTAAAACACGAGGAGTTGACTGATACTATATATATGTTGCCTGCCTCAAAGATGCTTGCCGAAGTTATTATATATGAAAATCGCAAACCACGTCCAAACTATGTGGGACTTACAGCAACAGACCGTCAGCTCGCTGCTGCACAGTATGCAGGTGGTGCAAATCTGCTTGGTGTGCTTCAACTCATAGCACAACCGATAATAAAAAAAATCCATCGAAACAAGGAACTCAAAAAAGCAAAAAAGAAACAGATAATGGACAATTACTGATTCTTCGTATCCTTATAAAGCAAACAGGATAGCTGCTTGACGCAACTATCCTGTTTTACTGTCTGAATATAAAAATTATATTACTTTTCCCAATTGTCTGTACGGAAAGAACTTATTGGCAATCCATCACAGAAAAGATCACCGTCTGCCCAATCCTTAAATGCATATCTCACAGCAACAGGCTTTTTCACCTCATCGCTTTTTACATATAACTTTGAACGCTCAATCCATGCTTTAGCAGGATGAAAAACATGATCCTCACCAGCTACCTCAACTAAATCGCTCTTATAGCCATTCTTGCCATAAATCCACATATCAGCACGCTCAAAACTAACAACTGCTGTGTCATTCTTAAATTCCACATCCTTATAATAAGCACTCTCTGAGGTTATACCCTTCATACCATAAGTCTTGTCTAAAGCGAGCAAAGCCAAACGCAACCCGGCAAGTTGCTTCTTCCTTGGATGAATTCCGTATTCCAATCCTGCATCCATAAGACATGCCATACCTACATTTTTATTCATCAGTTCAGCTTTGGCTTGCTGTTCACGAAGGAAAGCACTATTGTATTTCTCCCATTTGATAATACTGTAATCGTATGGAGCTATCTGACAATAATAGAATGGGAAATCACCTTCTTTCCACTCGTCTCTCCAACCTTTTATCATTCTTGAGAACAAATCGGCATAATAGCTTGAACGGCTAACATTTTCCTCTCCCTGATACCATATAACACCACGCATTTTTACTCCTATCAATGGTTTTAGCATGCCATTATACAAAACCGTTGCTGTACGATTCACTGACTTTATTGTTTCTTGTGATGTAGGCAACTCTATCTGAGGAAAAGCCTTCAGCCAATCGCGGTTCATCCAAGCTTCACACGATGAACCACCCCATGACGTAACAACCAATCCAACTGGCACCTGAAGCATTCTTCTCAGCTCACGACCAAAATAATATGCTGTAGCGCTAAAATTACGTATAGATGCAGGTGTTGCCTCTTTCCATTCACCAACAACATCGTCAACAGGAGCATATCGGCTCGTGCGCTTCACAGTAAAAATACGCATTTGCGAATCGCCACTATGCAAGATATCCTCAACAGCATTTTCTACTGGCTGGTTCTTGAAACCCTTCATTGGCATCTCCATGTTACTCTGTCCTGAACAAATCCATAATTCTCCAATGAGAATATTCTTTAGCTCTGTTTTCTCACCATCGCTTAACGTTATTGTATATGGACCTCCTGCTACAGGTGTGCTAAACGATGTACTCCACTTTCCGTTTGAGTCTGCTTTCACCACTACAGACTTCTTGTTCCATGATGTTGTAATCTTCACAGCTGCATTAGCCTTTGCATCTCCCCAGAGATTTGCTTCTGTTTGCTGTTGCATAACCATGCCATCTGAAAAAATTCTTGGCAATGTAACCTTTGCACTGGCTGTCGTGGCGACAGCTACGAGTGCACTTAATAGAAATAGCTTCTTCATTGTTTCTTCAATTGTTTATCTATTATGATATTTATCTTATATAATTCATATCAACCGTTTATCTGCTCAACATTATCGGACCTAACAAACCTGCCGGCAACAATTCTTTGTCAGCGCGTCTATACTTACCGTTAGTCCAAATTCCATCAAAAGGAGCCTTGCCCTCATCATTACCTTGCAAAGCATTTGCCCAAGTGTTCACTACGACAATTTTTAAAGTATTCTGCCCCTTCTTCAAAGCTTTGGTCACATCAACAGTATATGGTGCACGCCAGGTCGTACCACATTTTTTGCCATTAACATATACTGTAGCGATATTTTCAACTTTACCCAAATCTATAAGAACAGCCTCGCCATCCTTAACCTTCTTGTCACGCTTAAAGCTTGTTTCATATACGGCATGACCTGAATAATAGCGTATTGACGTATCATCATACGATGTCCAATCCCTTAAATCATTCATGTCTATAATCTTGCCTGTTTTTTCAAAAGTCACTTTCCATGACTTGCATGCCAAAGGCAACATTTCGCCAATATTCTTTGACTGGAACAGATACTGGGAAGGTATCTCTTTATCAGAGAACACATAGAATACAGCGTCGCCAGACGAAAGAGATATTTCTTTATCTGAAGAATACTTCATAATTCTATCGTTTTCAGCATCCACAACATAACAGAAATGACGCTTGTCACGGAATTTTGGTATAAAACAGCGTGCTTCATCACTCTGATTACTCAAGAAATATATATCTGCATCATCTGAATGACGATGTGTGAAATCAATACCTTCCGGAAGCAATATATCTGGTTTTACTCCAACAGAAGACAAATCTTTTTCTGTCCAAACAGTGTTTATAACAGGTACACCCAACCGAGCAATAGAGTCTATTGTTGATGTTGCTGTGAATATACGATCAGGATTCATCTGACGTGCTTGAGGTACGACAAAAGCGCTGTATTCCGTTCCACCCCTTGTTATCAGCTTACCATTCTCCACACGACAACCTATTAAAGCATCATGGTTAAACGAATCATAAGTATACCCATTTAGAGTGTTAACCCAATCATCTGCTTTAGTCATATTTTTAGTATGGGTAACACCTACAG
>CAKQCV010000125.1 GCA_934217675.1 uncultured Prevotella sp. | reverse complement strand
GGTGTATGGCGTGCGTGAGCGTATTTCCTTTACATAAGGTATACGCAGGATAATAAGCATCCATCCGTCGTCGTACTCATAGCGAGCACGCTCGTCGGTATCGCTGATGTCGGAAAGAAAATAATCCGGTATTTTATACTCGTCAACCAGCATCTGCTGGTCTTCCTCACTCGGACACGTTACCTGTATCCAGCAGTTAGGCTCCCATTCCTTTATGGCTTTAAGTCCACCATTAATGTTCCAGTATGTTCTCATTTGATTAGTCCTCCACTTGGCAAAACGTTTTCAAGCACAGGATAGTCAAGCTATAGAGAGCCATTGTCTTCCTGCGCCTACAAGTCAGTATTTTCCGCGTGATAATCGTCCATAATTTGTTTGATATTGATTAAATCGGGTGCAAAGGTAGTCTTTTTGTTTCAAAAAAACATATTTATTTTCAAATTTATTAGTTTTGTAATATTCTTCCTGAAGATTCTACTTCAGACAAACAAATATTTTGATTTTATAGAGAGTACGGATAATGATGTCTTATTTCTTTTCTTATTGCAAGTGTGATGGATAGTGTAATGGTAAAAGCATCCCTCATAATATCATAATATCTCTCACATCTTGAAACCTCGATAAGCAAAGGGCTTTTAAGGCAAAAGGTGAGGGTGTGAGGGTGGAATCGCTAAAAAACTTTTTATTACTCCTCAAAAAATGCAATATGAAATCTCCTAAAGGTACAAGTTTTAAAGAGGGAGCAAAAATTTAAACATTACAGTTTTTATCTTTATCTTTGCCACATTATATATGGTAGGTTATACCTGGCGATATAATGAAGGAAACAGAAATATAAAAACAATAAGGAAACATCATGACACTAAGCGGAGAAAATTACATAATGTTTGACTGGGCGATGGAACGTCTGTTGCGCAACAAAGCCAACTATGCCGTGCTGGAATGATTCTTATCGTCTCTTATCGGAAAGAAGTTCAAAATAGATAAGTTCCTTGAGAGTGAGAGCAATCAAGAATACGAAGAAGACAAATATAACCGTGTTGACATAGCTCTGTCGACAGGACTTTCTGTGGAGAAGATACAAGACTTATAGCTTATGGGGTTATTCTGTCGATGGGAAGGAAAAGGACAATGCAACAATATAATGAATTTGGTGCATTGTCCTTTTGTTTTGTTAGTTTCTAACTTTCCTTATATCATTGCCTATTTTAACGATATATAAACCGTGGGGCAGTGATTGCAGCTGGATTTTGATATTGCTACTATTCTTGGTCAATAGCTGTCCATCGATGCTGTATATTTCCCAATTGCCGGATTCTACCGCATTTATGACAGGTTCGATGCCGGAGGTCTTGGATGTTGTAAATGCTACATAGTTATAGTAGGTTGAGCCAACTTTTTTTGAGCTAATCAGTTTCCATTCACCAGTGTTGCTCAAGAAGTGGACTCTTGCGTAATATTTCTTTCCCGGCTCAGTTCTTTTCAGTTTTCCGATAATCTTTACTACAGATGAAGTCCCACTGTTCAAACTTGCCTCGTTAGTAACAGAGTCAACCGCTTCCTTAGTATCGAAGTCGTATACCACGGCGGCAACCTTGCCTTTGAAGTTTTTCGTTTGGCATGAGATTCTTGCCGTAAGAGAAAAATTCTCAGGGTCAACATCCGTAGCATTGTTGAGTTTCAACTGCTGGCTTACGCTTAATGTCGCATCACGAAGTATAACTTTCACGGTAGTGTCGTCAGACAGTTTTTGCTTTCCTTTTTCATCGCCATATATAGCAAGGGCATATACTCCAGCCTTGTCGGGGGCTTTAACGGTAATCTTTACCACCTGTGGAAAGCCTCCGTAAGCTTCTATTTCAGATTTCGATTCGCTCATAATTAGCTCATCGCTATTTTTGAAACCGAGATATACTTTGCCTTTGTATGTGGAGCCGTCGTTGCATAGAACCTTTGTCGAGAAAGTATTCTCTTCACCGCCATACACATTCTCTGGAGCTGTAGGAGCATCAGCCTTGAGAGAAGCCTTGGTATTTGTAGAAATGGTAATGTTGTCGCCAGTCACTTTAGCAGTAAATGTGCTCGGTGTATAATATATCTGTATTATAGGATACCATCTGTTGCTGTCAAAACCATAAGCCATAGGTTCAATAATGTATGTGCCGTCGGTGCTTGGCATTTCACTTAGAGGTATGTTTATTTTGTTGACATCTATTTCTTTGGAATTGCCTTTATATGTATCGGTAGACTTTATGAATGAAGTCTCGCCCGTTGCCACATTGCATATTCTTGCACCGAGACAGAATTCCGACTCGTTGCTCTGGCTGTATACAGAACCAGAAATGACAAGATTCTCGCTTCTTGTGAAGTTGTTTTTAAGAATGTTAAGACTTTCTTTCAGTATCGGTTGTAGAAATTTTTCGCCATCGTCGTCTGGATTGAGAATATCCACGATGATAGACTGGTAATAGTCGAATGCACCTATAGAACCACCTGTGCCTTGTACTTTAGGCTCAAGGGCATAGGGAAGAAAGTATCCGTTTGATATGCCGTCCCATCCCCAGTTGATATGCAGGTATCCTTCCTTGTATCCGTCGCATACAAAAGCATGACCTGCTTTAGATTTCGTCACTCCGTCATAATAAACTGGGTGATTTCTTGACAGATTGTCGTAAATTACTTGCATCCAGGTCGTTCCTGATGTATAGTCGCGGTATAATAGTTGGGCATAGGGATACTTCATGTAATTTATCAGTGCGTCTGTTGCTTCTTCGCTTGTCGTTCCGCTACCGCTTGATGAATATCTCATATTGCAGGCTATTCCCACTGTGCTCATCAGCGTTGCCACGGCTTCCTTTGATTCATCAGAACTGCTTGCGGAATATCTATCGGTCATTGCATCCCAGTTGAAGGTAATAGAACTGAAATCTGTGTCGCCTATTCTTCCTGTTCCGGTGTCTGGCCATTTGTTGTGACGCATAATTTGGGCAAGTGCTGTTGCCACGCATCCAGTAGGGCATTGGGTGCCGTTCTGGTCATAGCAGAACATATTATATGGTGTGTCCTGTCCCCATGTTGACGATAGCAGTGGCTCAATATCTTTATATCTCGTTTCTGTTTCGGTGGATGAGGCTGTGGCAGAAACTGTCTGTATATTATTTTTAACGGCATATTCAATCTGTCGGTCGTACTCTCCGAGCCACCACTTCATGTTCTCAGGAATGTTCGTCGCGTCAAAAGTGCCGTTGTCTGTATATCCGAGAATGGCATTCTTTGCCTTGTCATCGGCAGCCACTACAACAAAACCGTTTTGCTTGCCAATGTTGAACACATAGTGTCCGTCGGTCTGTGCGGCAAGAACTGGTTTCAGTTGGTTTGCCTGTAACTTTATAGAGCTGCGAGCCTTCACGTTTTTGCCAATAAAATTATTAACTATGCTGAGAGCTTTGTCCTCAGGTATCTTGTCTGCCTGTGCGAGCATCGGAACGAAGAGTGCTGCAATGGCTGAAAACAATATTTTTTTCATTTGTGATATCATTTTAATTGTTGGTATATTATTCTGGGCAAATATAGTGCAAATATTTGATAAAAAAAAGCTAAAGCTTTATTAATATTATGCTATAGTATGTAATTGCCCCGAAATAACTTTTTAGTAGCTCACCTTAACCCCTACGTAGTAGCTACGCGGTAGCGACGGACCGTAGATATAGTTTGAGTCGCGGTTCCATCCCTTGTCGAAGTCCTTCTGGTAAGCATTGGTGAAGTTCTGTATTCCAGCGTTCACCTGTAGAGTCATATACTTATATATGGTGAAGTCGTATGCCACCTTGAAGTTCATTTCCATGAATGTAGGTGTGTTTACAGCCACCGGACTCTCCACTCCTGATCCGGCAGAGTGACCTATGAGCATGCTGCCTGTGTAGTTGCCCGTTATCGAAGCTGTAAGACGTTTCAATGGGGTGAACGATGCCGTGAAGTAGCCGTAGGTATTCGGTGTGCGCATCATCCTCTTGTATTTCTGTTCCGGCACCTCGTCGTTCCATGAAATTGCCTCGTCGTACATGCTCTTCTGCAATGTCAAACCAGCCTGAAGAGTAAACCATTTAGTGAACATTGCCTTGCCCTCGATGTTCAGTCCGAAGACCTTTGCACCATAAGCATTGTAACGTTCCTGAACGGTATTTCCCTGAGCGTCCGGTTTGTCGAGCTGGCGTAGGGCAAACACGTGGTTGAGGTCGGTATAGAAACCCTCAATCAGAAGGTTAGTTTGCACGTTGCCAAACTTGTGGTACATGTCGGCAGAAAGACTGAAACTGTTGGAGCGTTCCTCTTTCAGATTGTCGGCAAGTACCGTTACGAGTCTTTCTCCGCCAACAACTCCAACGTGCAGATCCTCGTCGAATGCCTGCGGTGCACGGAAACCTCCGGCATATGTCAGTCTCAGGTTGATATTCTCCGTAGGATTGTAGCGCAGGTTGACACGCGGACTGAAAATCACATGGTCAATAAGGTTATGCTTATCCAGTCTGCCGCCGAGCAAGAAACTCCACTGCT
>CAKQCV010000124.1 GCA_934217675.1 uncultured Prevotella sp. | reverse complement strand
GCCAATTTTGTAAACACAGCAAAGACAACAATTATTTGTGACAACAAAATACGCATAGGTGACAATGTGTTAGTGTCTTGGGACACCCTCATTATGGATACGGATTGGCATTCGGTAACTAATACTGAAACCAACGAAACATATCCTTGTGTAGGAGAGATTGCCATAGGAAATAATGTCTGGTTAGGTTGTAGGGCTGTGGTATTGAAAAACTCCGTTGTCCCTGATGGTTGTGTGGTTGCTGCCAATGCCCTTGTCAACAAAGCTTTCTGTCAGGAGAAAACTCTCTTGGCTGGAAATCCTGCGAGAGAGAAAAAGCAAAACATAACACGCAAATTATAAACAATGAAAATAGTACATATAGAATCTGGTCTTGGCAACCAAATGCTGAGTTATTGCGAATACTTGGCATTGAAGAGCCTTCATCCCGATGAGGATATATATATCGAAACGATGATATACGACATACCCGAATGTAATGAGGTCATCAAGCAGTGGAATGGCTATGAGTTGAAGCGCATCTTCGGCATCGATGCTCCTAACATCAAGGAACGTTTCACAGATGAGCAGTGGCGGAAAATCATGGATGAGGTACATGCTTCGGAGTTCTGGGACAAAAACTGGAACTATCCTGTCTATATCACCTACGCCCTGCGCAATGCCGGACTTGACATCCGTAACATTCGAGGCGACTTCGAGTTGAAAGTGGCTACTCGCAACCTCAATATGAAGGTGGAATATAAGCCTACTCTGAAAGAGCGACTGATAGACTCACCAATGGGCGATTGGTTCAAGCGCAATTATCGCAACATCCGCAAGCAGCGTTTCATTGCTCGTGATTGTCATTACCAAGATGTTTTCTATGAAGGCGAAGACAATGTCTTTACTGGTCAGCGTTTGTCATTGAAAAGAATCGGAAGCGGTATGGAGCGGATTGAGAAGCAAGTGAGGGAGGCTTTCACTTTTCCTGAGTTCAAGGACTCGCAAAACAAGGAAATGGCAGCTTTCCTTGATGGCTGCAATGCCGTAGCCATACATGCCCGACGTGGCGATATGCTCGGTTGTAACGGCTACTGCTATAAGTTTGGTTATTTCAAACGTGCTATCAAGCACATCAAGAAGCATGTGGAGAATCCTGTGTTCGTGTTCTTCTGCGACCCAGGAAGCGTGGAATGGTGTAAGCAGAATTCCGCCATTTTCAATCTCGACTTTACAAAAGACAAGGTGTATTTTGTCGACTGGAACAAGGGAGAGGAAAGTTTCCGAGACATGCAGCTGATGGCGCACTGCAAGCACGCCGTTATCACCAACAGTTCTTTCGGTTGGTGGGGAGCGTTCTTCATCCAAAATCCGAACAAGATAACGATTTCTCCAAAGCAGGAAATTTCTACCAATACCACTTATCATTGTTAAGACAACAGAAATGGAAAATAAGATATTGTACTCAATCATAACGCCTGTGTACAACAGGGCAGACTGCATCATGAGGTGTATGCAGAGCGTGGAGAAATCCATGCAAATCCAATTCGGGGGGGGTAATGTAGAGCATGTGATAGTAGATGACGGCTCTTCCGACTCAACGGTTTCTATCGTAGAGGATTATGCCAGGCAGCATCCTCATGTTGTTTTTGTGAAGTTCCCTCAAAATAGAGGTACCAATGCCGCTCGTAATGAGGCAATATACAGGGCTAAGGGCAAATGGATTATTATACTCGACAGTGATGATTACTTTTGTGATACGGCACTCTCGGACATAGACAAGACCATGCGTGAAAAACCATCCTTCGGGCATTATGCTTTTGCAGCCGATGATATGCAAGGATATTACAAGGACAACTTGGTTATTAAGGGTGCAAACCAGAAAGTTTTGAGCTATCCAGACTTTCTGAATGGTTATGTGAATTGTGACTTCATCCATGTGATGCAGCGTGAGGTGCTGCTTCGCCATCCTTTCGACGAGCAGTTGAGAATATACGAAGGGCTGTTCTTCCTTCTATTTTATCGGGATGTACGTCAAGTGCTGTTCACCAACAAGGTGGTTACCATCAGGGAACGTCAACGTGCTGACTCAGTTTCCCGTGATACCATCAGAACGAATATCCATGTTATCCAGAAAAATGCAAAAAGTCAGGAATTGATGCTTCAATATTTCGGCGACGATTTGAAACTGTTGGGTATGACGAGGCGACTCCATGCCATCAAGGTATCGCTGTTTGAGGATTATCTCCTGTTGGAGAAATATGATAAAGCGAGGGATTTGAACATAACAAGTTTCTGTGGAAAGAAGGAGAAACTTCTAAAAGTAATATGTCGCACACATATAGGATGGTGCTATCGTCTGCTGTTACAGTCTTATCTTCTATTGAAATACCAATTGTTGAAGAAAAAACTTAAAGTATAGAAGAATGAAAATATTACATATATGCTGGTCGCTCGACAATGGCGGAGCAGAGAACATGCTCGTTGACATCATCAACTATCAGGTGAAGCACGAGGATGTGTCGCTGTTCATCGTCAATGACCGTATAGACTACAGTATCTTCAATCGTTTGGACAAGCGATGCCACGTCAAGCGGATGGGAAGAAAGGAAGGAGATAAAAATCCGTTTGCTCTGCTGAAGATTTACGGCTACTTGCTTTCCCACCATTTTGACATCGTTCATCTCCACAATTCGGATATGATCAAATATCTGTGGCTGAAGCGCAACTATGTGCGCACTGTTCATAATACCAACATCAGTTACCAAAATTACAGATGGCATAAGGGCATCATTGCCATTTCGGAGTCTGTAAAAGAAGATTTGGAAAGCCGTGGCATTCATGGTAGCGTAGTCATCGACAATGGTATCAATTTCTCGTTGATTAAGTCTAACTTGCGGAAAGAGAAAAGCAATGTATTCCGAATGATTCAGGTGAGCCGAATCTACTTTGACCAGAAAGGACAAGACATCTTAGTGGAGGCTGTCAAGAAAGTGCTTTCGCATGGAATAACCAACATTCATTTGGATTTCATCGGTACGGGACAAGACATTGACCGACTGCGACAGATGATAAAGGAAAATCATTTGGAGGCGTACATCTCCTTATTGGGCAACAAACCACGTGAATATATCTACGAGCATCTTTGCGACTACGATCTTTTTGTGCAGCCATCGAGATTCGAGGGCTTTGGTTTGACCGTGGCGGAGGCTATGGGTGCAAAGATTCCAGTGCTTGTGAGCGAGAACGAGGGACCACTTGCCATCATCGAAAATGGCAAATATGGCTTTACTTTCAAGAATAAGTCGGTAGATGATTGTGCCATGCAGATAGAAAAGATTATGAACGACTATCCTTCTAAGGATTTCTTGGAGTCGGCTTATCAGCATGTTCATACATTATACAATGTTGACAATACGGCGCAAGGCTATTTGGATTTTTACAGGAAGATATTGGGATAGCTTCATTGTGCTTGTTTTACGCTCTCTTTGCGTTAAAATAAAACAACAAGTTTGGCGGTGTGAGGGGAAAAATGTATTTTTGCATATTCAATAGCATTTTTAAACGTTTAAAAGGAGATGATTATGGAAAAAGAAAAGAAATACAATAAAGTAGGTGAATGGCTTCATTCTGATGCTGAGCCAATGATAGATTTGTCTGGTATGTCAGATACAGACAAGGCCTCACTGCTTAAAATGGTTATGAGATGAAAGTATATCTTGATACCAATATGCTTTATTTCTTGTTGTTGAAAAACAATGAGGATATTTCACCTGCGGTAAACTCAATATTGAGTGACTATCAAACGGTGTTATGTACAAGTTCTGTCTGTGTGCATGAGCTTATTCATTTGTGTCATATTGGTAAGGTTCCTGTTGGAAAGAAGAAATCTGCATTGAAAAATGCTCATGATGTCTTGACATGGCTTGATGACATGAATATTGGAATTGTTGCTGTTACGGACAAGCATTTACAAGAATATGCTGATTTGCCTTTCTATGATGACCACAAAGACCCCAATGACCGATTGATTATAGGACAAGCTATATCAGATAAGGTTTTGTTGGTTAGTTCAGACCATAAATTTGAGCGGTATGTAAAATACGGCTTAAATTTTATATTCAACAAACGATAAAATCCCAATCTGTAAGTCGTTTGGCTTACGGATTGGGAATGAGATAAACGTTTAAATGTGGAAGTTGATTTGTTTTAACCATTTCTTTACGTCAAAGCATGGGCAGGATTTGCGAACCCAGGGGAGGTCACGATGACCGATGATCTCGGCATCGGGATAGTCGAGGCAGAGGCTCTTCAGAAGCTCTATCATGGAGCGTTTCTGGGCTTCGGTTCGAGTATCGGCTGCATTGCCTTTCTCGTCGAGACCGCCCTCGTAGCAGATTCCGATTGAATGGGCATTGTAATGCTTGGCATGGGCTCCGATCATTTCCTCGGGACGGCATGGATAGATTTCGCCATCCTTGGTGATGTAATAGTGATAGCCGATGGTCTTGAAGCCACGAGCCTTGTGACAGGCTTCCAAAGCTTCCACCGTGAAGTTTTGATTCACACGGGTCGCTGAACAGTGGATGATGATTAAGTCGATTTTTCTCATGATTTTCTTGGGATTAAAAATGTTTGATGTTATATTTGCACACGAATAGAGGATTTTATTCTCCCACAGATT
>CAKQCV010000123.1 GCA_934217675.1 uncultured Prevotella sp. | reverse complement strand
CGGAGGCAGGACTCGAACATGCGACCTCCAGGTTATGAGCCTGGCGAGCTACCAACTGCTCCACTCCGCGATATTAATATAATCAACTCATTTCTGAATTGCGATTGCAAAGGTATAAAGATTTTATTTATCCTCCAAAGTTTTTATAAGAAAATATATCATTTTCTCTTATTATTGACATAAATCAATCATAATATATCGTATCAAGGTTAAAATATAAAAAATGCAAGCATGGTAAATGATTATTTATTAATTTTGCAGAATATAAAAATAAAAAATATATTACGAACATAAACAATAGTACAATTTAATGAAACAGTTTAAATTAGTTGACAATATACTTGGATGGCTTGCATTCATAATAGCAGCTTTCGTATATTGCAGCACTATCGAACCGACAGCCAGTTTCTGGGACTGTCCTGAGTTTATCACTACGGGATATAAGTTAGAAATAGGACATCCACCTGGTGCACCATTCTTCATGCTAACAGCAAACCTATTTTCACATTTTGCAAGTGACCCAACTCAAGTTGCAAAAATGGTTAACACTATGAGTGCACTATTAAGTGCAACTTGTATAATGTTCTTGTTTTGGACTATTACCCATTTGGCAAGAAAACTCATCCTAAAGAAATGGGATGACATGAACTTGTCAAAACTGATTGCCATTGAAGCAAGCGGAATGGTTGGAGCGCTCATATATACTTTCAGTGATACATTTTGGTTTAGTGCCGTTGAGGGTGAGGTATATGCTTATTCATCGGCATTTACAGCTATTGTTTTTTGGTTAATTTTGAAATGGGAAGACCATGCAGATGAACCTCATAGCGATAGGTGGCTTGTACTTATTACCTATATGACAGGATTGAGTATTGGAGTTCACCTATTGAATTTACTGTGTGTTCCAGCCATCGTATTGGTTTTCTATTATCGCAAATTTCCGAATGCAAACCTTAAAGGCTCACTCATAGCATTGGTTGTATCATTCATACTCGTTGCAGCAATACTTTATGGTGTTGTTCCTGGAATCATTAAAGTTGGCGGATGGTTTGAGTTGTTCTTTGTAAACACTCTTGGCTGTCAGTTTAACACAGGTGTAATTATATACATAATTTTATTGATTGCGACTGTTATTTGGGCGATATACGAAAGTTATACCAACAAGAACCAACTCCGAGGAAATTTATCATTTATATGTTCTGTAGGCATGCTTGGTATTCCTTTCTACGGCTTTGGCTGGTCAGCATTTATTATTGGTGCAGTAGTACTAATTTTACTGTTCTACATCTTGAAATTAAAGAAAAATGGAAAAGAAATTGTAACAGCACGCATAAAGAACACAATGTTGCTCTCTATGCTGATGCTTATGATTGGCTATTCAACATATGCTGTAATCGTGATTCGCTCTACAGCCAATCCTCCGATGGACCAAAATTCGCCTGAAGATATTTTCACTCTTGGTAGTTATCTAAGTCGCGACCAATATGGAGATCGCCCGCTATTTTATGGTCAAGCATACACTTCACAAGTTGCTTTCGATCGTGATGGTGATTATTGTGTACCTTCAAAAACGCCAGGTGCTCCTGTATACCAGCGTAAAGAAAAGGCAAGCAAGAACGAAAAAGATTCATATTTTGTAGTAAGCACTAAAGACAAGTATAACTACGCACAGAATATGCTATTCCCACGTATGTACGACTCCTCACATGCACAAGCGTATGAAAGTTGGATGGGTGGTGTTTCCGGATACAACGTTGACTATGACCGTTGCGGTGAACCTGTTCAGGTAAAAATGCCTACACAATGGGAAAACTTGCGATTCTTCCTGTCATACCAGTGCAACTTCATGTATTGGAGATATTTCATGTGGAATTTTGCTGGAAGGCAAAACGATATACAAGGCAATGGAGAACTTGAACATGGAAACTGGATTACCGGAATTCCTTTCTTCGACAATTGGCGCTTAGGAAACCAAGACAAATTGCCTGATGATTTAAAAGAGAACAAGGGGCATAACGTGTTCTACTGTCTACCATTATTACTCGGACTTATCGGACTATTTTGGCAAGCTCTCGCTAAAGGAGAAAACGGAATAAAACAATTTTGGGTTGTATTCTTCCTATTCTTCATGACAGGTCTTGCTATAGTTATATACCTAAATCAAACACCAATGCAGCCACGAGAGCGTGATTATGCATATGCAGGATCATTCTATGCTTTCGCAATATGGTGTGGAATTGGTGTTACAGCAATTATAGACTTGCTTGAGAAACACTTGAAGATAGCAGGAACTGCCATAACAGCGATAGTTTCTGCTGCATGTCTGCTTGTGCCTATACAAATGGCAAGCCAAACATGGGATGACCATGACAGAAGCGGACGTTATACATGTCGCGATTTCGGACAGAATTATCTAATGTCACTTCAGGATAAGGGAAATCCTATTATCTTCACAAATGGTGATAATGATACATTCCCTCTATGGTATGATCAAGACACTGAAGGTATCAGAACTGACGCAAGAGTATGCAACCTTTCATACTTACAAACAGACTGGTATATAGACCAGATGGTACGACCAGCATACGATTCTCCTTCGCTGCCTATAACATGGCCAAGAATTGATTATTGCTCAGGAACAAACGAGTATGTAGAAGTTCACCCTGAACTAAAATCCGAGGTTATGAAACTTTATGCAGAGCATCCTGAACAAGCAAAAGCTCAATGGGGGAATAATCCATTTGAACTTAAAAACATTTTGAAGTATTGGGTTAGAAGTAAAGATAGCGACAGCCATCTTATACCTACAGACACTCTATATGTAACCATAGACAAAGATGCCGTACGCAAGAGTGGTATGATGATGGCAAGCGATACTATTCCAGACAAGATGGTCATTTCGCTAAAAGGCAAGAATGCTCTATACAAAAGTGACTTAATGATGCTTGAACTGATAGCTCAAAGCAACTGGACACGTCCTATCTATGTAGCAACAACTGTTGGACAGGAAAATTACATGAATCTTGGCGACAACTTTGTTCAAGAAGGACTGGCAAACAGAATTACACCATTCACAACAAATGCGAGGGGTGCTAAAAACTTTGACACAGAGAAAGTATATAATAATGTAATGAAACGCTTCAAATTCGGTGGACTTGACAAACCTGGACTATATCTTGACGAAACCGTAATGAAGATGTGTTATACTCACCGCAAACTCATGGCAACACTTGCCATACATCTTGCACTTGAGAACCAAACGGCAAAAGCAGCAAAAGTCTTAGCTTACGCAGACAAGATGATCCCTGACTATAATGTTCCTGTAAATTACATAAGTGGAGGTCTTGACTATGCTCAAGCTTATGCTCTGATAGGCGATAAGACAAAAGCAAAGAAGATGCTTGATGCTGTTGTCAAAAACGCAAAGCAATATGTGGAATGGTATTTATCACTTCAAGGTGATCGTTTCATGATGTCACAACAAGATTGCATGATGCAACTTTATATTTTGAACAAAGCTCTTGATACAGCTGAGATTATTGACAAATCTACAGCAAAAAGTCTTGAGAAGACATTACAGATACTTGCTAACCGCTATCAGGCAATGGGCGGACAAATTCCGCAAGAATAACAAACAATAAAGATATCTGATGCCATCATACAAAAAAAGTATGGGTGGCATCAGATTTATTTATAACATCACACATAATAGAATATGATAATAGAGCAACCTGCAATATGGTTACGCTGGCTATACCCTAGGGCGACATGGAGAATGAATAAAAAAGAACGTGCCGTTTATCTCACGTTTGATGATGGTCCTATTCCTGAAGCTACACCATTTATATTAAAAACACTTGAAGTATTCAAAATACACGCAACGTTCTTTATGGTTGGAGACAATGTACACAAGTACCCGGAACTATACCAAAAGATTGTTGAAGCTGGTCACCAAGTGGGAAATCATACCTTTAACCATTGGGGAGGTTTCAAACATACAACAAAAGCATATAGTGCTAATGTCGAAAAAGCCAATAAACTCATAAAAGGGCACCTCTTTCGTCCGCCACATGGATGGATGAGATGGGAACAGTATTTTTGGATTGGAAGAAAATACAGAATTGTGATGTGGGATTTAGTAACTCGCGACTACAGTAAATGGATGACAGCAGATGATGTGGTGAACAACGTGAAGCGCTATGCTCGCAACGGTTCTATTATCACATTTCACGACTCTCTAAAAAGTATTGACAAGCTGCATTATGCCTTGCCCGAAGCAATAAAGTGGCTAAAGGAGCAAGGTTATGAATTCAAGACCTTTGATTAATAAACGATATGGAAAAGATTGAAAAAGATAAAGTTCTCTCTGCCGTAGTGCGCACATTCTTCAAGTATTTCACCCTCGGCATCATCGAAGCCTCCGCAGAAGATGCCACGGATATGAGCGTTTATGAGCCGAAGAACGTAAAGCAGTTTGTCATTAAACACTTCGAAAAATACTCTCAGACATTCAACGAAGAGGCTTTTTATGCTTTCTCACGCATGAACTATCTTGAGGAAGAGGTGGAAGAGGAACTGCAGAAGTTTATCTCATCCGGCGGTAAAACATCCACGATGGATCTGATGCGCTTTGCCTGCAGAACCGACGAATTCTATTCCACCATGGTGAGCGAATACAAGCGCAACATGG
>CAKQCV010000122.1 GCA_934217675.1 uncultured Prevotella sp. | reverse complement strand
GTTGGTAGAGCATCTGACTCTTAATCAGAGGGTCCAGGGTTCGAACCCCTGCAGACGTACCACTAAGGGACTTCAATAGTTTTGAAGTTCCTTTTTTTGTATTCGCAAGTAACACATGAAGCAATGGAAAATACCACACCACACAACAAAATAATTAAAAATGAAGATTGGGAACTGGCATGGAAAATCGTGAACGATACTGATACCAGCCTGTTTCTGACAGGAAAAGCAGGAACAGGAAAAACAACATTCCTAAGGTATCTAAAGGAACACTCGGAGAAAAGAATCGTTGTACTTGCACCTACTGGAATTGCTGCCATAAACGCACGCGGAGTGACAATACACTCTTTCTTCCAATTGCCATTCTCGCCATTCATACCAGGCACAGCCAATGACGGCGCATCGCACTACAGATTCGGAAAGGAGAAACTGAAAATAATACGAGGTGCCGACCTTTTCGTTATCGACGAAATCAGCATGGTAAGGGCCGACCTACTTGATGCAGTAGACAATGCACTGAAAAGATTCAGAAGAAACAGCAAACCTTTCGGAGGGGCACAAATGCTTATGATCGGCGACTTGCAGCAACTTGCACCTGTGGTGAAAGAAAATGAATGGGGAATGCTCAGCAACTACTATCCATCGCCTTTTTTCTTCGACAGCAGAGTGCTCAACCAAACAAACTATGCCACCGTGGAGCTGAAAAAGGTGTTCAGGCAGGATGACGAGAAATTTATAGCTATCC
Source organism: uncultured Prevotella sp. (assembly GCA_934217675.1). Lineage (GTDB taxonomy): Bacteria > Bacteroidota > Bacteroidia > Bacteroidales > Bacteroidaceae > Prevotella. Next base: position 4,284 of record CAKQCV010000122.1, on the reverse strand, counting down.
TAAACAAAATAAGAGAGAACAAGGCTGACAGAAATACGCTTGCAGAACTGAACAAAAGGTATATACCAAACTTTAAGCCCGACAACAGCGAAAACTACATACGACTGACCACACATAACGCGTACGCACAGTCTATAAACGACAGAGAACTGGAGACGCTGAGCGGAAAGGCATACACGTTTACCGCTTCGGTGGAGGGGAACTTTCCGGAATACTCCTACCCTACCGACGAGAAACTAACACTGAAACTGGGAGCACAGGTGATGTTTGTAAAAAACGACACATCCGGCAAGCGACAATACTACAACGGAATGATTGGGGAGGTTTGCGCAATAAACCAAAACGGGATATCGGTGAAATCGAAAGATAACGGACTGAACATCGAAGTGGGAAAGGAAACATGGCAGAACTGCAAATACTCAATAGATGACGAGACAAAAGAAATTGTGGAACAGGTGGACGGAACTTTCTCGCAATATCCGGTAAAGCTGGCATGGGCTATAACTATACACAAAAGTCAGGGACTAACCTTCAGACATGCCATTATTGACGTACACTCATCGTTTGCCCACGGACAGACATACGTGGCTCTGAGCAGATGCAAAACACTCGAAGGAATGGTACTGGACGCACCGGTGACACCACAGGCGATAATCAGCGACAGCAAGGTTGACAGCTTTACAAAAAATATAGAAAGCAACAAGCCTACAGAAGAGGCAGTGGGCATGATGCACAAAAGGTATTTGGTTAATCTGATATCGGAACTGTTTAACTTTGTGCCGCTCGAAATTGCCTTCAGCAACCTGACAAGGGTTATCGACGAACACCTGTATAAGGCGTACCCAAGAATGCTCACAGAATACAAAAGCCGGCTACAGCCATTCAGAGAGAGAATCTGCAGTGTTGCATCACGCTTCCACACACAATACGAACAGATGGCGACAAACAACAACGACACGGATATAAGTCAGGAGCTTCAAGAAAGGATAAGAAAAGGGGCAAAATACTTTATCAAGGAAATTACACCCATCAGAGACTTGTTCTTGAGAAGCAACATAACGACAAACAACAAGCAGATAAAGAAACAGCTCGACAACGCAAAAGATGCCTTGACTGAGGCTCTGCGCATGAAGATGGGAATGCTGAAATATGCTGCAGAAGAGAATTTCTCGTGTGATGGCTATCTACAGGCAAAGGCTATGATACTGCTCGGAGATGACGCCAAACCCAAAAGGGAGCATACGGTAAAGCGCGAGGAAAAAATGAATATACCTGATGGAAACCTGCACCCGGCTCTGCTGAACGAACTGACAGCATGGCGCACGGAGAAGACAAGGAGCGAGGGGCTGCCTGCCTACTGTATACTAAGCCAAAAGGCTGTGACAGGTATATCAAATGTAGTGCCTACCGAAATGGAAACTCTGATGCAAATTCCGGGCATAGGCAAGGGAAAGGCTGACAAATACGGCGTTGAGATACTGAGCATGACAAGGAGGTTCAAAAAGGAACACGGACGGGATTAAACAAAAAAAACAAGGAGTGAAGACTATTCGCCATCACTCCTTGTTTTTATATATACGCACACATATAGTGTGAACCTGTAATCATTTCCACAAGTCTGGATCTTTCAACACCGGCAGAGAAATCTTATATTTTACTGCCAACATGCGAACAACAACAACCGTAACAAAAGTAAATACAACCGTGAGCTCCACACCTAAGCCAACTACATCACACAACTGATACACCAAACCGCCAATAATGCATGCCACGGCATATATCTCCTTACGGAATATCAATGGAGTTTCATTGACAAACACATCCCTAAGCACACCTCCGGCTGCGCCAGTGATACACCCCATGATTATAGCCACCCAAAACGGAAAACCGGCAATGAGCGACTTCTGTATACCGGCAACTGTGAAGAGTGCCAGTCCGAGAGTGTCGAAAAGGAACCAGGTTTTACTGAGCCGGGTGAAGAGCTTCTTTAGCAAAACAAACGTGAGCAACGCTGCTGCCGTACATACAAGATAAATGGAATTTGTCATCCAGAACGGCACCTGCCCCAACATTACATCACGAATCGTACCACCGCCAATAGCTGTGGCAAGACCAACGACATAACCGCCAAACCAGTCGAAATTCTTTGATGATGCAGAACGAATACCGGATATGGCAAAGGCAAAAGTGCCGAGAAATTCTATAACAAATTGTATCGAAACCATTTTAGTTCACTACGTTAACTGCATTCCCTTCAATAAAGGCTTTAACATTCTCAACGGCAATCTTCATCAGGCGCTTACGGGCATCAAGCGTTGCCCATGCCACATGAGGAGTGATAAAAGCATTTGGTTCTGCAAGCAACGGATTATTGGCAAGAGGTGGTTCCTGGCACATCACATCGGCACCATAAGCAGAGAGTTGTCCGCTATGTAACGCTTCTGCTACATCAGCTTCGTTCACGAGCGGTCCTCTGCCTGTGTTTATAACCACCGCACCATGCTTCATCATTGATATTGTGCGCTTGTTTACAAGTTCCTTCGTGTCAGGAGTCAGCGGACAATGGAGCGACAGAATGTCGCACACGCCAAGCAGCCCTCTGAAGGTGGTTTTCTGTATACCCTCAGGTAGACTTGCCGAGCTTTTGCTTGTGGCTGCATATACTTCCATACCGAACATACGGGCAACGCGTGCCACTTTCATACCAATGTTACCCAATCCCACGATACCAAGAGTAAGTCCGGAGAGTTCTGGCAGAGGTGTGTCCCAATAGCAGAAATCCTTGTTCTGGCTCCACTTCCCTTCACGGTTTTCTCGAGCATAGTGTGCTATACGGTTGGTAATGTTCAATATATGGGCAAACGTCATCTGAACGACACTATCGGTGCTGTATGCCGGAATATTGGTAACTGTAATGCCATTGTTGCGTGCGGCTTCTGTATCCACAACGTTGAAACCAGTGGCAAGCACTCCAATATATTTCAAGTTTGGCAACTCGCTTATAGTTTCGGCTGAGAGCACAACCTTGTTGGTAAGTACTATCTCTGCCTGTTTTGCTCTTTCTACAACATCTGTAGGAGCCGTACGGTCATAAACTGTAAGGTCTCCAAGCTCCTTCAGCGCATCCCACGAGAGATCGCCAGGATTCATTCCATAACCATCTAATACTACAATCTTCATCTTTTCGTTTCTTTATTTTCCACGACCGGAACTTTGTTGCCAGCCGAATAATTACAAAATGCAAAGTTACGCTATTTTTTCGATTTAAAGACAAAATGATATATCATAAGCTATAAAATTCTGTTAAGAAATGGTTTCTACGGCTCACTATACATTATTTATATGTATCTTTGCATAAGATAAGTTGCACTCGGCAATTTGAAAGCAAGACTTTCATTGCACTCGTTTGCATTACCTTTGCATAAAGTTTCATTTACAAATGACAATGATGAGGAATTTAAAGAACGATATAGAAAAACTGAAATCAATGAATCTTGCAACAGTCGGGATTGTACTGCTCATAGGAATGACAATGCTGCTCGCAGCAAGCTTCTGCATAGGAATAGAAAGCAATGTCCCGCTATGGACAGCAATAATAATGATGGCTATAGGAGTGATTCTTATCGTTATACAAGAGAAGAAATCAGCAAAATACTAAAGAAATTAGCAAACAAAGGTTAAAATATAATAAATAAGCAAACAAAAGCTGTTATTATATATATGTTATAAAACATTATTAGCAAATTAATAGTACCTTTGCAGCCGATTTATTAATTCACATAAAGTCTAACTTTATTAATTTAAAAACAAAACATTTATTAATTTTATGGCAGATTTTAAGAACGTACAGCCGTTGGCAGACTTCAACTGGGACGAGTTTGAGAACGGAACACAGGCTAACGTTAGCAAGGAAGACTTGCAGAAAGCCTACGACGAAACTCTGAACAAGGTAAGCGAGCATCAGGTTGTTGACGGTACCGTTATCTCTGTAGACAAGAAAGAGGTAATCGTAAACATTGGCTACAAGAGCGATGGTATCATTCCTGCAAGCGAGTTCCGCTACAATCCAGACCTGAAGGTTGGCGATACCGTAGAGGTATACGTTGAGAATCAGGAGGACAAAAAGGGACAGCTCCTTCTTTCACACAAGAAGGCTCGCCTCAGCAAGAGCTGGGAGCGCGTTAATGCTGCTCTGGAGAACGAAGAGGTTATCCAGGGTTACATCAAGTGCCGCACTAAGGGCGGTATGATTGTTGACGTATTCGGCATCGAGGCATTCTTGCC
>CAKQCV010000121.1 GCA_934217675.1 uncultured Prevotella sp. | reverse complement strand
CTGTACTGCGCCTCCCCTGTTTCCGCGCCAGACAGCGCCGTGCTGAAATCATAGCTGCGGCTCATGGAATACAGTCGTGCCTGCGCCTGTGTCAGTTCCCGGTCAAGCTGCTTGATATAGTAGGTTTGCAAGTAGCTGTGTTCCTGCAAGATGCTGTCCCGCGTTGTAGATGTCAATCGCAGTGCGCTGATGATGGAGAGCAGGTTCAGCGTCAGCATCACGACAATGACCGTCACCGCCAGACGCAATGTCAATGAACGAGATTGTTTCTTTTTCGGCTTCTGCACCTGTTCTCCCCCTTATGCTAAATATTGCTGCAAATCATTCAGTCCGGCGGCACACTGCGCTTGCGGAATGCGGCAGGCGACTGCCCTGTAAACCGCTTGAACACGCGCGTGAAGTAGGAATAATTATCAAACCCGCAAAGAAGCGCCACCTCGGTAATCGGCAGGTTCGTATTTTCCAAATACTGCACCGCAAGTGCAATTCTTCGTGATGTGATGTACTGCAGAATAGAACAGCCCATTTCTTTTTTGAACAGGCGCATGATATACTGCGGATTCAAGTGCATACTGTCTGCCAGTTCCGGAATGGACAAATTCTCCGTGAGCCGCTCCGAAAGCACATGCAGCAGCTGGCGGATATACGGATTGGACACATTAAGCGTGTTCGCCGGAAGCAGACTGTCTTTGGGCTGCTCTGCTGACCCCGCCGGTTTATCTTTGCGCCGCTGGATGCGCTCCACCACATTTTTCAGCGCCTCTTGCAGCAGCGTATAGTTGATTGGCTTCAGCAGATAATCACAGCTCCCCAGCTGCATTGCAGAACGCAGATAGCTGTATTCATCATGGCACGTCACAAAAATGCACTCCGTCAGCGGGTAATACGTCTTCACCCACTCGAACAGTTCCAATCCTGACCCCTGCGGCATCTCAATATCGCACAGCATCAGGTAAATCTCCTGCTGTTGAAAAACGCCCTGTGCCTGTGCCATAGAATATGCAGCCAGCGGCAGCTCAAAGCCGTATTCCTGCCAGTTGACCCGCTTCACCAATGCCTGCACCGCCCGGATTTCGTCATCCACAATGAGCAGTTTCATGCTTTTTCCTCCTTTCGCAAGCATTCCATCTTGCCGTACCTGTGCGCATTCACTCTTATTGTAGCGCATTCAGCGGGAAGACGCAAGAGGGAGATGCGCGGGATTGCGCAGACGGTCGTGTTAGATTTCGCCATCAGTCGCCAGCACTATTGATGTGCTGTTCCAGTATGTTACATGGGCATTCAACAAGTTCTGCAAGGCTTCTCCATAATACATAGTAGATTCAACCCTCACCGCGCCCCAGCCAACACCATATGGTAACATATTGAAACCCATGTCATCAAGGCCTTGCATCTTTGGGGCGAACTTGCACATGAAATAATTGCATTTGAAGAAATTATCCTGTATAATAGAAGGGAAATCACACTTAGCGAATGCGTAAAGGGGGCGTATCATGGGAATCAGCTATAAGAAACTTTGGATGTTTCTGATAGAACGAGACATAAAGAGCTCCACCTTCCGTCAAGAGCTTAGCATGACATCTGTGATGATTTGAATTGCGACATCGGCGATATTTGTGAGGCTGTACGCACAGATAAGGACTAAGTTCAGTTTTCCGTACAGCTCTTTTGGCAGAATCATAAATGTAAAATAGCAGTTTTGGAGGTTGCTAAAATGGCTGAGAATAATACGAGCAATATCGGTTTTGAAAAACAGATCTGGGACGCTGCTTGCGTCTTGCGCGGGAACATCGACGCATCCGAATATAAGTCAGTCGTTCTCGGGTTAATTTTTCTGAAATACATTTCTGACCGCTTCGAGGCAAAGTATAAGGAGCTGGTTGAAGAAGGTGACGGATTTGAAGAAGACCATGACGAATACACCGCCGAAAACATCTTCTTTGTCCCAGCGAACGCAAGATGGAGCACGATTGCTGCTGCCGCTCACACGCCGGAAATTGGCACGGTGATTGATGCTGCAATGATCAGCATCGAGAAAGAGAACAAGCGCCTCAAAGATATTCTGCCTAAGAATTTTGCCCGTCCGGAGCTGGACAAGCGGCGTCTTGGCGAAGTGGTTGACCTTTTCACCAACATTCAGATGATCGAGCATGGGAACAGCAAGGACATTCTCGGTCGTACATACGAATACTGCCTCTCCAAATTTGCCGAGCAAGAAGGCAAACTTGCCGGTGAGTTCTATACTCCCTCTTGTGTTGTGCGTACCCTTGTTGAAGTGTTGCAGCCGTTCAATGGGCGTGTTTATGACCCGTGCTGCGGCTCTGGCGGTATGTTCGTTCAGTCCGCAAAGTTTATCGAAAATCACGGCGGCAACATCAACAAGATTTCCGTCTTCGGTCAGGACTCTAACCCGACCACATGGAAGATGGCTCAGATGAACCTTGCCATTCGCGGTATTGAGGCTGACCTCGGCAAGTTCAATGCCGACACGTTCTTCAATGACTGTCACCCGCAGCTCAAAGCGGATTATATTATGGCGAATCCCCCCTTCAATCTTTCTGGCTGGGGTGCGGATAAACTCGCTGATGATGTCCGCTGGCAGTATGGTACGCCTCCCGCCGGCAACGCAAACTTCGCGTGGTTGCAGCACATGATTTGGCATCTTGCGCCGAATGGTCGTATCGGCATGGTGCTTGCAAACGGTTCGCTTTCCTCGCAGTCCGGCGGCGAAGGCGAAATCCGCAAGAACATTATCAATGCTGACCTTGTGGACTGTATCGTCGCAATGCCGACGCAGCTATTCTACACGACGCAGATTCCCGTGTCGCTCTGGTTCCTTGCAAAGAACAAAAAGCAGAAAGGCAAGACGCTGTTCATCGACGCGCGGAAGCTCGGCACGATGGTCACGCGGAAACTGCGCGAGCTGACAGATGAAGACATCAAGAAAATTGCTGACACCTACAATGCCTTTGTTGATGGAACGCTTGAAGATGAAAAGGGCTTCTGCGCGGTTGTCACTACGCAGGACATTGCAAAGCAGGATTACATTCTCACGCCGGGGCGGTATGTTGGTATTGAGGAACAGGAAGATGACGGTGAGCCGTTTGAAGAGAAGATGGGGCGATTGACTGCTGAACTGTCTGAGCTTTTCGCTAAGTCGCATGAGCTGGAAGCGCAGATTAGGGAACGACTGGGGGCGATTGGGTATGACGTCTAATCTCAGTTCTCTGTGTACCTATGCTAAAGGAAAAGTTTCGGTTGATACTTTACCCAAACAGAACTATGTTTCCACCGAAAATATGTTACCAAATAAGGAAGGTATTGTTGATGCAGGAGGATTACCTTCTGTCCAATATGTTCAGCAGTATATAAAAGGCGATATATTAGTTTCCAATATCCGCCCCTATTTCAAGAAAATCTGGATGGCAGATAAAGATGGCGGGTGTTCAAATGATGTTCTTGTTTTTAGAGCAGCGCATGGCTGTGACTCGACGTTTCTATATTACGTCTTATCTAACGATGCGTTTTTCAATTATGCTTCCGCTACGTCCAAAGGAACAAAGATGCCCAGAGGCGATAAAACCGCGATTATGCAATATGAGGTTCCATGTTTCGACCATGAAACTCAACTTCGTATTGGCAAGTTGCTAAGAAGCATTGATGCTCGAATTACTATCAATAAAAAGATAAACGATAATTTAGAGCAGCAAGCTTTAGCTATTTTTCGTCAGTATTTCATGGACTTTGCACCATATGGTGGTACTGTTCCTTCTGACTGGGCAGAAGTATCGCTTGACAATGTATGTATTCGTATTACGGATGGTTCGCATTACAGTCCCACGGATTCCCCCGACTCTCCATATTCTATGTATTCGGTTAAGGATATGGAGACGTATGGCTTCAATTCATCGGCCTGTAAGCACATTACAGAAGAAGAATTTCGTAAGATGCGAAAAGGCGACTGTGTTCCTCTGCTTAACGACATCTTAGTCGCTAAAGATGGTAGCTACCTAAAGGAGATATTTATCTGCTCTGAAGAAAAGAATGAAGCGATTCTTTCTTCCATTGCAATATTTAGACCTGATACAAGCATTATTATGCCAGAAATCTTACTTTATCTTCTTAAGCAACCTTCCGTTAGAAAGGATGTAGGAGACAACTACGTTTCAGGCTCAGCGTTGCCAAGGATAGTTCTTAAGGACTTTAAGAAATATCGCTTTATGCTTCCTCCAATGGGTGAGCAGCTAAGAATCGGCTCTGCACTTCATGCAATCAGGATGCAAACTAAGGCTAATATCGATGAGATACGCCGATTATCATCTATTAGGGATACTCTCCTCCCTAAGCTCATGTCCGGCGAGCTCGACGTCTCCGCCGTCGAACTCTAAGCCGCTAAATTATCGTTTACCACTCTAATAACTCTCACCAGTGGCGAGAGCTTCACCAGAGGGAATGCCACTGAATGTCGTTCTCTTTTCTCGAAAGGAGACACGACAATGAGAGAACAAATCATCGCAGAGATACAGCGAAAAATGCTACCGTATCTCAACAACGAACAGCTCTTGCACCTTCGGGCTGCAATGGCAGAGGCTCTGGAAGGGGCAACCATCACCTATGATAGCAGCTCAATTCCGGCAGAAGAACCGGATGCAGTCGAAGCATTCATCACGGCAAAACGGATTGAAGGCTGTTCGGAGAAAACCCTGAGCTACTACCGGAAGACGATTGAGGCTCTAATTGCCGGAGTTGGAAAGGCTGTACAGCAGATCACCACCGATGATTTGCGCCGCTATCTGACGAACTATCAGTCTCAGCGCAAGTTAAGCAGAGTGACCATAGACAATGTTCGCCGGATTCTATCCAGTTTCTTCTCATGGCTTGAAGATGAGGACTTCATCGTGAAAAGCCCCGTGCGACGGATTCATAAGGTAAAAACTGCCAAAGTGGTCAAGGACACCTACACCGATGAAGCGTTGGAGCTGATGCGCGACAACTGTACAACGACGCGCGACTTGGCAATGATTGACCTTCTGGCTTCTTCTGGAA
>CAKQCV010000120.1 GCA_934217675.1 uncultured Prevotella sp. | reverse complement strand
GGAAAGGTTTTACAGACTTCAAGCAAGAATGTGTCACTAATTGGACAAAACTCTTCGCCACGAATGAAGTTCAATTCGCAGACAACGCCATTGACAACTTTCTCGCTTTTGTTGACCATATGTCATGTAGTGCAGACACATACGTTTCACTCGGTGGCTCCAATGGATGTGCTGACCAACTGACGAATTGGGATGGAACACAGAAAGTAGGACTGGGTGTAAATTCTAAGAAAAGAAGATCTGGAACTTTATTGTAGTTTAGAGAGTAGTTTTTACTCCAATAGGAAAATGGCAAAGAATGGGTCTGTATCACCACACTTTGCCATTTTGAGTATTACCCAAATATTTTTTTGAGAATAATACTTCCTATTTTTCTTTCAAGTCCACTTTTTGAAGTAGGAATGCCAGTTTTTCTACTGAAGTTTCGTTTTGCTTGCGTAATACCCAAAGCCCTTTTCCAAGAAAAGGAAAGCCCAGGTATTATAAATGAAGATTTCTTTTCCATATTACACTATATTTTTACACAACATATTCTGTTCTACGCGCATCGTCTTGTTGAGAAGATTCTTGATTCTTCTGTTCTGAGGAAGCTCCTAATTTTTGAAGTTCTGTTTCTTTCCATTTCTTAACAGCAGTCTCAGCTATTTCCCATTGAGCATCTTTCATTTCCGCAATAAGTTTTTTGCGGATTTCTTGCTCAGCCTCCTTCTGTACCTGAAGTTGCTCCTCATGATTTTTTAGTTCCATATCATGCATATTACGAATACGATCAAGATAAGTTGAAGAATTAAGATACTTCTCCATATCTTTCTCTTCTGCATAAACCATACGGTCATAAGCTCCTATAGGCATTACGATTTTAACGACCGTAGGCAACAATTCTATGATAAAGAACAGCAAGCGAATCAACCAAAGAAAATACCATTCTGTAGGCAAGTCTGTTGTTGTATGTCCCGTTCCATGGCAGGTTGCACATTGTACATCTTGCATATATCCAGAAGAGTTCGCTTTCTTTATTTTTCCCTTACCATGGCATGCGCTACAATCTATATTCTTTCTTCCCACAGCATATTCCAAGATTTCAAAATTTTGGATGAAGTGATTGCCTTGCTTCATAGTTTCATCATGAGCATTAACAAGTGAATCTCTTTGCTGTATGAGAGCTGCACGCCTTGATTGGTCTGCAATTACTTGGCTTTGAGTATTGTCTAATTCTTTTATTTTCTGCTTTACCTCTTCTTCTTTATTTGCAATCTGCTCATTCAAATCAGCGATGCTCTCATGAATGGGTTTATTCCATTTTGCAATTTCCGATTTCATAATGACAGAACACGAGTTGCGTTTCTTTTGCCACTCCCCTATATTATATCTTATGTTATTCTTTTGCCATTGATCAGCATGTTGCAATTGCCCACGCAAAGTGGCAATACGAGCATTGGCGGTCTTCTGTCCATTATAGGCTTGCCTGTAAGCCGAAGTATTAGGATTGTTAAGTTTAGCTTTCTCTGCAGCCAATTCTTGTCTTAAGGTCTCGACATCTCCCTCTAACGATTGCTTTTGACCGTCAAGTCTTTTCAGACTGTTGTTACCTTCATCTATATGTTCTTGCGCTTCTTGACTTGCACGATTGGCTCTTGAATTTTTAGATAACACATTTGACTTATTCTCGTTCCAAAGATACTCTTGTTCAGAGATGAAATCCTCAAAAACAACAAGTTCCAAAGGTATTGAAACCATGAATGCTATAATCAGAGCAAGTAAAGCACGTGACACGAATGGAATCACCCACCATGTTTTTGACGTTTTCTCAGGATTCTTTTTCATAGTGATAACCAAACTTCTATCGATGCAAAAGATAAGAGTCGCCCAAACTATACCAAAAGCCATAGCCCAACCAATCTTTCCTGATGTTTCTGTTCCACTTTGGGTAAAGAACCATGCAGCAGAAGTTCCTGACAGAAATGCAATGAATGAAGTCATTGCAATGGTAGCTCCCATTGCTCCGAACTTTTTGTGGTCAGTCCTACATTTTTCCAATATAGGAATTTCAGCACCAGCTATTGTCCATAATATGCGTTGAAAAGTATTTTTATTTTCCATTGTTATTTTTAATACTTATATAATGTTCGTATTTTTTTTGAATTTTCTTAATCTCTCTTACTGGCAACCAATATGTTACACTAAGGAACACGATAGTTGCAATTGGAAGCATCAATTTGTTTATATCCAACAATATATACCAACTCAATATTTCAAACAAAGAGTAGTCTAAGCCACAGAGAAACATTAACAATGTTGGTATTGACGATATTATGAGTAAAATGTATGCCAATATATATGTGGTCATCATTTGGTTCATTCTGATAGTCAACCGTGTTGCATACATTATCAATATGATATAAAACATATTGACAAACATACTTACAAATGCTATATATGTCAGCCAATGGTAACTTGCTGCATAACTTAGCAACCAACTCCCACCTAATGAGAACATAGCCACAATAAACAAGGCAAGGCGCAAGCTTCTCCAAATAGCCTTTGCCCCAGGAATAATTCTAATCAAAACATAATCCATTTCTTCTATGATATTATTGATGTCAGATACTTTCTTACTCGTTTAAAAATAGACTCATTGGTTGCTTCCAAAGGAGCTTTAAGCCACTCATCTATATCAATTTCGTGTATGTTGGCAACCATTTCTTTCATCCCCAATTTATCAAGTCTAATGTTTCTGAAAGAAGGGAACTCAGGCATTTTGTAGTTGAGCTTTGGAATTGGTGTTACGGATATAGACAACATTTCAGATTTGATATTCAATCCATTTGTGGCTTCTAATCTATATGTTGTAGTTCTTGATGGTCGCAATTCTATCGAAGTCTTTCCTGTCACATCAATGCCATCTGGATATAATATCAAATTTTGTGCATTCCTGACTTTCCAAGAAAGCGTTATAGGAACACTCTCCATCGTCCTGCTTTTGTCTGAAGAAAAATCTTCAAAATATATGTCATTAACAACAGTCAAATCCAAATCTTTTGTTACTGAGACTTTTGGGTCTATGGAGTAACATATCAATGTGTATATTTCTCCTAACTTTGGGGTTACGTTTATAACCTTTCTTGTAGATACATCTATCTTTTCTGAAAGATTTGACAACAAGAAAGCCCTTTTGGAATTCTTGTAATCTATATGTAGATCTATTTTTTCTCCCTCTCTGATTTTCCTACGTGAAGGAACGAACTTAACTATTTTTGGCAAAGGTATCGGTGATAGTTTGACGACCCTTTGGATTTGCATATAATCATTTGAAGCGACAAGCACCAAATCCTCATCACCTTTTACTTCATATTCGTAGGAATCATGATTCGTGACATTGACGCCATTCAATGATATATAAGTGGCATTTGCAACATCCCACATAATATCAACAAAGCTACCTATAGTATAGGTATCTGTCATTACAACCAAATCGTTTATGATAGGCTGAATCAAGTTCCCTTGTTTGGATGCTTCCGAGAACTTATAGCCACAATGTCTGCAAAAATTTGCAGCTATCGGATTTTCTCTGCCACATTTGGGACATTTCTTAATGTTCATCACTATCTCAATTTATAATCCAACAATCGTTTACCACAATTTATACAAAACTTTGTTTCTTCATTTACCGTAAAGAACGTTCCGCAGTTCATGCAAATGGCTTTTTCTCCATAGGCAACATCTAAACCTTTCAAACCTTCAATAAACCCAAATGGAGCTAAATCAAGTATGTTATCTTGCTCCAAATACCAAACAAGTATTCCTGACAGTTCTCTTAATTGCTGAGACAAGTTGTTTATATCTTTGTATATGTTTGAATTTCTTATATCAGAAAAATCGTCTTTTTGAAACAATAGTCTTTCTGCGTTTTCTATATCATATTTATCTGCCAATGTAGGTTCCTCAGATATGGCTAATAGGCTGATATATATTACTAATTCCGAGAAATAATCCAACTTACAATTAGCATATTCATTTCTGCTGCGATTTGGGTGCTGATAGTCAGGCTTTCCCTTGATGATGTCCCTTTCTTTCTCTAATGAAGGAACAAACATTGAGTCGTAATCAATGAGATAAATATTACCTTTCTCGTCAACCAAGATATTCCCATGTTGCAAATCACCGTGCGCAATTCTTTTCTCATGCAAGTTGTTACACATGGTCTTAAAATCATCAGCCAATTTTTTAAGAATTTCTTTGTCTGATTTATGCTGATAAATGTATTCATTGAGTTTTTGACCTTCAATCCAGCGCATTCTCGTTGTTGGATAAAGAGAACCGTTCACTACAATTCCTTTCGGTTCAAAGGTAAAATCACAGAAATATTGCAAGTTTATTTTCTTAAACTCTTCAGACAAGGCCAATAGTCTATGTGCAATAGACTTTTCTGGTTGATTCCGCCAACATCTAAACGCCCATTTTTTCCCATCAACGATAAATACAAAAACTATAGCAAAACCGCCACTATAGTGAATAGGACGGTCTCTATGGTCTTTTTCCAAAATGCCATTTTGGAAAAAACTGTCTTTTACAAGTTGTGGTACTTGTACGCTATTTATGATGTCGTTGTCTATCATCCTTATCTACCATTTACTTGTCACCTTAACTACGTCTGCCTTTTCATACGAAGGCTTTGGTTTATACCCATTGTCTCCCCATAGTTCACTCAAACTATCCGCAATTGAAATTCTACTGACTTCTAATGGAGTAATGTCATCAATGGAATTACATTGTAAAGCTTCTCTTATTTGACTTATCAGGTCTGAACAAGCGTCTATCGAGTCCAAAATCTCAAAAATCGGGCTTTTACCTTTGGAGTTAATATCATCAGCACTAAACAAAAGCGTATCTGTGTCTCGGACTTTTAAATCTTGCCATAATTGCGGCAATTCAGCCAAGGCAACGATAGAAGTATATATGACCATTTCTGAAAAAAAGTCTGCCTTTGGCGTAAGATATTTGTTTGTCCATCTTGCAGGATGCTGATAACCAGGCAAACCGCTAATTTCATCGGTCCAACCATCAAGTTCTGGTACATACATAGAATCATAATCTACGAGAACTAAACTTCCATCTGATTTGACCATAATATTTCCATGTTGCAAATCACCATGTGAAACAGAATGTTCATGAAGTTGCTGCGTCATGTTTAAGAATGTATCAGCCAAGCGATTAAGAGCCTCGGAATCAAACAAATGCTCCTCTATGTAATCTTTCAAAGGTTTTGCTTCCACCCAATCCATTATAACTATTGGCTGTACCCCC
>CAKQCV010000119.1 GCA_934217675.1 uncultured Prevotella sp. | reverse complement strand
GAACCACCCTGCGAGAAAGAAGTGTCGCCATGCATACGAACAGCCATAATGGCGCGGTCCATATAAGTCTTGTTTGCTACAAAAGCCTCGCAGAGGTCAACCGATTTACCTGTCTTCTTCAGAATCTCGCTCTCGAAGAATGAGAGTGTAGAGTAGTCCCAGCAGGTACCGCTACGGTTTTGGTCCTTAATACTTGTGATTTTGTTCTCTTTGATAGTAGTGAAGACTGGCTTGTTCTTGTTTACAGAGTCCTTCTTCTCCTCAGCATTGGCTCCCATAGCAAGGCAAGCCAAGAGGGCTAACGTTAGAATTTTTTTCATTTCGTCTTTTTTTAGTGTGTATTAAAGTATTATTAATTATTCTTCATAAACTCTTCCACATCCTTTGGATGATAAGGAATACGGTCTTTGCCAAGGAATCGGCAACCGTCTTTTGTTATCAACACATCGTCCTCGATACGTATACCGCCAAAGTCCTTGTAAGTCTCCAGCTTCTCGTAGTTGATGAAATCCTTGTGGAGTCCCTTTGCACGCCACTCGTCGATAAGTGCAGGAATGAAATAGATACCAGGTTCGTCAGTAATTACAAATCCCTCCTGGAGTTTTCTTCCCATGCGCAGACAGTTAGTTCCGAACTGCTCAAGATTAGGGCGCGTTTCCTCGTCGAATCCAACATGAATCTGCCCCAGTCCTTCCATGTCGTGTACGTCCATACCCATCATGTGTCCCAGTCCATGAGGCAAGAACATTGCATGTGCTCCGGCACGTACAGCCTCTTCTGTGTTGCCCTTCATCAGTCCCAGCTCCTTCAGGCGGTCGGTCATCAGTCGGCAGATGCCAAGGTGAACGTCGAAGTATTTCACTCCCGGCTTTGCAAGTTCAAGAGTCAGGTCATGACAAGCCTCTACGATAGAATATATTTCGAGTTGGCGCTCTGAAAATTTTCCGTTTACAGGGTAAGTACGGGTGTTGTCGGAACAGTAATGCTCCATGGTTTCTGCTCCGGCATCACATAGAGCCAGTCTGCCACTCTCAAGTACAGCCATCGATGGGTTGCCGTGCATAATCTCACCATGCTGAGTGAAGATTGTAGGGAAGCTCACCATTGAGCCATACGAGTGGGCGATGCCGTCCACCTGTCCGCCAACAAACTTTTCTGTCACTCCTGGCTTGGTCAGTCTCATACCCGTGGTGTGCATCTTGTAGCCCACAGCACAAGCCTTCTCAATCTCGTCAATCTCAAGCTGACTCTTTGTGGAGCGCTGCTTCACCACGGCATTGATAAGTTCCAATGATGCTGACTCGCGTTGCTGGTTAGGATGAATGCCGAGCAGGTCGAAAATCATTATCATAGTGTCGTGTCGGTAAGGAGGAAGGAAATGCACCGTGCGCTTGTCTCTCAAAGCCCCGTTGCAGATGATGTGCAACTGTTTCATTGGGGCTGTGTTAGCTACTCCGCATTGTGCAGCCATATCGCTCACGCTGTCCACGCTGCCATACCATACGATATCGTCAATATCGATGTCGTCTCCGACAAGTGTCTCTGTATTGTTGTCGAGGTCAATCACACCGACAAGTCCGTCCCTCTGGAGCCCGAAGTAGTAGAGGAACGAAGAGTCCTGACGGAACGGATAATATCCGTTAGCCGGGAAGTTAGCCGGCGATTCGTTGTTTCCGAAAAGAATAATGATACCGCTCTTTACGAGTTTCTTTAGCTCAGCGCGGCGGTTCACGTAGGTTTCTTTACTGAACATATCTTTTACCTTTTATTAGTTTAAATCATATTGTTTTGGCGTAGCCATTTCTTGCCGTTTGGGGTAATGCAGTATAGTAAGAAAATAAGGCAAGGGATGCCCCCAACGATAAATCCTAAAGTTACTCCCATATCTTTTTGTTTTTATTTGTTCTTTTTGTTCGTTAAAATTAGCCCTGACAAAAGTGCAAATACAGAAAGTATTATGCCGATAGCGTATATGAAGGTCTTGTCTCCTATATTCTTAAACAAGGATGTGATGACGACACCGGTAAAATATATTTCGATACGTCAATCAGATAATTCCCCAGCTTTTCTTTCCACATAGCATATTGCATTAATATTGATTACGGCTTAATACATATTTAAAAATACGTATATTATCTTTGCAAAGATAGGCATATTTCGATGAAAAGCATTATCTTTGCATGGAATTTTATAGAAAAAGTCTAATAATTTGTTTTATACGTGTGGCTTTTACAAGCTATTTGACACTTTTAGAGTATATATATAAAAAATATGCAGGTTAACTGGAACACAGGGTTAGTGCTTGAGGGTGGCGGAATGCGTGGCACATTCACGAGCGGTGTGCTTGACGGCTTTATGAAAAACAATGTCTACTTCCATTATGTAGTGGCAGTATCTGCCGGAGCATGCAACGGCTTGTCTTATATGAGCCATCAGATTCGCCGCGCCAGAATTTCAAATATAGACTATCTCGCAAAATACAAGTATATAGGATTACGCCATTTGCTCACCCAAGGCTGTATATTTGACCGTAAGCTTCTATATGAGGAATTCCCCGAAAAACTCTTGCCATACGATTATGATGCTTTTTTTAACAATCCTGATGAATTTGAGATGGTAACGACCAACTGTCTAACAGGTACGGCATGCTATCTATCCGAGCGAAATGACAAGCAAAGGGTAATTGACATAGTAAAGGCATCAAGTAGCCTTCCATACGTTAGCAAGATTGTTATGGTTGACGGTATACCGATGCTTGACGGAGGAATAGTAGACAGTATTCCGGTGATGCGTTCTATAGAGAAGGGGCATAAGACAAACGTTCTTGTGCTAACTCGCAACAAGGGATACCGTTCTACAGAGAAAGACCATAAGATACCACATTTTATATATAAGAACTATCCACGTCTGCGTGTAGCACTCAGCCATCGTTGTGCTGCCTACAATCAGCAACTTGACATGATCGACGAAATGGAGGAAAAAGGTGAAATAGTGTGTATCCGACCAGAGCGACCGATAGAAGTTGGGCGTATGGAGAAAGATGTGGAAAAGTTGGAACGGCTTTATGAGGAAGGCTTCAAACTGGGCGAGAAATTCTGTATGGAGTATATGATGTAATATATAAAAAGCCGGTGTGAGCCTTTTACCGTGAATCTTATAAAAAATAAATATAACAGCAATGGATGAAAAGCAAAGAATACTGCAGCTACGCCGTGAGTTGCACGAACATAATTATAAATACTATGTGTTGAACCAGCCGGAAATTTCCGATCAGGAGTTCGACTTCATGATGCACGAGCTGCAGGAGCTTGAAGTTCGGCATCCTGAATTTGCAGACCCCAATTCGCCTACACAACGTGTGGGAAGCGACTTGAACCATGAATTTAAACAAGTTACACACAAATATCCTATGCTCTCTCTTGCCAATACCTATAATGAGCAGGATGTTGCAGATTGGTACGACAGTGTGAAACGGGGATTGAACGGTGAGGACTTTGAAGTGTGTTGCGAGATGAAATACGACGGACTGTCAATCAGTCTTACGTATATTGACGGGAAACTCGTGCGTGGAGTGACCCGAGGCGACGGAGTGCATGGTGACGATGTAACCGAAAACGTGAAGACTATCCGTTGCATACCGCTCGTGTTGCCTGGCGCAGGTTATCCGCATGAGTTTGAAATTCGTGGCGAAATCCTTATGCCGTGGAAGGTCTTTGAACGCCTTAATGCAGAGCGTGAGGCTGCCGAGGAACCACTTTTTGCCAATCCACGAAATGCTGCAAGCGGAACACTTAAAAGCCAGAACTCTGCGCTCGTGGCAAGTCGCCAGCTTGATTCATATCTCTATTATCTGCTTGGTGATGAAATGCCCTGCGATGGGCATTATGAAAATCTGATGGCAGCAAAGCAATGGGGATTCAAGATTAGCGAGGGCATGAAAAAGGTAAAGACCCTACATGAGATTTACGACTACATAAATTATTGGGACACGGAGCGCAAGAATTTGCCGGTGGCAACAGATGGTATTGTTTTGAAAGTGAATTCACTCAGACAACAACGCAATCTTGGCTATACGGCAAAGAGTCCACGCTGGGCTATTGCATATAAGTATAAGGCAGAGAGAGCATGTACGCGGCTTAACGAAGTTTCATTTCAGGTTGGAAGAACAGGAGCTGTTACTCCTGTTGCCAATATGGATCCAGTTCAGCTCGCAGGAACCACAGTGAAACGTGCCACGCTAAACAACGAAGACTTTATCCGCAGTTTTGACCTGCACATTGGCGATTACGTTTATGTTGAAAAGGGTGGGGAGATAATCCCTAAGATAGTTGGTGTAGACCTTGATAAACGCCCCATCATTGCTCAGCCCGTGCAGTTTATTACCAATTGCCCAGAGTGTGGCACAAAACTTGTGCGTTACGAGGGTGAGGCTGCATGGTATTGTCCGAATGATGCAGGATGTCCGCCACAGATAAAGGGACGTATCGAGCATTTCATCTCTCGCCGGGCTATGAACATTGACAGTATAGGTCCGGAAACTGTAGATGACTTTTATCGCCAAGGACTTGTTCATAACGTTGCCGACCTTTATACTATTGATGTGCAGCAGATTAACGGTGATGGAAATAGGCAGAAGTCGGCAATGAAAATAATCAATGGCATTGAAGCTTCAAAGCAAGTTCCGTTTGAACGTGTGGTGTTCGCCCTTGGCATACGCTTTGTTGGTGAGACATCCGGAAAACTTTTGGCACGCCATTTCAAAAATATAGATAATCTTATGAATGCTTCGTTGCAGCAGCTGCTTGATATTGACGGTATCGGTGATGTAATGGCGAAGAGCATAATTACATATTTTCATAATCCGCAGAATTTGGAGATTGTAGAACGGTTGCGCAGCTACGGACTGCAGATGACATTGAGCGAGGAACAGATGCAGCAGGCATCAAACAAGCTTTCTGGAAAGAGTATCGTAATCAGTGGAGTGTTCCAGCATCACAGTCGCGATGAGTATAAACTGTTGATAGAGCAGAACGGTGGAAAAAATGTTGGTAGTATAAGTGGCAAAACCTCTTTTATCCTTGCTGGAGACAATATGGGACCATCAAAACTTCAAAAAGCCGAGAAGCTTGGAATACCAATCATAAATGAGGATGATTTTCTGAAAATGATAGAGTAAAACTCGTAAAACGATAGCTTACTGTTGATTTAAATCAATAAAAAGTAAATAATCATATATTATTCTCCCGAACTGTTGTGTCCGAACACAGAAATGTGTACCTTTGCAACGTGTTCGGGAGAATACATTTTTTCATAGGTTAGTAGTTTGATAGATTTAAGGTAAAGA
>CAKQCV010000118.1 GCA_934217675.1 uncultured Prevotella sp. | reverse complement strand
ATATAGCATGCCCACCAGATGGACGCTGATAAGGAATACCATATTCGTCGAGCAATGATGCAAGATACTCAACCTGATGAATACGTGTCTGCAAATTATCAAACTCTGTGTTCTCGTCAAGTCCTATTGCAAGTGCATTCATGTCTCTACCGTTCATGCCACCATAAGTGAGATAGCCTTCAAACTGAACACAATATCCCTTGGCACCTTCATACCACTCTTGTTTGTTGGTAGCAATGAATCCACCCATATTCACGATACCATCTTTTTTTGCACTCATCGTCATTCCATCAGCAAGAGAAAACATCTCTTTTGTTATCTCCTTTATTGTTTTATCCTTGTAACCACACTCTCTGGTTTTAATGAAGTAAGCATTTTCTGCAAAGCGAGCCGAGTCAAAGATAACAGGCTTGTCAAACTTGTCGGCAATCTGCCTAACTTCTTTCAAGTTTTGCATTGACACCGGTTGTCCACCAGCTGTATTGTTTGTAATCGTAACAATGATGAAAGGCACTTTTTCACCATATTTCTCAAGAGCAGCCTCAAGTTTCTTTGGATCAACGTTCCCTTTGAAAGGCACCTCAAGCTGTGTATCTTTTGCCTCGTCAACAGTACAGTCGAGTGCAATAGCCTTTCGTCCTTCAATATGACCTTTTGTTGTATCGAAATGAGAATTTCCAGGAACAACATCGCCTTCATGCACAAGATATGAAAACAGAACATTCTCTGCTGCCCTACCCTGATGGGTCGGTATCACATATTCAAAGCCAGTAAGGCGCTTTATCGTGTCTTTCAACTTAAAGAAAGACGTAGCACCGGCATAACTCTCGTCACCAAGCATTATGCCCGCCCACTGACGGTCACTCATTGCTCCTGTACCTGAATCTGTAAGCAAGTCAATATACACCTGCTCAGCTTTTAACTGGAACACATTATAATGAGCTTCTTTTATCCATTGCTCACGTTCCTCACGAGTACTTCTGCGGATTGGCTCCACCATCTTGATCTTCCAAGATTCAGCAAACGGTAATTCCATAGTTATATATTTTAGGTTAGGTTAAATACAAACACTCAATATGTGAATGCTTAAAGCTATTAGATTTTCGCTGCCAAAATTAGGTATTTATTTTCATTTTCCATCTATTTTACAAAAGAAAAAAGCTTGCAATATGTTTTTTTAACAAGCACGCTATACTAAGGATTGCATGCTTCCTAATTATTTTGTAGTATACGCCCTTTCGTTTTCACATTCAGATACCTAAAAATAAGTAATCTATTTAGGGTAAACACTATACACTACCATTATATAAAATTTCATAAAATTTGAGTATTGTCATATTTCACAGAAGTATATAATTTTGCACACGGAAATTTAAACTATATGGCAAGTCTGCCAATGCAGGATAAAAACAAATATATTTATATATAATAATGAATAAGAACTTATTTCTTTTAGGACTGCTTTCTTGCGGACTCTCTACCACAGCGATGGCTGAAGAGGTTAAGGATGCAAGCAGGGAGACCGACAATACTGTAAAGTATGAGCAAAGTGACGACACTAAAGTTGAGAAACTTGCAAATGCTCTGTCTCGCTTTTCTATCGGTGGATATGGTGAGGCTGTAACAACACGTAACTTTTACAGTCAGCACTTCAACCGTTATCGTGATCCAAAAACATACAAAGACGATGACAGCCACGGACGCTTTGATTTGCCACACGTAACATTGAACCTTGGTTATGACTTTGGTCATGGTTGGACAATGGGAATGGAAATTGAGTTTGAGCATGGCGGTACAGAAAATGCCGTTGAGATTGACGCTGACGAGTCTGGAGAATACGAGGCAGAAACAGAACGCGGTGGTGAAGTTGCACTTGAGCAGTTCTGGATTAACAAAGCTTTCTGGGGTGGAAAGTTCAACATCAAAGCTGGTGAAATTATTATACCTGTGGGCGAGATTAACGCCTATCACATGCCTAACAACTTCTTCACAGTTTACCGCTCTGAAGGTGAAGCAAAAATGCTGCCAAACACCTGGCACCAAGTTGGTGTGTCGCTGTGGGGACGAGTAAGCGACTGGCGCTACGAGGCTATTTTCACATCGGGATTGGATGCAGAAAGATTTGGTCACAATTGCTTCGTGCATTATGGCGCAACAAGTCCTTATGAATATAAATTGGGCAATGTGTATGCCGGTGCGGCACGTATCGACAACTATTCTATCCCTGGTGTTCGCCTCAGCTTGAGTGGATATTATGGATATACATTCAAAAACACAGAGCGTAAGGCAAGTGCTTCTTACGATAAGGTTCACGGTGCATTAACTATCGGAAGTTTCGGTTTTGAAATGAATCGTTGGAATTGGATTGTGCGCGGTAATGCCACATACGCTCATCTTGATGATGCACAGAAAATGACAACCTTCATGAACTCTTACCCTAAGCATACTCAGCAGGACGGTTCACCTTCAAAGCACTCTCCTATCGCAAAGAATGCTTACTCTGTTGGAATTGAAGCTGGTTACAACATATTCTCGCAGATTGAGAGTCTGAACGACAGGCAGAAGCTTTATCTCTTCGGACGATATGAGGATTACAACACTTATGCAGCAGGCACACAGAAGGTTGCCTACAAGTATGACCGCGTGAAGAGAATGGCTGTAGGTTTGAATTATTCTCCGGTAAAACAGATTATAATCAAGGGAGAGTACAGCAATCGCTTCCTTTCTCACGGATACAACAACGAACCAAGCGTTTCTTTGGGAATTACTTTTAACGGCTGGTTCTTGAAATAATTTGACCTGTAATTGTTTATCGGACAAGAACTGACTCCTCATACGAGGTCAGACAAGTCAAAGACGTTTCACCATATAAATCTAAAAAAATTAGAACTTAATAATAAATAAAAAAAAAAAAAAATGAACAAGATTTTCAAGTATTCCTTGATGTGCGCAACAGCACTCACATTCACTATGGGGTTCACAAGCTGTAGTGATGATAACAACGATGACCACATTGGTGTTTTCACAGCAAACGAGCTGAAAGAAGTTAACACAGACTATGTTGACAACACTGTTGTTGCAACCTACCGCAACCTTGCTAACTACAACAAACAACTTGTTGCTGATATCAACGCAATGAGCGACGATGCAGGTGTGGCTAAAGCTTGCGAAACATGGAAGCTCTCGCGTAAATGGTGGGAGTTCTCTGAGGCATTCCTCTTCGGTGCTGCTGGTGACTACGCTATCGACCCACATACTGATACATGGCCTTTCGACCGCACACAGTTTGACAAATACATGAGTCTCTATAAGAATGCTAAACTTGGCGAGGAGGGATATGAAAGCGAAACAAACACTATCAACGAGGCAATCGCTACAGGTCAGAACCTTACAGGTTTCCACGCTGTTGAGTATCTTATCTTCCGTGAAGGACAGCCACGTCACTTTGCTGATATGACTGCAAACGAGATTTACTTTGCAAAAACTGCGGCACAGGATCTTTACCTCAGCTCTCTGAAACTTGTTTCTGCTTGGGGTGGCGAGGTTTCTGCCGACGAGCAGGCTCTGCTTGACGAGGTTGAGTTCGCATCTGCTATCAACTATGGTGAGAACTTCAAGAATGCAGGTAATGCAGGTTCAACTTACTCAACAGTTCTTCTTGCTTCTAAGGAGATTATCGCTGGTGCAAATGATATCATCGGAGAGGTTCGTGACTCTAAGATCGGTGCTCCTGCTACAGGTGAGGACGTGAACTACATTGAGTCTCCTCACGCTTACAACTCTATCCAGGACTTCTATGACAACATCATGTCTGTAAAGCATGCTCTCTATGGTGGTTGCACAGTTGACGGTACTACTCCTGAGGCAAAGTCGCTCATCGGTGTTTGCTTGAACAATGACAAGACAAAGGCTGCTGCACAGAATGTCATGAATAATCTTGAGAATGCTCTCTCTAAAATAAACAGCATGAAGAAGCCTTTCGTCTTGAACTACACAGACCAAAGTGCTAAAGACGCTATGACTGCTCTTGACGGATTGGAGGAATCATTGAATGCTCTTAACGATTTGCTTGACTAATAATTTATTACGGATATTATAACAATTATCAATAATTTGTTGGTAGACTGTTCAAAAACGGTCTACCAACGTTTTACGTTTAACAAACAACATTATGAAACACATTTATTTATTTTCTGCTATCATCTCGGCAATGGCTCTCACTGCCTGTTCGGATGACAACAATTCCGACTGGAATTTGCCTGAAGCAGAGTATGGCACACCTAACGAATGGTACTATGCTGGAGGAAAACTCGGAACAACAAGCATTCAGTCGGCTTATGCCTACCGTCAGTCTACACCTGCCGTTGACAACGCTGGTATGGGACTGAACTTCCAAATCGGAGAGTCGCTCTTCGAGAAAGACTACAACACATCTTCAGATGCGTTTGCTGGACTTGGTCCTGTTTATGTGCGCCGCGGATGCCTCTACTGTCACCCGAACTACGGACATGGCAAGCGTCAGACTGCTTACTACCGTGCTGATCAGGATGGTAACGGCTATCTGCTCGTCATTTACGACAAGAAGACAAATGCCTACATCTACTCTGTTGCTGGAATGCCACAGACAAAGGCAGTTGCTCCTTTCAAGCCACAGATTGACGAGAACAAAATCAAGATTGAATGGAAGGAATACAAAGACGAATGGGGCAACAAATTCCCCGACGGAGAGACTTATGATCTTATTTATCCTGAGGTTACTATCCCTGCCGATGCCTACTATTCTCCTGTAACCGTTAAGCGCGACGGACAGAATGTTGTAATCCCAGCTGACCAGGTGGCAAGCGAAATCGGAGTACGCCTTGAGTCAACTATCGGTATTTATGGTACAGGTATGACAGACGCTATTCCTGATGATTCTATCACAGCAGAATGGTTGCGCCAAAGCAAATATTTCAATTCTATTGGCAAAACAGACGGATTGAATCCTGCTTACTGGAGCCAAGCAGACAACAAGTGGGTTAGCTACTACGTGAACAATGCTGGTGATAAGAAACAGTATGTGCGCCGTTACACTTATGCTATGAGCCGTGGTCCTATCCTCGACGCAGCCGGTGCTAACGCTATTTGGAATATCACAAACGTGACTCGTCCAGACCGTCGCTACCACTACTTGAGTCTCGACGGAACAATCTATGCCAAGAGTTCTATGGAAGACCCTGATGTTCAGTCTGGCTTCCCTGCATATATCGAGAAGATTGACCCAGAGCACAAGCATGCTACATGGCACACTTCTGACGTTAAGCAGAACATCTACAACTATTTGATGGCTAAGGATCTTGATCCGGAGATGACAAGCCAGCAGTACAAGA
>CAKQCV010000117.1 GCA_934217675.1 uncultured Prevotella sp. | reverse complement strand
CGCCATACACCACCGTGCCGCTCGGAATTATACATAAAAGAGACGTGACTATCACGGTTTGTTTTTATGAGACAAACGTGATGATTGACTTCGTAAGTTATCAGCAAAAGCGTGGTGAAGGATTCACAGACTATGTTGACATGATTTTCCGTCTGTTCCTCTCTTCAGCCGTATGGTATCTGAAGAGACTAAAACAGATTAACAGTCTGATAGAGAAAGCTAAAAGAAACCTGGACCGCGAGGTGAACAACGAATCGCTCATCGGACTGTCGCGCCTGCAGGACTCGCTCACCTATTTCCAGACTTCAATCCGCGGCAATGAGAACTTGCTCGCAAAACTGAAGTTCAAGCTGCAGGTGGATGAACTTGACGCCGACCTCATCGAAGACGTAAACATCGAGATGAGTCAGGCACGCGAAACGACAAGCATATACTCCGACATTTTGGAATCGACGATGGACACCTATTCGAGCATCATCAACAACAATATGAATACCGTGATGCGTACGCTCACATCGGTCAGCATTATCCTGATGTTCCCTACCCTCATCGCCAGTTTGCTCGGAATGAACTTGATAAACGGCATGGAAAATAATCCATACGGATTTCTTATCGCCATCATTGCATCTGTAGTAATATCAGGCGTTTCATGGTGGATTTTCCGCCATAAAAGGCTTGTTTAGAGGAAAAACATTAAAATTTATTACATAAATTAGGTTTTTACAATCTTTTTACGTAAGTTTGCAATTCATTTGGGCAGTACGGAATGTACTGACATGATTGAATTTATTTGGAATACCTATCACAAATTAAAAACGTGAATTAATGGACTCTCAAGAAAAATCTCTCGAAAATGAGAAGAATGTAGAAGTAACTCCAACAGAGGCAACAGCAAATGCTGCCACCGAGGAGAAGGTTGAAACAACAGAAGCCACTGCCACAACAGCAACTAATGAAGCTGAAGAAAAGGCAGAGCCAAAGAAAATATACAAAAGCAAGGCGGAGGTTGTAGAAAGAATCAAAGAAATTGCTCATGCCGATGATGTGCCACAAAAGGACGAGGTGGAGTATCTGAAGACGGTTTTCTATAAACTGCACTTTGCCGAGAGAGAAGCTGAAATGAAAGCATATCTCGACAACGGTGGCGATCCTGCTACATATCAGGTGAAGCCAGACGCAGACGAAGAAGCTTTCAAGGCAGAAATGACCATAATCAAAGAAAGAAGGGCAAAGCAATTTGAAGAGCAGGAGAAGCTAAAACAAGAAAACTTGAAGAAGAAACTTGAAATCATAGAGAAAATAAAAGCTATGACTACATCTCCTGAGGAGGCAAACAAGTCTTATCAGGAATTCAAGCAACTGCAGCAAGAGTGGAAAGAAATAAAACTTATTCCTGCAGAAAATGCAAATGAACTTTGGCGCAATTATCAGCTATATGTGGAGCAATTCTACGACTTGCTTAAATTGAACAGCGAAGCGCGGGAATATGACTTCAAAAAGAATTTGGAAATAAAAACCAAGTTATGTGAAGCTGCCGAGAAACTTGCAGACGAGGATGATATTATCAGCGCATTCCACCAATTGCAGGAATTACACAATGAATATCGTGAAAGTGGACCTGTGGCCAAAGAGCTTCGCGAAAGCATTTGGGCTCGATTCAAAGCTGCATCTACAGTAATCAACAAAAAGCATCAACAGTATTTTGAGGATTTAAGAAACAAAGAAGAAGAGAACCTCGCCAAGAAGACTGAACTATGCGAAAAAGTTGAAGCTATAGCAAAAGAAGAAAACAAAAAAGCTGCCGACTGGGAGGAGCATACAAAGCAGATTATAGAAATCCAAACAGAATGGAAAACTATTGGCTTTGCTCCACAAAAGATGAACGTGAAAATCTTTGAACGTTTCCGCGCAGCATGTGATGATTTCTTCGGAAGAAAGTCTGAATTCTTTACTACCCTAAAGAAAGAGTTTGCAGAAAATGCAGAGAAAAAGAAAGCTCTCGTGGAGAAAGCTCAAGCACTTATGGACAGTACAGACTGGAAGGCAACAAGTGATAAACTTATAGCTCTACAGAAGGAATGGAAGACTATCGGTATGGTTCCTAAAAAATATGGCGACCAACTGTGGAACGATTTTCTTGCTGCATGCAACCACTTCTTTGAAGCCCGCAATGCTGCCAATGCAGGAACTCGCAATGAGGAGCGCGAAAATTTGGAAAAGAAACAGAGCATCATTGCCCAACTAAAAGCTTTGATTGAAAATACAAGCGATGACACTCAAGCCACAGTCAAGAAACTTACCGAGGAATATAATGCTGTTGGACACGTTCCTTATAAAGAAAAGGACAAACTGTACAACGAGTATCATGAAGCGCTTGACAAGATCTTCAAAGAGCTCAACATTTCTACAGCTCGCCGTCGTCTGAACAACTTCAAGACCAACTTAAAGAATGTGGCTAAACGCAGCGAAAATGCTCTTGACAATGAGCGCGGAAGACTGCAACGTCGCGCGGATCAGATGAAACAAGAGATTCAAACATACGAGAACAATCTTGGCTTCCTTAATGCTTCAAGCAAAAAGGGAAATAGCCTTATTGACGAAATGAACCGTAAAGTACAGAAACTCAAAGATGATCTTGAGCTTGTAAAGCAGAAAATAAAAGCCATAGATGCTGAAGAAAAGTAACTTATAGATATTATTGCATCAAGCGATAATACTCAAAAGCCAAATAAAATCCGCAATACCTTTTTACTTGTATTGCGGATTTTTTTATTCATATTATAAAGCATTAGTATGTTGTACAATATATTTTTTACAACTAAAATATAGAACAATATTTTGTTTAATCTGTAAAATATATTATCTTTGCACATATAAAAAAGAAAGTATGGCCTCATAGCTTAGCTGAATAGAGCGTCAGATTCCGGTTCTGAAGGTCCTGGGTTTGAATCCCAGTGAGGTCACAATTTTTTATCCTACAAGCAAATTCTTCATACTTTTATAATCGTTTGATTTGCTGTTTTTTATGGTAAAGAATTTCAAATCCAAATTTAAGCTGCCGGGTTTCAATGGCTAAAGTGCCGTATTAGTATTGCTAAAGCACCGGATTACGCATCATAAACCGCCGATTCATTTTTGTAACAGTCTTCATATCTTTATTATCTACATAACTTGCAAAATAAAACAAAAAAGAGTAAGTTTGCAAGATACTTTAAAGTCAAACCACAAATCATAAACGACAAATGATAAAACAAATCTGCAATTTCATTGCAAAGAACATGGGATGGATAGTATTGGCTATCGGTGTGTTGTCGATAGTTTTCCCCACTCCACTTGGAAATATCAACACAATATGGATTAACCCTCTGTTGGGGATTGTGATGTTTGGCATGGGACTGACCCTAAACCCTACTGACTTTAAAATCGTGTTCAGTAGACCGAAAGATGTAATAATAGGATGTCTTGCACAGTTTACCATCATGCCACTCACGGCTTGGATACTAACGCAAGTTTTCAATATGCCAAAAGATTTAGCCCTTGGCATAATCCTTGTTGGTTGTTGTCCCGGCGGAACGGCGTCAAATGTTATAACGTATCTCGCAAATGGCGACCTCGCACTGTCTGTAGGCATGACTGCAATGTCTACAGTTCTTGCTCCATTCCTAACACCAGCCATAACTTGGCTTTTGGCAGGCACTTTCGTGCATGTGGATGCCCTAAGCATGTTTTTCTCTATTCTGCAAGTAGTTATTCTCCCTATCATGGCAGGATTCCTCATTCAGCACTATATGCCGAAATTAACGAAACAGGCAGTAGGCTACTTGCCTGCTTTCTCATCTGTTACCATTGTATTACTTGTAGGTATAATTGTTTCGCATAATGCAGAGAAGTTGCTCACTTGCGGATTACTCGTTATCCTTATCGTGATGCTACACAATATATGCGGTCTTGCACTTGGATACGGCATAGGCAGGATGCTACACTTGGAACACAGAAAATGTGTGGCAATATCTATAGAAGTGGGTATGCAGAATTCAGGTCTTGCCAGTTCACTCGCCACACTTCACTTCGCCATGTATCCCCTTGCCACAATCCCCGGTGCAGTGTTCAGCGTATGGCACAACATAAGTGGAGCAATAATGGCACGAGTGTACGGGAAGAACAATATTACAAAAAATAAAAGTAAACGTCTTTATAAAGAAGACAAACAACAAGAAAAGACATAGAATGAGCATCATTACAAAAAAATTATTTACCAAAACATTCATTGCCCTTTGCGGTATTGCTTCATACTGCGAAGTTTATGCGAATGATTATAAACCCGAAGATTTTGTGTGGACAACACAAAGCAAGAACTCTGCAGGCTCTATGCCGTGTGGCGGGCATGATGTGGGTATGAACGTGTGGGTAGAGAATGGCGACATTCTCTTTTATCTTTCAAAGAGTGGTATGTTTGACGAAAACAATACTCTTCTGAAAGCTGGGCGATTTCGCTTGAAAATAGGAGGAAATCCATTCAATGACAAAAGTTTTGAACAGCGACTTTGCCTTAGCGATGGTGCTTTATATATAAAAGGTAAAGATGTAAAGGTTCGGATTTGGGCTGACGTCTATCAACCAAAGGTGTTTGTAGAGATTAATTCTACAAATAAGAACAATGCCACACTAAGTTATGAATCCTGGAGATATAAGGACAGACCTGTGACCAAAGCTGAATGTCAGCAAGGGTCGTACAAATGGAACATTCCGAAAGATTGTACTACTTTTGCTGATTCTATCAAAGCAGCCGAAAACAGCATTGAATTTTGGCACAAGAACCGTAACTATACAGTATTCGACTATACCGTAACGAAAGAAAAACTTGATGAAGTCAAAGATGAACTTTATAATCCAATTGGCGGACTGAAATCTGGCGGAAATATTTTGATGCCAGGGTTTAACTTCGTTGGCACTTCTGCCGGAACTTACGCTTCAACCGACTTCAAGGCATGGAACTATTCTGCTACAGGAATAAAACAAGCTACAATAAGCATTGAACTTTATTCTGGCAAACCGGCAAACAGTTTACTATCAGCAAAGAAGTCAAAAACACAAAGCGCAAAATGGTGGCACAACTTTTGGCAACGCAGCTACATAACAGCAGAGGGCGAAGGAGAAAAATTGGTTCGCAACTATGAACTTTTCCGATACATGCTTGGCTGCAATGCCTATGGAGAATATCCAACAAAGTTCAACGGCAGTTTATTTACATTTGACCCTATATACGTTGACCCCAAATGTCCGTTTACACCAGACTTTCGGAAATGGGGCGGTGGCACAATGACAGCACAGAACCAACGTCTCGTATATTGGCCTATGCTAAAAAGCGGTGACTGGGATATGATGATCGGCGAAGGCCGCGTCAAGACCTACGTCAACTGCTACACCGCCAACTCCGGCTA
>CAKQCV010000116.1 GCA_934217675.1 uncultured Prevotella sp. | reverse complement strand
GGACAGCAGCTTCGTATCAACCGCAGTAAGATCAAGGACGCCAGCGATACCAACACGGACTTTGATGATCTGGATGGTGCTATCCGAAGCGGCTACTTCCTGAAGGAAGGGCTGGGCAACAACGAGGACTTTTATTACCTGAACCTGCTGATCGCAGTGACAGCTCCCACAGTGGATGAACTAGAATGGAAGGTCAATGAACTGAAAAAACTGCTCGTGTCCCGTGATATGGACGTGTGCAGCTGCGCCTTTCATGAGGAGCAGGCGTTTCTATCGTCGCTGCCGCTGGTCAGCATGGAGAAGCACCTCTTTGAACGCTCCAAGCGCAATGCGCTGACCACCGGCGTGGCAAGCTGCTACCCCTTCACGTCCTATGAACTGAGTGATGAAAACGGCATCCTGTTCGGCCTGAACAAGTACAACAACTCTCCGGTCATTATCGACATCTTTGATTCCAAGGTCTATAAGAACGCCAACATTGCCGTATGCGGCACCAGCGGCGCGGGCAAGACCTTCCTGATCCTGCTGATGGCGCTCCGTATGCGGCGCAAGGGCATACAGGTTTTCATGCTGGCACCCCTGAAGGGTCATGAGTTCCACCGTGCCTGCGTCAACACGGGCGGCGAGTTTATCAGTATCTCCCCCGCCTCCAAAAGCTGCATCAACGTGCTGGAGATACGCAAGATAGACAAGTCCGTGGAGGAAACGCTGGATGGCCCCGGTATCGAACGCTCTGAGCTGGCAGCAAAAATTCAGCGGCTTCATATCTTCTTTGCCCTGCTGATCCCCGATATGTCCTATGAGGAAAAACAGCTTTTGGACGATGCCCTGATTCGTACCTACGCACGGAAAGGTATCACCCATGATAACGCCTCTCTCAGTGATCCGGATAACCCCAACGTTTACCGCCAGATGCCTGTGCTGGGCGACCTCTACGATGTTCTGAAAGAAGAGAGCGATACCAAACGCCTTTCCAACATCATCAACCGCTTTGTACACGGCTCGGCCAGCACCTTCAACCAGCAGACCAATGTGAATCTGGACAACAAGTTCACGGTGCTGGACATCTCGGAACTCAGCGGCGATCTGCTGCCTATCGGGATGTTCGTAGCTCTGGATTTCGTGTGGGATAAAGCCAAAGCCAACCGCACGGAGGAAAAGGCCATCTTCATCGACGAATGCTGGCAGCTCATCGGCGGCGGCTCCGGCACCTTCGGCATCGGTAACCGTCTGGCGGCTGAAATGGTGCTGGAGATCTTCAAGACCATCCGCGCCTATTCCGGCAGCGGCATTTGCGCGACGCAGGATCTGAACGACTTCTTCTCCCTGGACAACGGCAAGTACGGCAAGGGCATCATCAACAACTGCCGCACGAAAGTCATCTTGAATCTGGAGGACGAGGAAGCCCAGCGCGTTCAGCAGGTATTGCACCTCTCCGAAGCGGAGGTCATGGAGATCACCCACTTTGAGCGGGGCAATGGCCTAATCAGCAGCAATAACAACAATATCACGGTGGAAATCAAGGCCAGCCCACTGGAACGCGACCTTATTACCACAGACCGACGCGAGCTGCTTGACCTGCTGCGCCGCATGAAAGATGCATGAAAAAAGCGAGACCTTGCCTGGAAGAGATAATATCCCCATAGGAAATGTTGAATTTGATATGTCACGTGTTCTTAAATATGCACTTTCAAATGGAAACTCTGCAGATTTTGACGATAGTTGTTACGGAAATAATTGCAATCCTGAGCAGAACCAGATATACTAAAAAAGAGAAGTATATAGGTTTTTTCGGGAAAGGGCAGTATATGTGCAAAAAGAAAGAAGCAGAAAGTACTCTCGATTCGCTGGTATTTATGAACACGCCGATTACATCTGCAGATGAGGATGTAATCGGGTTCTCGACCTATGTGGAAAAATTGGATGCAGCTATTACAGCCGGGGGACAAATGATTGCGCTGACATCGCCTTTTGGCGCAGGCAAAACCAGCATTGTTGAACTTTTACAGGAAAAATACAGAGAAAACCAACATAAGCGCGTTATCAAGATATCTATGTGGTCTAACCTCTTTCCAACAGGGGGCAACGGGAAGGCAGACAGGGAAGAAGGCCAGAAGACGCACATACATAGTGGTGATACGACCGAACTTCACAAAGGACTTGTTTACCAGCTTATTAGCCAAATCAACTGGAGAAAAGGTAATTATGTGAGTCGGCGTCTGAGCCAAAACTTCGGATTGTTGAAAGTTCAGACGGATAAACTTCCCTACTGGATAAGCATCTTAATGGCGCTCGTGCTTTTTTCCTTGGGGTACATCTTTCCAAAGAAGCTTGAGGTCTCCATTCCATTTTTCGGAGAAGCGGCAGCTATCATTGAGTGGTGTATGCTACTGATAGCAGCAATACTCGTAGCAATTGTAATTACACGAGCAGAAATCGTATTTTCCTCAAATAAGTCGGAAGGGGATCGTAAGATCGATGCCAATGAGATCATGCAATTCTATCGCTCGGATGTCCTTCGTTACAAAAGCGGCAAAGCGGTTTTGCAAAAAGTGCCTATATTAAAAAGGAGAAGTCGACACTATATTGTAGTGATTGAGGATTTGGACAGAACAGATGATAACGACGCCGTTGTTAATTTTCTGAAGGAACTACGAAAGTACTATGTCCCCGACAGTGTGGCTGGGCAGCAATGCAGATACCGGAACAAAGTTACTTTTCTCATCAATGTAAAACCAGAAACCCTTCTCTGTTCAAAAGAAAATGCGGGAGAAGAATATGGGCATCTTTACGAAAAACTGTTTGACTATGTGCTCAATTTGCAAACTATAAATATTGATGACTATAAAACCATTCTAAATGAACTTCTTAAGCAAAAAGAAGCCGATATCAAGAAAGTTGGTATTGAATGGGAAGGAGAGGTACTGAATATCCCAGGCATTCAGTGGATTATTCGCGGAACAAGATTGGGGCTTCGAGAGATAAAAGATAGACTCAATATAGCTTTTTCGCTTTTTGAATCTTTACATGAAAGGTTCAGCGGAAATGCTGGTGGGGATATAGAGTTTGAAAAGTGCGCCATAGTTGCTTATATAACCACGGAATTTGAAGAGGATTTTTATGCAACAGACGGGAAGGCTTTTCAAAAACTTGTAAATCTCTATCTAAAGAATGGATTTAAAGATGAGGAAATAGCCAAAATTTTGCCGGGTATCAGCGAAGGTTACAGGAGTGAAATACAACAGCTGGTAAAATCTAAAAAGATTGACAATAATTATCGGATGTATTTTTACAACTATCCCCAAAATAGCAAAGTTCTCAATGTGGACGAGCGTACAGTTCAACGAGCGATACTATACGGTGAAGAAATAGCAGGATTGGAGGAATCAATTGACAAAGTTATAGAGGGCGACTCCAAGATTATTGAGAGCACTTTTGAGGAGCGCAAGCGATTGGAACTGCCGTTGCCAGATGTAGTTTTTTCGTTTGAGCAACTCTACATAGAAGCGTTAAAACATGCTTTTTCGGAAGTCGTTAAGTGGGTGAGTGAACTCGACTATTCATCTGATGCAACTGAAAAAACAATTATGCAAATTAAAAAGATTCTCCGTTTTGACTCTGACAGGAAATTTTACACTGCAGTGCATGCAACTGATTTTGTCAGAGTGTGGGAGGAAAAATTTTCAGAAACGGCCCTGCTTCAGTTGAGGAAGGAATTATGCAGGGAGTTCTCGGGTGAAATACAGCGATATCGCCCATTGTTTTTTGGCGTGCATAAGATGGCTTCAAAAGAAGAACTGGATAATGTTACCACATTTGATGCACTGAAGATAGTCAATACCGCCAGCAAGGATTTCAACACTGATATGGCTTATTATATGACCGTGCGCTTTGTGCGAGAAGCAAGTGTAGATGCAATACAGGCCGACATGCGGAAATTCTTGACAGCAGCATGGGAAATGCTGCAGGATGCCTCGGTCTTGGTAGACATGCTGTTCTATCAGAAAAAAATAATGAGGATCACCCCTGATTTTGAGAGCTTGGTGTTTACTGCAATAAGCAATGGTAAGGGGGATATATGCGAGTCCCTCTTTGGGAAGTACCAGCAGCTTGTTAATATGGTAGCAGAGGAAAGCGAGGAGGGATTATCTGAACAGACAACGGATTATATTTCGACGCTTGGCAGATTTGAAGGATATACGCCTGCAGTAACAAAGGAGATGGAGATATATGGGCATTGGGTAGATGTTGTTTTGCAAATGCTATCTCGTGAGGATCCTATCCCGTTTGACTGCAATAGTGTTGTGACTGCATTACAGGAAGAGCAGGCTTGGTTGATAGAAAATAATGATTATCTTATGGCCATCCGTGAGCTTGTTTTGAAGGAGAAACCGGAGACCTGGAGGCGGTATAAGTTTCTGTTTGGCGAAGAGTGTCCTGTTATGACAGAAACTGAACTGCAGCGATTGTTCTATGCACCTATTGAGGATGTGATTAGCATGATCCCCCCTTCCTTGGTTACAGAGAACGAAGTCGAAATGCTGTCAAGGTGTTTTAACAGGAGAAAACAAGGAACCACCGAGTCGCACAAAATATTGCTATTTATTGCAAAGCTTGCTCCTGAGGTAGCAAGTAAGCTTTTCTATTCATTGGATTTTGACATGGTGCGCTATAGATATATGTCTGCGCAGAGAAAAAACAGCGTTAAAGGTGCTTTTGAAGCGATATTAAATCTTAATGCTACCACTGAAAAAATTCGATTCATGACGGCAACGCGGATTATGGATTCTGAATGGGAAGGGCAGATGCTAAAGAATGGTGAATTGAAAGAGGACGAAGACTTGCAGCAGGCATATGTTGATGCCGTTAATAGTAGTGATTTGAGCAAAACAATAACAAAAACTACTGTACAGTTGCTATGCTCTTTCGATACCGTTTATACTGTGCCAGAGCAGGTTTACAAGAGATATTTCGATCTCAAACAGTATGAGCGGTATGTATCTTGCAAAACCCGTGCGCTGAGGAGGTTTGAGCCAGAGGATGGTGAACATGGGAAAATCTTATGGCCGATTTATCTTGCGATGTTTCAGAAGGAGGATTATTTGGACACGACAGATTACATGGCGAAAAATGAGAACTTCATCAAGAAGCTGATGTCGGAAAAAGCGTATGAAGGGACTTGTCCTGAAAAGCTGAGATTTTTCGCAGGCGTGCTACAGAGCAAAGATTGTATAGAGTTTGTGTTGGGCCTTGATGTAGAGAGTGCGTTAACATATCTGACGGCAATCAAAGGCTTTGAAGATAAGTCGGCTGCGACTGCATTCGTAGATGGAGTCGAAGGGAACGTCGAATTGCTGCGTTCCGATGGACTTTATGAGCATACACATGAGAAATTGCTGGATGGATACCTGAAAGGTAGGTATACACGGGCACGGACTAAGAACGGATTTGGTAAGGCGAGTTAATTCCTTTCACGGAAGAAACCAAGGTCTTGCCAGTCGATAGACTTGAAGTGATCCGAACAAAACGAATCTATTATAGGTAAATGAGAAGATAAGAGAGCGGCATTTGCCGCTCTCTTATCTATAAAGCCATAAAGCCAGAAAACACCTAATACGGCGTTTATACGGAGATAACACGCATTACAAAATCAATACGCATATAATACGGAGTTAATACGCATTAC
>CAKQCV010000115.1 GCA_934217675.1 uncultured Prevotella sp. | reverse complement strand
TGCTTCAGAACGGTAGAACCAAAAGAACCAGTACCACCAGTGATCATAAGGGTTGCGTTATCAAATGCAGACATTTTATATTCTCCTCTATCAGTCTTCAACTAACCATGCCTTGTTATCGTGATGTGTCACTCTTTTTTCTTCCGGGGGCAACTGCATATAGTCTCCATACAGCTGTGTTAAAAAGGCATCATAACCCTTAGGTGCCCAGAATTTTCTGCCTTCAAATTCTAACAAGCATCTCTCTGTAAACCACTCGCTTCTTAAAATTTCTTTTTCACCGTAAAAAGCAGCACAAATTGCTCCGATATATTGTGATGATGTATCTTCTCTATATTTTTGAGATAACATATCAATTTGGTACAAAATCCACTTTCTGGAAACTGGCATTATAACAACTTTTCCAACTTTAAGAATAAAATTCATATAAGGCTTTCTTTTTGAATCCGATGCCGCATTTTTTATCGCAAGAAGTTTCCTGTAAAATGAGACTGCCTTATACAAAGAAAGTGCTGCGTTATAATTACTTGATAAATTATCTAGCGGGAATATATCAAGATATATTCCCATTTTATAATCAGAGTCAACATTTTCTATTAAAACCGTTTTTGTGTCAATCACTTTTCCAAACGGAAGATAATATCCATCTGTTTTGAGAGAAATCACCTGATATCGTTCGCTCTCTTTGTTAAACTTACACAAAAATTTTTCATAGTCGTTACGTGGCATATAAATATCAATATCATCATCCCACGGAATAAACCCCTTGTGACGTACAGCACCAATCAAAGTACCGCCTGTTAAAAAATATTTCAAATTATTTTCGTCACAAAAGTTGTGTACTTCCGATAAAATAGATACCAATATTTTCTTTTTTTCTTCAAGCGATAACTCTTTTTTCATATA
The DNA here is from genome assembly GCA_934217675.1 of uncultured Prevotella sp. GTDB lineage: Bacteria > Bacteroidota > Bacteroidia > Bacteroidales > Bacteroidaceae > Prevotella. The sequence continues at coordinate 4,839 of CAKQCV010000115.1, read as the reverse complement.
ATCATTCCTTAAACATTTTTTTGAAATACAAAATATCTTCTGGATACGTCAATTTTATATTTTTTTCACTTCCTTTTGAGCAATATATGGCCTTTCCTGATTTCATATAAAGGGCAAATGTAGAAGGTGTCTCCTGTGCATTCAACAAATCTGTCTGGTATAGTTTCTTTAAGTCACCATAACGGAATGTTTGCGGTGTCATTACCCTTTTCAAATGATCTCTTGAAATTATTTTGTCAGAATATACATCGTCCTCACAATAGACCAACGTTTCCACTAAGTCCACGGTTGTAACAGCGACACCGTATTTTGCAGCAATTTTTATATTTTCTTCAATGCTTTTTACATCTACAAAGGGTCTAACGCCATCATGAATCATAACCAAAGAATTTTCTCCGCTGGCATTCATTGCATCCAATCCGTTCTTAACGGAAAGTAAACCATTTTCGCCGCCGTCTACGATTTCTGCAACTTTTTCAATTCTAAATTGGTTTATGTAATTTTCCAGCGATTTCTTCCATGATTTCAAGCACACAACATAAATTTGATCTATCATTTTACATTTCGAAAATTTTTCAAGCGTATAAATGATAACAGGCTTTCCATCTACCTCAACAAATTGCTTTGGGATTTTCTCGCCTGCACGGGAACCAACGCCGCCCGCAAGAATCAAAGCATATACCATTCTTTTCACCACTTTCATTTTAATCGGGAGATTAGCTGCTTATTCTTATGAATAACTTGTTTTTGTGATTTTTCCTTTTACAGTCTTATTATCAAATTCCTTTTTTAAGGTGACGGTAACGATTTCGTTGTCTGGTTCTTTCTGTATACTTACATTTGATGCTTCATATATGGTTCCACATATTTTCATCCTACGCTTTTTTCTCTTGATAGTGCGCTTTGCTTCGGTATTTACTACTGACAAAAGCTTTCCTGTTTTAAGCATTTCTTCAATTAGTAAATCTGCTTGTTGATTTTCAGACCCATTTGAATTGTATAATAGATCTTCTTTCCTTTTCACAACGATTGGGATTTCTGTTATTTTACCCTCTTGGATTTTGCCTATTAAAATACCGTCGTATAAGCATCGCTCAGTGGAATTTTCACTTTTTTGTACAATTTTAACATTTATCTGGGTCAAGTGCGGATTTGATCCTTCTGAAGAGCGGTACCATTTGCCCCACTTAATACTCTGAAATAGAGACCGTGGAAATGGTCGCCGTATTAGATGCCCCCTCTTTTTTTCTGTTTCATAAAAATTCAGCTTTTTATAAACAGTTTTGAACATGGAGAGTAAAACAGAGGTTGTGTATCCTGCAAGAATAGTAAAAATGAGAAAATTCGTCTCAGATACATTTTCAAAAATTTGCTTAATCATAGCTAATTGCCCCCTGCAAGAATCGTAATATTGCAACTAATCCAATACAAACATTTCCAAGGCCAACAATTATAGCGTGAAAAGTGCTTTTTTCTTCAAACACCATTTTATGACCAACAAACGACTGATAGTATACATAAAAATAACACATCGAAAAAAAGACGAATCCAAGAAAGAGCAATACCCTTGCTTGCCTAAAATGTGCTTTTGGATTGATGCTTTCTATTACTTCAGGGACTATAATACTAAAATATAAACCGCTCAATTCAACCAAACCTTCTGCTTCTGCGGACACAAAAGCGTGACTTAAAAGCAGAAATGCCAAATATGGAATACTTGAACCTAGAGCTGAATAAAGACACCAATTCAGTAGCGCATACATACCTCTTATAGCATCAAATTTTCTTTTGGTCGTTGCATTTTCTGGCATTTCTTTTGTTTCTACTGCCATAATCCGCCTCCACGATTTGCATTATATGTTTGAGTTTTTTAGTTTTACTAAATGAACGTTAACAAAACTCTTTTCGATATTTCCAACAATACCATCCGCGGCTTGCCATAAGGACAAACTCCGTTACACAGCGGAATATCGCGATCCACATCACGGTAAAATGCCCCGTTGCAATCAGCAGCAGCAGGCTTGCCACCTGAACAACGGCAGACAGAATTGTTGTTTTTGTCACCTGTGCGGCCTTGTCCAGTGCGCCCAATGTCGGCCAGCCCAGCACGATTCCCGGGAAGCTGAAAATCAGTACTGGCACCAATGCGCGGAACAGAGAAGTCGCTGCAATATACTGCTCACCGCCAACAATCTGAAGTACATACGGAGCTACCGCAATTGAAAACGCACTGCCCGCGAATACAATGGGCATAAAAATCATCAGAAGCCGCTTGATAAACTTCCAGCTTTTTGTCTTGATCATCTCTGGGTAAATGCCATCCGTAATAGGGGTATACATCGTCTGCACCGCGCCAATTAGCTGCATACAGACACTCCAATATGCAACTTCCGTTGCTGGAAGGAATGCGCCAATCAGCAGCGTATTCAATGCACCAAATGCAGTTGTTGCCATGTTGGATGCAAAATAGACAAACGAATTTTTTAGCTTTTTCCACGCTGTACTTACACCGGAAAAGTGAATCTTAATGTTTTCTTTCTTCAGTTCAACAAACACAAGGATAACAGCCACCAGCGAACCAACTGCATCCAGTAAGGGAACAAACAAAATGTCCTTGTCAGAGTGGACAAAAACAAAAGTCAATGCTGTTGCGATGCCGCGCATAGCGACAAAGCGCAGCGTGATGACCTGCATTTTTTCGATACCTCGGAAGAAATAATCAAACAAAAACACCGACAAAAACACTGTCACAAATGCCAACAGCGTATATCCGATGTTGGCGCGCAGCAGGGGAATCACCGCAATCATTCCCAGCAGGGCAACAAAAGCCGCCGCAGCCAACAAAACGCGGGCAAGGAGAATGTTACCAACTTCTTTTTCCAATTTTTCGTGGTCGTTCTTCGCGTTTACAATATCCTTTGTGCCGGACAGCATAAAGCCAAAATCTACAACCAACTGCATATACTGCATTACAGCTTTTACATACGAAACCACGCCGTAGCTTTCTACAGAAAGCACACGGGTCAGATACGGCAATGTCAAAAGGGGAAATACGATTTTGGCGATTGACATACCATAGAGCATAATAATATTATTTGCTACTTTTTTCATAATAAGATTAAATCCATTACCTTTTTAAGTTTCATTCATACTCGCTATACACTTCACTTGCACAAAACCCAAACGAAAAAACGAACATAATGAGATAGTACGGACTTTCAAGTCCGACATTAACGCCAATCAAAACAATCGATGAAAAAAGCATGAATATAGCGCATCTTGAAATATCATTGCTCTTTTCGGAAATCTTTTCTATTAAATCGAAGATCATAACCAAAAAGAGAACAATGCCAACAATTCCAAGTCTAAACGCGATACTAACATATGAGTTATGAGGACCTGTTATAAAAAGTTTATCAAGGGTACTGTATTCAGCTGTTGCAGCAAATGGCCCGGATACAACACTTCCTAGATTTCCAACAAAGTTCTCTGTTGCGTAGGACGTTCCATAGCCCACTCCAAGGCCGTAGCTTTGAACCAATTGTGCTAGTTCATCTTTCCAATACAGTAATCTCCACCATGAATTTGCATCGAAAATATTAGTGAATAGACCTGACATTATAGGCAGAATAAAGATTCCAGCAATCATAGTTTTAAATGCAAGACCAAATATTTTTATCGCATTACGCTTATTTTTATAGAAGTATAAAAACGCATAAATCATTCGAATTAACATGTTTGTCATTTCTCCGCCAACTGCGATTGGCGAGAATAAGATAAGGAGCGTTTGTAAAAGTCCACTTTTGGTTCTTCGTATATCATTTCCCCACAATAGCAATCCAGCTAATATCAGTTCTGTTGGAACTGATATTGCAAATCTTTTAGAATAAATCATGCTTCCGATATATATGATCCAAAAGATGATATTATATTTTTTGTTCAAAAAATTCTTGAAATAATCTATGTTGTCCCTATCTTCCATTAAGAGAATTGCTGGTATGACAAACACATAATATGCTTGGCGTGGAATATATGCTTTTTCAAAAAAAAGGTCATCACTTGCAAATAATTTGTTCGTTCCTGCAAAGGACATCGCTATCATCATTAGTGCGTAGAGTTCAAATCCAATTATTGCCTTATTTATTTTCGTGAGTTGAATTACTCCCCAATGTGAATAGAGGTATTTGATATAAGCAACCACTAAAAAAAGCAATACAAGATAAAAGATTTGAATCCCGGCAATAGAGAATTTGACAAATGGCCCCCCAAACAGTGCAACACCTAGTACGCAAATATAAAACAGCGTCATTTTATTTCCTCAGAAAATTAAGAATTAAAAATCTCGAATTAGTTGTAAAATATCTTTTGAACAGCCTTTTTGGTTCTTTTATAAATCGATAAAACCATTCCATGCTAATATCCTGCATCCATTGAGGTGCTTCGTCAATTACGCCAGAGACGACATTAAATGCTCCACCAACGCCAATCATAAGACCATTGATTTTTCCTTGCATTTTATAGCAGAACTCTTCTTGGCGTGGAGCGCCCAAGGCGACCCAGACAATATCCGGATGGGTTTGATTGATTCTAGCTATGAGCGCATTCTCCTCTTCTTTACTGAGTGGACGAAACACAGAAGGCTCACATCCGGCAACTTCAACCCATGGATACGCATTCTTGATCTTCTCAAGAAGCGCATTTATATTTTCCTGCGTTGTTCCGTAAAAGTAATGCCGTATTTTCTTTTCCTTCGACTCTTCAAAAAGCCTTCGCATTAAATCAGGACCTGTAACGCGATCCATGTCCGGAAAGTTCTTTTTTCCAATTACAGAAAGAGGC
>CAKQCV010000114.1 GCA_934217675.1 uncultured Prevotella sp. | reverse complement strand
GCTCTTGTAATTTCTCGATAATCTTTGGATCATCATTTGGTTTGATTTCAGCACCGTCCTCACGAACACCACCCTTCTAGTAAGTGATGATAGCAGCAAGGCCGAATACCAATCCCTGTGGAAGTTCACCCTTACGCTCCAAGTAAACCTTTACGCCTGGAAGGTCACGAGTTTCATATTTAGGGAATGAGTTCAACATGATGCTTGTAACCTGATGGTCAACGAATGGATTTTCAAAACGCTCCAAAACGTCAGAAGCAAACTGCTGTAACTCCTCCATTGGCAAGTTCAGAGTCTGCATAAGCTCCTCGAACTGTACTTTGTGTATATACTTGCCAAGCACTGGATGCTCGCAAGCATCGCGAACAATGTTCACACCGCTCAGATATGTTACAGGGCTCAACACTGTGTGCGGACCATTCAAAAGAGTTACCTTGCGCTCGTGGTAAGGTTTTTCGTTGTCGGTAATAAGCACGTGCAATCCAGCCTTGTCAGCTGGGAATTCAGCCTTCATCTGTTCAACGGTCATATTCTCAGCCTTCTCAATAACCCAAAGGTGGAAGCTCTCAGCCTTTACAACAAGGTTATCTTTGTAACAAACCTTCTGCTGGATTTCTTTGATAGTGTCGCGTGGGAATCCAGGAACGATACGGTCTACGAGAGTAGCACATACGAAGCAGTTGTCTGTGAACCATTTCTTGAATCCCTCATAGTCAGCACCCATATCCTCTTTCCATAGCTCGATATACTGATAGATGCACTCCTTGAGGTGATGTCCGTTCAAGAATATCAGCTCGCAAGGCATAAGGATCATACCCTTTGAAGGATCACCGTCAAAGAACTTATAGCGGTGGAAGAGCAGCTGAACGAGTTTACCTGGATAAGAAGCGGCAGGAGCATCAGTGAACTTGCAGCTGTCATCGAAAGCGATACCAGCCTCTGTCGTGTTAGAGATAATGAAACGCATCTCTGGCTGCTCAGCCAAAGCCATGAAAGCCTGGTTCTGAGAGTATGGGTTGAGAGCACGGCTTACAACGTCTATACGCTCAAGAGTATTGACAGGCTGTCCGTTCTCCTTACCCTGAAGGTTAACGTGATACAGACAATCCTGACCGTTCAGCCAGTCTACCATACCCTGAGCCAAAGGCTGTACGATAACTACAGATCCATTGAAGTCAGTTCTCTGGTTCATTTTCCAAACGATCCAGTCAACAAATGCACGCAAGAAGTTACCCTCACCAAACTGGATAATCTTCTCAGGCATTACGCTCTTAGGCGCAGTTCTTTTGTTTAAAGCTTGCAATTTTTTCATGATTTGTATTATGTTTAAATTGAATTTGTTTCTTAGATTTTGAGTTGCTCAAGTCGGCATAGACATTGTGCTTTTCAATTCCGACTGCAAAAGTAATACATTATTTCTTATATTGGCATTATTTTCTTAGTTAAAATAACGTAAAGGTTTTCATAGTACTGTTACTTGACGTGTATCTGCCTCGAAATGCAAAAATCCCCTCTGTCCTTTCGTTAGTTGAAAGGAGCAGAAGGGATATTTGGTATCACATTGCAAACACGTTGAAACCTCCGTCTACCACGGCAACAGTTCCCGTCACAAACTTCGCAGCATCACTCATCAGATAATGTATCGTTCCGCACAGTTCCTCCGGGTCCCCCATTCTACCGAAAGGTGTCTGGCGCACCACATCGTTTCCACGCTGTGTGTACGAGCCGTCAGGGTTTGTAAGCAGCGCACGGTTTTGCTCTGTAATGAAGAATCCTGGCGCGATAGCATTCACGCGAATGCCTTCCCCAAATTTCTTTGCACATTCGGTAGCCATATACTCTGTGAAGTTGCTGATGCCAGCCTTTGCTGCGGCATATCCGCAAACACGAGTCATAGGGCGGAATGCAGCCATCGACGAGAAGTTGATGATTGATCCCTTTCCCTGTTTAACCATTGGATCAAGGAACACTTGTGTAGGAATTACTGTTCCTGTGAGGTTCAGCTCAAGCACCTTTTGGAAGTCCTCAACCTTCAAGTCGAAGAAATTCTTGTCAGGACCGATTGTTGCTCCTGGCATATTTCCACCGGCAGCATTGAGCAAAGTGTCCACTTTGCCGTATTTAGCGATGATGTCGCTGCAATTCTTCTTCACAGCCTCAACACTCATCACGTCGGTTTTCATAAACTCACACTGTCCGCCAGCAGCCACAATATCGTCAACGATTTTCTTTCCTATTTCCTCTTTTCTGCCGAGGATAATCACCTTGGCTCCTTCAAGAGCCAGATATTTTGCTATGCAGCGACCCAGCACACCTGTTCCGCCAGTGATAACTACAACGTAGTCTTTGATATTGAATAAATTGTTCATTACTCCGTTTATATAATATTAAAATATGTAGTTTACTCAAAGAATCCTGGTTGGTGGAACGGTTTTCCCAATTCCCTGTCAACCGTGGCAATAATGCCCTGCACCTGTCCCATGGCAAACATTCTTCCAAGGAAACTGTATCCGGCATTATATCCGCGTTCCTCATCGCCAAGCATTGTCATACCGTGGTCCACGCGCATTGGCAATCGTGCGATATTCGGATTTTCCGAGCGGTTTTCCTCTTCTTTCTCAAAAATGCGTGCCAGTTCTATCAAGTCAGCTCTTCCGCCAAGATGTGAAGCCTCTGTAAAGTCACCGTTTTTAAAGATATGACACGACCTCATGTGTACGAACCATGTTCGGTTACAGTATTTTTTTGCCAGTTCCACGATATTATTGTGGGCTCCGGCAGAAAGTGAGCCGGCACAGAATGTCAGTCCGTTGTGCGGATTGTCAACAGCCTTCAGAAACCAGTTTATATCTTCGTCGCATGTCACGATGCGCGGTAGTCCGAGGATTTGGAATGGAGGGTCGTCAGGATGCACACACATATACATGTCATACTCCTCACATGTTGGCATGATAGCCGAAAGGAAGTATTTCATGTTCTCCCGAAGCTGTTCTTTGGTTATTCCTTTATACTGGTCAAGCAGCTGTCTGAACAATTCAACTGGGTGTTCGTCGTCCTCCTTTATGTTTCCGCTCACGAATCCTTGTGTTTTCACAATTATGTTCTCCACAAGCTTATGGTTGTCCTCAGGCGTCATTTTTGCCTTCAGTTCCTCCACTTCTTTCAGCACTTCGTCGCTCCAGTCCTTTTCTGCTCCCTCTCTTTTCAGTATGCAGATATCAAAATATGCGAACTCTGCATGCGAGAAATACAAGTTTGTCGTTCCATTAGGGTTAGCGTGCGCAAGGTCTGTTCTTGCCCAGTCAAGCACAGGCATAAAATTATAGCAGATAGTATGTATTCCTTCGAGCGACAGGTTTTTCAAGCTTTCCTTGTAGTTTTCAATCAGTTGGTCGCGGTCTGGTCCTGCATATTTTATGCTTTCGCAAACAGGCAAGCTTTCCACCACCGACCATCTCATACCATAGCTCTCGATATAGTCTTTCAGATCTTTAATTTTTTCTCTTGTCCAAACCTCTCCGTTTGGCACATCATGCAAGGCTGTAACGATACCTTCCACTCCGATTTGGCGTAGCATCGACAATGTTATTTTGTCGTTCTTTCCAAACCATCTCCAAGTTCTTTCCATATTATTAAATTGTTTATTTATTGTTCGCCTATAAAATTGAAGCTTGATGCAAAATTAGCTGAAATTGATGTAATATCCAAGAGTTTTCATTTTTTTTGCCTTCTATTGTAGGATATTACATTATTACGGATAATAAGACAAGCACACAGATTTGACTCAATGAAATTCAATAGGCAAAACTGCATTTTATTAGACCTAACGTCAAAGCCCTCATTATCCACCAGCTAAGCAGCGAAAAAAAAATGCCACTTTAGCCTTGCTTTGACGGTAGCACAGTTTTGCGGTATGCCGACATATAAAAAAACAGCGGACAGCCAGAAATCACTTTCCGCTGTCCGCATAAACATATTCACTTTTTAATGGCATCGCTTCAGCTATTCTGCCACACTAACATTAAAAGTTTATTTCACTACAATCTTTCTGCCTCCCACAACATACATGCCAGGCTTTAGCGAGCGTAATGCATTAGCTGAAGTATCATGTGAAATGAGCTGTCCGTCAACACTGTATACACCCTTTACAGCTGTTACAGAAGATGTTTCCACGCTTTCCACTGATGTTGTTTCTGCATCCTGTATACGTATGTTGTCAACAACGATTGCGCTGGCATCGTCGAGCAATTCGCCATGCATACGCACATACACGCATGGATATTGCGCCAACGGAGTGAGATCAAGCGAATGAGTGCGCCACTCGTCGCTCTGTACATCATCAAGCGTCTCGTAATCAAATCGGTCAAGTTCTGTCCATGTCTTGAGGTCTGTAGAATATTCTACGGATAGTGTGGCATACATCGCCAAGTCAGGACTTACATAGAAGTCATATTTCATTTCCGGTTTCTTTGTCCCCTGCATGCAAATCTTTCCTGAGCGGAGATTACAGAACGCACCTTCAACGCCATAGAAGGCAGCACATCCGTTGTCGTTGTCGGAACTCATGCCTGTGGCATAGCGGAAGAACATCATTGAGTTGATATCTTGCGAAATGTCTATCCACCATAAATATTTGCTCTGTCGCTCATACTCCGGCGAGAAGCCTTCGGTCATTGGCAGCTGATAAGGTTTTCCAATAATCATCTGATTTGAAACGATACCCTCATCGCTACCTGCACGGTTTGTTGCCTGTACCACGTAATATGCTTGGAACTGGTCTTCGGTGTTGAGGTCAAAGCTCTTGTCTACGTATGATGTGCCTTTCACGCCCTCTGCCACTACTTCAGACTCTTGTGTATAGTACTTGCATGCCGTAATAGTGTATGTAAGTGTCGACGGGTCGATAGAGTCGCCATCAGAGTCTTTCTCTGGAGCCTTCCATGAAAGATGCACTCCATCGCTCTGCTCCACAGCCGTAACGTCGCTCACGCTACCCGGTGTTACTATTCCCACTTTCACTTTTGTCTCTGCCTCAAGACTTTCTCCCTTCTCGTTGGTAGATGTCACAGAGTATGTATGCGATCCGTCTGTAAGTCCGGTAGCAGCAGTGTCAGTGAAATATAGTTTCTTGCCCGGTTGCGGGTTACTGAATGTTTTAACCACCTTGTTACCATCGCGCTTTACTACAATCTTGTCTATCGCCTCCAGTGTTTTTCCTTCGGCAGTGAGTGATGGTGCAGTGAATGAAATTTCCACGCTCAGCTTACCGTCTGCATCGGCTGTTGCCTCAAGGTCGCTAATTGGTTCTGGCACCTGCAAGGTTCCACCCTCGGCAACCGTAAACGAGTCAACATACAGCAGATATGCATCGGCAGGACTAACATCGTGTATACCAAAATTGTAGCGTCCGTCTTCGTCCACTTTCACTACTGCCGAGAATACTTTTGCCTCTTCCTCTTTCACTATCACATCCTGTTTCTTTCCAAGAATTTGGAATGTGGCAGGATCAGTTCCATTACCGAAGCCAACCTCAAATGATTGTCCTTTATACTCCTCATAGTCAGGCAGTCCGCCCCAATATTTAAAGGAAAGCTTATAGTATTTTCCAGGTGTGAGATGTATTGCCGGTGAAATGAGCCAATCGTCGGAACCTCCGTTCCATCCAGCTTGCGAATACACGGAACCACTGTTCAACCACCATGTATTGTAGTCGCCATTCTGGTCGAGAACAGTCCAGTAATCGAGTGCACCATCATTAAACTGCTCCTCAAACGGCACCTCGTACCCTGAGCCAACAAGTACCTTGTTTGTTTCTGCAGGATAGCTCTCGTTTCCCATAAACTGTGCACTGACGGTGTAGTAATATGATATCACCCCACTCTTTTCCGGCAGTTGTTCCGTAAAGGTTGTTCCCTTCAGTCCGTTTGCCACTTCAACATTGTCTGGCATGCGCACGAGTTTATACGTAACATCTTCCGGCACGAAATATCCTCCATTTGTTCCGCTCTCCACTGCAGGCCAAGTAACGGT
>CAKQCV010000113.1 GCA_934217675.1 uncultured Prevotella sp. | reverse complement strand
CGAGAGCCAAACTCCTTCACGGCATACAGATATGCCGAAATCGTGTTCTTAGCCATATTGCCTTGGCTTAGGAACTTTTCAAATTTGTCTAATTCCATTTCTATTTGTTTATTAGTGAAACATAAAGCTGTCCTAATAAATAGGCACGGATTTGTTCTATGAGTTCCTATTATGAGAAGTTGCTTGCTACGGGGGAGGTGAAGTGCATTGATGAGGAGATACCGTTTGAGATACCAAAGGGGTGGGAATGGTGCAGATTAGCTTCTGTTTCGTTTAGTATTGCCGATGGTGACCACATGCCTCCTCCAAAAAGTTTCGACGGAATACCTTTTATTGTCATATCTAACATGGCAAAGGGCGTATTAGACTTGAATACATCTCGATATGTTCCTGTTGAGTATTACGAAAATTTATCAAAAGAACGTATTCCGCAAAAAAATGACATTTTGTTTTCTGTAACAGGCTCATACGGTATCGCAGTGAGAATCCTTACTGCTGATGTATTCTGTTTCCAACGACACATAGCGTTAATAAAGCCTATGTTGGCGAGTGCCGAATATATAGAATTATTACTAAATTCTCCTTTGATAAGGACACAATGTAATAAAACTGCAACTGGAATGGCTCAGAAAACCGTAGGAATTGATTCTTTACGTCGATTTTTAGTTCCTATTCCACCTTTTCAAGAGCAAATTAAAATAGTTGAAAAATGTAATTTATTGGAACCTTTTATTAGAAAGTATTCTGAAGCACAAGAAAAATTAAATAGAATAAATGAAGAGATTAATGAAGTGCTAAAGAAATCCATTCTTCAAGAGGCTATACAAGGTAAACTCGTTCCGCAAATTGCAGAAGAAGGTACAGCACATGATTTGCTTGAACAAATAAAGGCAGAGAAACAGAAGCTGGTCAAAGAGGGCAAGTTGAAGAAATCTGCCTTAGCTTCTTCTGTTATATTCCGTAGTGACGATAACAAGTATTATGAGCAGATAGGTAAAAAGTACTTGGATATAACTGAGCATATACCATTTGATATTCCTGCTAATTGGAGATGGATTAGATTAGGACAAGGTATTTCTTTGTTGTCAGGTCGGGATTTAGGACCTACACAATACAATGACTTACATCATGGGATGCCTTATGTAACAGGAGCAAGTAATTTCGTCAATTCACGCTTACTTATTAACAGATGGACAGATTCCCCCATCACAATTGCAAATAAAGGTGATTTACTTCTTACTTGTAAAGGAACAATTGGAGCAATGGCATTCAATGATATAGGACAAATTCATATTGCAAGACAGGTTATGTCAATAACATCTCTTGGCATAGATTTGAAATATATCAAGTGTTTTTTACAGAGTAGCCTAAGTATTCTTGAGAAAAATGCAAATAGTATGATTCCTGGAATATCTCGAAGTGTATTGCTTGACATACTATTTCCTATACCACCGTTAAAAGAGCAGCAACGCATTGTTGCTCAAATAGAAAAACTATTTGAGCAACTGCGATAATTGTTCTATCTTATGGACTATTCGTTCCTGTTCCATTATAGGAGGTAAAGGAATGACCATGCTGTTTAGAGCAGATTTTGTAAAATGTTTAATGGTCATTCCTTTACTCTTTTTTTCTAAAATTCCAAGTGCTTTATAGAGGGCTATAACATTCAAAAAATATCTGGGTAGTATATTGCCCCAAAAACGAACCCGATGCAAGGCATTTTGATAATACAGTGTACTTTCATTTTCCCAAATAGCAGTTCTGCCAATGTCTCCACCTTCGCAGATTAACAAGTCATTTTTCCGCAGCAAGTATTTTTCTCGTTCTATTTCAGTGAATTGGGCTTGCTTAATAGTTGACAAATCTATCTTATCCCAATAAACATTAATAGAGCAAAGATATGGAACAAATGCGCCGGTGTTCTTTCCCTTATCCATTGTCTTTCCTAAATCACTATTGGCTATATCACTAAAATAACACCATTCCCATGTGTTGGGAATTTCAAATGGAATCTCATCATCTATACAAATAACATCTTTATTTTTATGGGTATAATACTTGTTATCGTCACCACGGAAGATGACGGAAGAAGCTAAGGTAGACTTCTTCAACTTGCCATCTTTGGCCAGCTTTTGTTTCTCTGTCTTTATTTGTTCAAGCAAATCTTTGGCAGTTCCTTCTGATGCAATTTGTGGCACAAGTTTGCCTTGAATTGCCTCTTGTAAAATGCTTTTTTTAAGACTTTCCTTTATTGTTGTATTTAGTTCATCCAAATGATTTTGGACCTTACCATATTTATCAATATGCGGTAATAGTTCTGCTAACTTAGCCACAATCCTTCTTTGTTCCGACAGAGGAGGTAAAGGCAAAAGCAACCCTTTCAAACGATTTGCAGAAAGTCCAGGCATAGCAGTACCAACAGAAGCCAAATTATTACTTTCTTTCAGTAGGTAAATGAAATGATATACATATTCACATATACCACTCACACATGGACGCAACCTATGAACATGATTTTGAAGGCAAATATCGTAGTCTTCATTCCATATTGCAGAACGCCCATAACCAGCGCCACCTTCACAAACAAGCAAATCTCCCTTTGTAGCCGAGCAAGTCTTGATTTCTTCATCCGTAAAATTCATAACCTTTACATTGTCAAGGACAAAGTATCCCCAATATAGATTAGAGGTCGTTATGAACTTTTGTGGAGTTCCACTACCTTTATTGCTACTACTCTGTTGCTTTCCGCTTGTATGGTTGAATATATTGCCTATGCGAGTCCATTCCCACCCCTTTGGTATCTCAAACGGAATCTCCTCATCGATGCACTTCACCTCTCCCGTAGCAAGTAACTTCTCATAATAGGAATTGTCCTCACCACGGTAGATAATGGATGCATTCTTGTCACGTTTGATTTTCTTCTCCTTAATCAAGCGCTCTTTCTCCCCACGAATCTTATCAAGCAAAACGCTTGCAGGTTCAAAATTTTCAGGCTTATCTACGACCTCTTTTTTGAACCATTCTCTGCCAGCTCCAGATTTTAAGAATTTCTCCCTTTGCAATGCAATTTCTTTGGAATAATGCATTTCCCAATAATACAATTGTTTGGGCTTATGTGTTTTTGTGTAATCAGCCCCTGTTCCATTGCAATGTTGTTGGTAGCGTCTCAAAAGATTATCCGTAAATCCTTTGTAAAAGCTGCCATCTTCACACTCAATCACATACGTAAACCAACATTCTTTACCTTTCTCTATAGGCGTAGGGTTCGTCATTAGGGTCTTGCCTGCCTGTCGGCAGACAGGCAGTACAAGTTTGCCCTGTATCGCCCATTGTAATATGCTGTTCTTTAATTGTTTTCCGTTCATTGTGTCTAATATTACTTAAATTCGTCACGGTGACGAATTTGTGAGACACGTCTCACAAATTTTAATTATTTGTCTATGTTGTTTTCCTCAAACTCTGCAATCCATTCCTTCACCTTGGCTTGCAGCAAAGCCTTGTCTGGCAAATATAATTGATACGCCGAAGCATAAACATGAGAGTCTTTTGGCAGTGTCAACTCTACCAAAGCGTCGTTCTTGCTCTCACAGAGCAATATGCCGATTGTTGGCTTCTCGAAGTCTTGTTTCACGAAACGGTCATAATAGTTGACATACATCTGCATCTGTCCAAGGTCTTGATGGGAAAGCTTGTCGGTTTTCAAATCAATAAGGACATAACATTGCAACAATCTATTATAAAAGACCAAATCTACATAATAATTGTCTTCATCAAAAGTGAAACGCTTTTGTCGTGCCTCAAACAGGAAGCCTTTCCCTAATTCGAGCAAGAACTGTTGCATCTTGCTGATAATAGCATTCTCCAACTTTGACTCAGAGTAAGCGGCATCTGGCTTTAACCCCAAGAATTCCAAGGTCAACGGACTTTTGATAACATCAGAAGGCTTCTCTATCGTCTGACCTTCTTTTGCCAAGCGCATAACTTCGTCCTTGTCTCGACTCAAAGCCAATCGCTCATAGAGACAACTGCCCACTTGACGCTGCAACTGTCGAACTCCCCAATGTTGGCTTGCACATTCTATCTCATAGAAGCTGCGTTCTGCTTCATTGTTGATACGCATCAAAATTAAATAATGAGACCACGACAATACAAAATTCGGAGCATCAGTTACTTTTTTTTCAAATATCCGCAACACTGTTGCGGATTTCTCCTGTACATCAGATTTCCGCGACACTGTTGCGGAAATTGAATATACGGCAAATAGCTTTCTACATTTTTCCAAAGTATCAGCAGACCATCCTTCTCCAAAACGGTCTGTTAACTTTTTAGACAGGTCCTTAATAACTTGTTTTCCATATTGCGCACGGACATTACCACTTTGTTCGTACTCTACGATATATTTGCCAATATAATACTTGGTATATACCTCAGCAGTGTTGACAGAAGTCTTCACATAAGACCTTGCCTGCTCTATAAGTTCAGACACTTTATTATATAAATCCGCTATATTATCGGATGTTTTGAAAATTTCGTTTGCCATAACCCAATTATTTTATGTTATCAGATTTTGGGGACACGTTCCCAAAAATCTAATTTCAAATAAGTGAGATAGCGTCTCACCTTTTTATATCTACCCGAAAATGTGGGACACCGTTCCACATTTTACAATTCGTCCACCTTCACGTCTATCCCCAAGATACGCTGTATCTCCGCCAAAGTCTTGTCAATTTCATGATCAAGAGCCTTGCGCTTCTTGAAATAGTCGGCAAGCAGTTCGGCAGGTGGCAAGATTTCCTCATCCTCTTTCGGGAATTTACATAAGTCGAAGTTACAATCGGTGGCGATAAGGTCTTCAACCGAATAGCAACGAGATTTCTCGTCACCATCGGCAATAATAATCTCCTTGCGGTCGTTCCACCACTCACGGATAGGATTGCAATGCTCTGACTTCATGGACTTAGTCTTGGAGAAATGCTTGTAACCCTCCGGCATATCCAAACGATAGAACCATGTTTCCTTTGTAGAGTAGCCTTCTGGAGCACCCTCCGCATGGGTATTGTCAAAAAATAAGATGTTCGTGGCAATCGAAGTGTAAGGTGCAAAGATACTGCCAGGCAAACGAATAATGGTATGCAAGTTGAAATCTCTGAGTAGCTTGGTCTTGATGGCTATCTTTGTGTTGTCCGCTCCAAACAGAAAACCGTCTGGCACGATGACCGCCGCACGACCATTCTTCTTCAGTCGGTACATGATGAGCACCATGAATAAGTCGGCAGTCTCGCTACTTCGCATATCGGAAGGAAAGTGCGACTTGACATCAGACTTTTCGTTACCTCCGTATGGAGGGTTCATCAAAACAACATCAAACTTGTCTTCGTCTGTGTAGTTGAGAACATCTTTTGTAAGCGAGTTGTCGTGATATACCAATGGCGTGTCTATGCCATGTAGCAACAGGTTTGTAACGCACAGCATATAGGGGAATTGTTTCTTCTCGATGCCAAACACGGACTGGTTAAACTTCTTTCGGTCTTCCGCAGTCTTCACCTTCTTGTCCAATTCACCTAACCAACTTGTAATGAAACCTCCTGTACCACAGGCGAAGTCTGCCATTTTCTCACCAATCTGCGGATTGACTATCTCTGCCATAAATTCGGTCAAGGCTCTTGGAGTATAGAACTCACCAGATGAGCCAGCCGACTGCATTTCTTTGAGGATAGTCTCGTATATCTCACCGAAAGCATGGCTTTCCTCATAGTCACCAAGGTTCAAACCGTCAATCACATTCAGCACTTGACGTAGCTGAACACCATCCTTCATATATTGGTTGGCATCCTCAAAGGTTGTCTTTACTATCGCTTGGCGGATAGGTGTATCAGGTGTTACTTCTATGCTTTTGAGTTTAACAAAGAGGGTGTTATTGACAAACGAAAGCAGTTCATCGCCTGTCAAGGCATTTCCGCTTCCGTCGTCATGCGCCCAGTTGCGCCAACGGCATTCTTCTGGAATAATAGACTTGTAATCATCATCGTCCAACTCCCAAT
>CAKQCV010000112.1 GCA_934217675.1 uncultured Prevotella sp. | reverse complement strand
GGTGCTGTGACTACTATCAGCAAAAAGGTAGATACCATCAATCAGCACATAGACAAAGTCTTGGAAAATGCTCCCACGAAATTAAAGGTGTCTGTAAATGTCAATGATGCTGACTGGAAGAAGATTCAAGAACTGTTTGCCAAAGAACGCCAATGGATGACCGCACAGATGCAGATGCATATCCGTGAGGTCAATTCCATGTTTGCTGATGAACGGAAGAAAGTCCGTGAGCGATACAAGGAATATGATGGCTGCTATCTCGGTCACTATGCCCAGTGGTTCTTCTGGTTCTTCTTCACAGTTGGCATCTTTGTGGTTGCAGGAGGTGTGGGAATGATAATTGCGCAGAACTATGCCATGTGAGATATGAACTGACTTAATGGCTGCAAGTATTGGTCAATAATGTATGCTCGAGTCAACTTGAAAAAGTGCTATCAAAACAGGGGGGACCTCAAAGTGCTTATAGTTTTAAACAAAAAAGCATAAGGAGAACCATTCCGTATGAGATATTTGGCATTTTTGAGCGTACTCTTGGCTTTTTTCGATTTATCTTTCAATTTGATAGTGCTCTGACCTTTTCAAGTGGACTCATAAATACTATTGTAATATTTTGTGATGTTTTTCACCACCTTTTGCTGTGTATATTGATTACTAGAAATCTCATCCATAATAAGTTCAACTAACTCTGGCAAAATCATTATAGATGTTTGTCTATAGTATCTTTGTATTTTAGTAAATTCAATTTGGGGATAATGCGGAACTCTCAGTGAATCAATTTTTTCTATTTCCACAGGATAGAGTTCTTTAAAATCATTAAACATCCAAACATTTGAAAACGTAGAACTTTTTTTTCCTTTTAAAATTACATAACACAATAATTGTTTTGGTAAGTACTCTAACGTATCAAACAAGTCTCTGGCTGCATTTTTTCTCACGACACGCTCTTTAGCTTCTTTCTTTGCATTTTGTCGTTTATACTTTTGTTTTTCCCTCAAATTCCTAAGTCGTTGAAATAAAAAAACAAGTATAGGCCAACCAAAACTGGCACAACAAAAGGTAAGAATTAGCCATGTAATGATACAGGGGATAAAATATAAAGCAACCGCATCTGCACACAATATAGCAAATATCAATTTATTATCATTTCCCTTAAAAAGAATTTTTATTATATCAAAAAATGCTTTCATATTATTCTAACTTATAAATTCTAACGACTGTAACCCTAAATCTTTGTATTACCTTTGTACTCCTCCCTTGTACACTATAGATTGTTGAGTCTCCATGCATGATATAGAAAACTGCTGTTCATATTTGTAACTTTGTTTGTGGTTATTCAAAGATACAAAAAACGGCAGTTTTCTTTTATTGTTTCGCTAAGTTATCACTTCAAATGTCGGAAGAGCCAGATTTTTGTTTCCCGTATTTTATTGATTAAAGAACCTTTTGTATCAAGCATGGCGAGTTGAGGTTCAAAGCGTAGTTCTATTATGAACCTTCTACTATGCACTTCGATTCTATATTCTCTTTCATTGCAATTTTATATCATAAGTTTATTAATTGTTGTATCTGTAAACGTTCTCCAAATGTCAAGTTTTACAGGTTTATAATCATTGAACATTTGTCCCACAAAATTTATTTCAAAAACAAGTCTAATGTCGTTCTTGTCCTCGTCAGGTTGTCCCTCTTTACGTGTCCCAACACGTGCGATTTTTATAAAATATAAATCTCGTATGCCTTTATTCTTCATATATGGCATAAAATAGTACAATTTATTTAATGCCACCGTTGAGGGGAATTTCTTGCCTGTATAATAAACTTTTGCAGACCTGTCAAGATATTGTTCTATATTGTCGGCTTTAACGAGACTTATTAGGACATTTTTTGTCTTATCTACATCTAAATTAAAAGAGGTTATAATACCATTATCAACAATATACTTTGGGAATTCTGTCTTTATTGCATTGAAGTCGACAAGATGAATGGCGAAAACCTTTTTCAAAGATTGTATAATATGCCACATCATAACAGGAGGAACGGCATTTCCTATCGCTTTGTATTGGCGTATTTGTGAAACAGAATCCAGCTTGAATGTATCTGGAAAAGACTGTATGCGAGCAGCTTCACGAGTAGAGAAACGTCTGTATCTTTCGCCTACCATAAATACAGGGTCAGTACTATTCAAACTGACCTTTGCCAAATGTGCGCTCACGGTATTACATGGCTCGTCGAGAGACATAGCTCGTCCCTTGTTCATCTTCTCACGAACAGCCATCATTCCTGCAACCGCTTTTTCGCTGAAGAACAATCCCTCATCATGATTGGCTTCTTCTATAATCACATCCCCAAGCACTTTGCGCTCTGACGTTTTTACCTTTGTAGGGTACTTGAATTTAACCAAGTCAGTCTCATCTCTAAAACCAACGATTATAACACGCTCACGTTTCTGAGGAACACCATACTCGGAAGCGTTCAGCAGTTTGTGCACCACTTTATATCCTGCGCTTTCAAATTCTTTGATTATCATCGGAAATGCTTTCCCCTTATTGGCAGACAACAATCCCTTGACATTTTCGGCTATAAAGAAACGTGGTTGACGTTCTTTGAGAATTTTCACCATCTCAAAGAACAACATACCTCTTTCGTCCTTATATCCGAGCCGAGGAGGATTTTGGGCAGAAATTGAAAACGACTGACAAGGGAAACCACCTATCAGCATATCAAATTCGGGCATCTTGTCAATTTCAATTTGACGGACATCCTTGACTATGCATTTATGAGAAAAATTCTCATTGTATATTTTCGTGCAATACTCATCATTGTCAACTGAATACACGATGTCGAACGGATTCTCTGCATATTCTTTTCCAAGATAAGAAAATCCGCCTACAACTCCTAAATCCATACCACCACATCCACAAAACAAGGATGCAACTTTTATTCTTTCCATGTCAGCAACTCTGTTGGTTTGAACAATTCTGTAGAGAACGAGATTTCCATGCCATTACGTGGCTCTGCCTCTATCTTATCGGTTTTGTATAAAGATACTGGATTCCTTAGAATATACAATATCTTGTCTTGCTCGCTAAGCATCAGTCGATAAATACAATAATGCTCCTTTATCGTTCCTGCAACACGCCATTCATTAGGAGACATATGGAAACCGAACATTTGTATCTTCTTTTTACTTATAGTTGTCTTGACTTCAATATACCGATGGTCTTCTGTGCCGTCTGCTTCATAGCTATCTATGTCAAATCCTGGATGATAAGAAGGGCTGTCAACAATTTGAACAAGACGCACGAACTCTTCATAGCCATTTACCTTTAGGCGCATCTTCTCATGCCCACAAATCATAGCTTCCCCCAAGTTCCCGATGTCTTTCATTGTTCTATCATCAGACAAAACAACCTCCTTGATACGGTCGTCAATAACAACATCTATTGTACCTGTTTGACCAAACATAGCCTGAACATCCGTCTTGAACAAGTCTGGCTTCATAGAATTGTTGACATACTCAAACCATTCTGGCTCTATTTTAGTCAGTTCCATGGTTTCTATATCCTTCTTGTTATAAAACGAATCATATCCCTTAAACCAAGTTTTGTCATCTCGGAATTTTTGGATTGCAGCTACCTCATTACCCTTGAGATAGTAATATCCATTTGTTGTTGTCAACAAATTAGCTATTTCCATATAGTCCAAAATATCTTTTGCATAGCGTGTGACATCACCTTTTGTTCGTGGGCTACCTGTCAGTGAACGTATCTTTTTATCTTTCGGATTATAATACTTTACCTTGTTCTTTCTGTTGTTGAGGATTGTTTGTGCAATTTCATTTGCAGACACCTCCCCACTTGTAACACGAATGTCGTTAAATATACAATATGTAGCTTCTTCTGCAGACATAGACATTTCTTTTGAACTATCCTGTACGCTAAGAATAGTATTTCCTGCAAGCAGAACTTGAATAATAGTACGTGCAGGTTTGAATCTTATGTTATTGTATATAATGTCTTTGACATCAACTGCCTTCATGTGTCCACCAGGGAATTGGAATGAATACAAGAAAAGGCGTAAGAACTGTGTCAAGTCTTGATTCTCATGCAGGAAAACTGCCATTTGTGACGTTTTAGTAATATCAGCATCTTTATCTTCTTTGTAAAAGCCGAAAAGAGCAGGAATCTCTGTACGCCAGTTGTCGAGAGTCTTTTTTGTCATGCCAATGTTCCCTGGAAACATCTTTATTGCATTGAGATACTTCTGGTTGTACTCGGAACATGAACATTGAGGTATTCGACAACACTCATTTGCCATATACAACAACACATTTTCAATGTTGCTTTTGAAACGAGGTCTAACGAAATGAATCCTAAACCAATATTTATCAGGTATCTGATAGTAATTTATTTTGTCTGACATAATTGTTTCTTTAAATGTTCTGCAATAGCCTGTGCCATAAGGGGTGGTACGGCATTACCTACTTGTTTGTATTGGCTTGTCTTGCTACACAAGAAAACAAAATCATCTGGAAACGATTGGATTCTTGCGCTTTCACGAACCGTTGGAACTCTATTCCATTTATAATGGAAATGATGTCTATGCCCCGTGTCAATGGTGATACTGGGCTTTTGACTGTTCAAGCGAGTCCACGCTATATGAACCTTTCTGGTTCCTTGCAATTCCTTGGGCAAATCTTTATAATTTCCACCGTCAGGAACCATTGCTATAATGCGTTTGGTCTGTTCATTATGTAGCGTAATTTCATGATTCCATACAGCATTGCTGTTTGCTCGCATCAGTCGTTGGTAGTCACAATTTGGAGCGATGGGATATGGCATTTTGTCTGCGATGGATTCCTCTGTCAAATCACCAAGTGCTTCCTCTGTTGTAACCCGATGCTCTACTTTCGGAATATTGAAATCGAAAACACCGTTGCGCAAACCTACAAAAACTGCTCGTCGACGATTTTGCGGAACGCCATAATCAGAGGCAAGAAGTACTTTTGTTTCTACATGATAGCCCAATTTTTGGAAATCGTCAAGTATAGATTGCTTAACAACTCCCTCGCCAATAGACAATATATTGGGCACATTTTCCATCACAAATGCACTTGGTTTGAAGTATGCTACCATGCGTACAAAGCCCTTATATAACTTGTTTCTTTCGTCATCAACGATACGCTTGCCTGCAACGGAAAATCCCTGACATGGAGGACCGCCTATTATTACATCTACGCTTTTTGTCCCAAGGAGAGTGCTTACATCATCGCCCCCCAAAGTCGATATGTCCGCACATAGAATATTGCTGTTATGGTGATTGAACTTGTATGTTTCAAGTGCATCTTCCCAAATATCAATGCCAAGCAGTACATCATAGCCAGCCTTTTCAAAGCCGAGCGACAAACCGCCACATCCACAAAACAAGTCCAATACTGTATATCTTTTCTCTGTCATTATATTCTTATTCTACGATTTAGTCCACATTACGCAAAAGTTCATTAATATCAACTTCAAGAAGCTTTGCCATCTTCATGAGGTTTTCCAAGTCTGGTTGACATGTATTTGTACACCATTTAGAAATGGTAGTTTTGTCTTTTCCCAACTGTTCACTAAGCCATTTGTTAGTACGTTTCTTTTCTGCAAGTACTACTTTTAGCCTATTTAATTCCTTATTTGCCATATGTGTATCTTAATTTTATTACAAAAATACAAAATATATTTCAGACTCAATTATAATCAGTTAATAATTTATGTTTATTTAGCAACTATATGAGTATTCCTCACTTTTGCCTATAATAATTTCCTTCAAAAAGTACAAGCGATTGTTAGTTTGTCTTCTCTAATAGCAGCATATAGTTTTAAGTCAATCTCAACATTACCTCCTCAATGTATAGTTTCTTCCAAATCCCAGAATCGGAAAATCATCCTTGTTTTCCGTGTTAATTTTTGTTTTCTCATTCTTTCATTTTTGGGTTTCTTGATTTTGTTGTTCCTAATTTGTTTCTTTCGTCATTTTGTTACTCCAATTAGTATTGATTATCAGAGCGTTACGAGCAATCGGTAAGATTTCAAGAAGAAGATCATGATGATTGTAGGAGCATGTATCTTCCTCGTGGCAGCAGCACAGGCATTGCCA
>CAKQCV010000111.1 GCA_934217675.1 uncultured Prevotella sp. | reverse complement strand
TCATACAATGTGGCCATCATCTTCTGTGTCAGCCATATATTCTCATCCTCGTAGCGCATTTCAAAACTGTCCTGCTGTTCGCCGACAGAGGCAACATAGGTCAAATATTCTGCTGCACTGGAACGGATTGTTACTTCATCTTTTTTCTTTTTCAAATTGGATTTCCTCCTTATTTCGTCCCAAAATCTTTATTCTGTCTGTGCATCAAAAGACTGCTTCACAATCTCCATAATCTGTTCTAGTTCATCCTGGTGCTCCATAAACAACTCCACATCCCCATTTCCCCAACGACCTAAACCGGTAATATCTTTACAAATACCATTAGGATCATTAATCTCAGCAAACTTCATATTAATTGAAATACGCAATCTTTGTTTCTGAAAAACAATATCAACAAAATTAGTATCCAGCTTATATGCTACATACAACTTTTTATACTCCCTCTTTACAGCCGGAGATAAATTCATAATGCGTTTATCCAAAGATGTAAACAACATTTTTGTAAATGCGTTTATATCATATGTCGCTAAAGAATACTTCTGTGCTATTTTCTTTTCTTCCTGATATGGTGCAAGTTCCACATTTGTTAAAGAAGGATATGGCCAAATAGATTCTGCTTTTTTTGCGAGCATGTTTGCTCTCTCCTGAATATGCTTTTCATTCCACTCATTTAACAACACTATATATTTATTGAGCCTGAGTGCACTTTCTTTGAAACCTCCTGGCATATTCATTTTTTCCCTAAAAGGTCTATCACTCATCTCAGAGTTATATGCAGTCAAAGTAAGGTTTCCAATTGTATGTAAATATTTCTTCTGAACCTCCTGCCAATCGGCACCAAGATCAGCTTGCCACTCCAAAGAAAGATTTTTATTTTGTGGCATTATATGTTCTATGGTATAATTTTCTATAATAATCGGAGCTTTGTTTTCAAAATTTTCCAAACGACTGAGAATATAATTTCTAGCACGCATATTATAAATATCACGACTTACAAATGCACCTTCAAATTTATCATTATCCGGAAATTCTTTATAAGTGTCCTGCATCACAAAGAATGCCTTAACAGAATTCAGATAATCATCTGGTTTTATATAGTTCTTCAATGTTGCAAAAGTTTTATTCATAGAATTAGTCGGGATCTCACAAATTGCACGTCTCAATACATAGCTAATACAAAGTTTCAAAATTTCCTTCAACTCATCTGACGTTATTATTCCGTCTGTACAATCATGATGAATCTTCAATAAGAATGGATAGGATACTTCCATTCTTAAATCAATAATATCCTCATATAATTTCTTTAGATCCAAATCAAAATTCCGCTTGAATACAATATTTGTATAGTATTTTGCATAATCCAGTAAATCTTGGCAAAGTTCTCTGATGGTTCCAAATTCACAATTTAAATGATACAACTTAAATTCCTCATATACGCGGCCTTGCTTTGGAATACGGGCAAGTTTCATTGTCAGGTAATGACGAAAGAAAGCATCCATTACTGTTCCTTGTGTTTCATAAACAAACAATTGCTCCATAGGACGCCAGAGATGCTCATATACATATATTTGCTCTAATGATTCTAGTCCCATCAAAACATAGTTGCGAATCAAATCGGATTCGGAAAGTTCCTTACCGGTAGAATTCAAGCTTTCAAAAATTGCCTGTGCATCGTCAACAGCACGATCCAATGTAATATTAACAATTTGCAACTTTCCAATTGACTCATATACCTCAGCAGGAAGAATTTCTTTATCTGCTAATTTATCAGCAAAAAACTTGTAATTTTCAATCAATCTTGATCGAGTGCCCTCTGCTATTGGCTTTTCCTCAACAAGATTTATGAGAATATCCCGATCTGTTTCAGTCAACAGTAGTTTATATCGCTCATCACCATTTTCATACTCGTTTTTTAGAAGCATATTGTCTATACGACGAGCATTGATTGATGTATCACCTGGATTCTTGATTGCATAATCGCGCAGAGCCAAAAGAAGCAGTGTTAATGTAGTCATTCGCTGTTGACCATCAATAATCATATATTTCTGAACACCTGTCGGCATTGCCTGTTCAGCGATATTAACAATAGATCCAACAAAATGACCCACTTTTCCTTTTCTCTGCATTTCTACAATATCATTCCAAAGTCGTTTGCACTGTTCTATATCCCAACTATAGAATCTCTGGTAAACAGGAATTAAAAACTGTTTATTTCCATTCAGTATCTCATAAATATTACCTTTACGCGCATCCATATTATACCCCCGTTACTTCTTTTCTCCATAAGGAGCCGGTGTCTCTGCCACCATACTCAGTTCTGTTTCTGACACATATTTATAAAGCTTTTCCTCTGCTCGCGGTTCCACATTATCCGTCCAAAGCTCACACTGATTGATTACTGTGTTTATTGCAAAATCATAATCTTCCGGTGGATACTTATATTTCTTAAGAAGACGCTTAACCATCTTTCGCATCTGGGCCCTCGCTGTTTCTTTCTTCTGCCAATCAATGGTACGATTCTTACGAAGCATTTCTGTAAGTTCTCTTGTGAGAGCAATTAATTCATCATTCTTATAAAAATCTTTGATATGCTCTGGCTTTGTGAGAGCATCATAAAATGCAAGCTCCTCTTGTGAAAGACCCAATTTCTGTCCATTCTTATAAAGGTTTGCGATTTCTTCCGCCGTTTTCAGCAATTCCTTAATTACCTCTTCATTGGTGATTAGTCCGTTATAATAAGAGTTCATCAACTGTGCTATCTTTTCAGAGAATTTCTGCGACTGCACCACATTCGTTCTCTTGTAGAGAGCTACCTGCTCAGCCATCAACTTTTTCAAAATTTCAACGGCAATATTCTTTTCCTTCATTCTGGATATTTCATCCAAAACTGCCGGATCAAATATACTAAAGTTTTCGCCATCAGATTTGCTGCTATCAAATAAATTAATGACCCCCTCGCTCTGAACTGCAGCTTTAAGAAGATTGTTAATTTGATCATTTATTTCATTCAAAGATAAGCTCTTACCTCCCGCTCCTCCATATGTAATCTTGGTTACCGTTGAACGTACCGCTTCCACATATGCCGCTTCATGACGTTCCTGTTCTGTTGTCATACTAGAGCACAAAGAATGCGACTGTTTTAATAGCATTGCTTCTTTTAGAAACAAATCTTTTCTATCAGGCACTTTTGCATCTAAAACAAAGTTTACTCCTCCAGTAATGAGTTTCGCCATAGTAAGTGGTGAGCCACCAATAAAACCACTAAAATCAAATCCATATAATAAATCCTTACATACTTGAAGTTTCTCTTGAAATTTAGGATAAGCCATTTTGGCAATATTCATATCACCATATCTTGATTGATCACGCTTAGTGTATTCCTTCATTGCAGCCTTTAAAGCAGATGCTATTCCAACATAGTCTACAATCAACCCACCTTCTTTATCTTTGAATACACGATTTACGCGTGCAATCGCCTGCATTAAGTTGTACCCGTGCATAGGCTTGTAAACATACATCGTAGCCAAAGATGGAACATCAAATCCTGTAAGCCACATATCCACAACAATCGCTATTTTCATTGGATCATTGTTATCTTTAAACTTTCTGGCCAGCTCCTCTTTATGTGCCTTTGTCCCAATAATTTCCTTCCAATCCTCCGGATCATTATTTCCTCCTGTCATTACAACCCCAATTTTTTCAGTCCAATCAGGGCGCATCTCCAGAATCCGTCGATAAATCTTCATTGCAATTGTTCTGGAATAAGCAACAATCATTGCCTTACCGGTAAGTAGATTTGCTCTATATTTTTCATAATGATTAACAATATCATTGCAAAGTGAATTAATAGTAGAATCTGCCCCCAAAACACTTTCCATCTGACCTAGCATTTTTTTACTCTTTTCGATGGTTGCAGCATCAGATTGTTGCTCTAAAACATCGTATGTATGATCAATAAGAGAAAGCGTTTTTCCGTCGAGTTTTAATTGAACAACACGGCTTTCATAATAAACCGGGCGAGTAGCTCCATCTTCTACAGCCTGTGTCATATCATATACATCAATATAATCACCAAAAACCTCACGAGTATTTCTGTCTTTGACCGAAATCGGTGTACCGGTAAATCCGATAAATGTAGCATTCGGCAATGCGTCATGAATAATACGAGCATTACCAATTACGGTGCGGGCTTCCTTTTCACCTTTTTCATTCTCTGACATAACGATTTTCTCGTCAAAACCATACTGACCACGATGTGCCTCATCGGCCATTACTACGATATTTCTTCGTTCAGATAAAGGCTTTTCGCCGCGCTCAAACTTAAACATGGTTGTAAATATGATGCCGTTTGCATTTCTTCCGTCAAGAAGTGTTTTTAAATGTTCTTTACTTTCCGCTTGTACCGGTGTCTGACGCAAAAAATCAGCACATTGTGAAAACTGTGCATAAAGCTGATCATCCAAATCAATGCGATCCGTCATAACAACAATCGTTGGACTTTCAAGTGCATCCTGTAATAAATGAGCATAAAAAACCATTGACAATGACTTTCCGGAACCCTGCGTATGCCAAAAAACACCTCCCTTACCATCGGTTTTTGTTGCTACCTTTGCTTTTTCGATCGCTTTGCGTACTGCAAAATATTGATGATACCCAGCCAGCACTTTGAAGCGACTATTGCTAACACCAGAAAAGAGAATAAAATTCTTTAAGATGTCCAGCAGGCGCTCCTTTTGAAACATACCCTCGTAGAAAGTCTCAAAGGATGCATAAGCAGTATCTTCGTAATTACCGTCCTTGGTTTTCCACTCCATAAAACGATCTAATCCTGATGTGATAGTTCCGGCTTTATTTGTGGACAAGTCGCTAATTACACAAATTGCATTGTAGTAAAAAATAGACGGAATATCCTTCATGTAATTACGAATCTGATGAAATGCATTCTCTGCCCCCACTTCATCCTTAGCAGGACTCTTTAATTCCATCAAAACAAGAGGTAATCCGTTAATGAACAGAATGATATCCGGACGACGATTATTTCCATTTTCAAGAAATGTAAACTGATTTACCACATAGAAAGAATTGTTCTTTACATTTTGGTAATCAATTAAACGAATAATAGATGATTGTTCCTCACCTTTCACAAAGAACTTAACCGTAATGCCATTTTGCAAATAATCCATAAAAATGATGTTCTTCTGCAGCAAACTGCCAGTGTCAAAATTCTTTAACTTGGCCAGTGCTTCACCGATGGCTTCTACAGGCAGACCACGATTAATACGAACCAGACTGCTACGCAACTCATTATCCAGTAAAGGACTGCTATAATCACGATCTAAGTCCGGAGCGTAGAGGTGATCATACCCCATGTTTTCAAACAATTCAATGATTGCTTGTTCATATGTATCCTCTGTAAATAAATTTGGCATGTTCAACCTCCTGTAGTTTTTCATTATATTTCTATGCTAAACAATAATTTAGCGACTTAAAGGTCAAGGTCAGAAACATCAATCTCACCGGACATTAGCTTAGGAAGCAAAGCATCCCTTAATTTAGCCAGCTTATGAGATTCTTCTTCATTTTTCTGCATCATTTCGTACATTGGTGCTACAGAAACTTCAAAATGCTTTAATGCTTCTATTGAAGGGAGTGGAAGTTCCAAGGCATTTAGTATTGCTGTAGTCATACTTGGCACTGCTGATCCTGCGTTCATAGATGCGAGGTCTTTGGATTTTACATAGTGATATACAAACTTTGCAACATTGTCTTGTTTCATCTCCGTATAGAACATGGTATCAACAGACCAGAAAGGCTGATTAACATATATCACGTTATTAAGCGTACCTTTTCGCGGAATGAGAACGGACTCTTTTTCATACAGCGGACGCTCTACATACCTCATGAT
The DNA here is from genome assembly GCA_934217675.1 of uncultured Prevotella sp. Taxonomy (GTDB): domain Bacteria; phylum Bacteroidota; class Bacteroidia; order Bacteroidales; family Bacteroidaceae; genus Prevotella. The sequence goes on along the minus strand of CAKQCV010000111.1, from coordinate 232 downwards.
TCCGCCTGATCCGTAAACAGGATAAGTGCCATCAGCGAGCTTTTTATGATCTTTGCCATATTTGATATCAATTAGATCTGAGAGATGACCAAGTGGCCAGTCTGGATTGGCTTCTGCTACAAAATATTGCTGATAAATAGCTTGTGCTTGATCAGCTAAATTATTGTTTATTCTTTCATTGTGCTCAATTTTGTCATCAATACAACCAAGTATAGAAGCAATTCTCTCTTGC
>CAKQCV010000110.1 GCA_934217675.1 uncultured Prevotella sp. | reverse complement strand
GTTGGGATACTCGGACTCGAACCAAGAATGACAGGACCAGAATCTGTAGTGTTACCATTACACCATATCCCAATTTTGCTCGGGAAAACGCTTGTGTCGTGACTTTAAAGTTGGGATACTCGGACTCGAACCAAGAATGACAGGACCAGAATCTGTAGTGTTACCATTACACCATATCCCAATATTATTTTAATGCTGCAATCGCTTATTGCTTAATTGCGAGTGCAAAGGTACTACTTTTTTTTGAACTACAAACATTTTACGCAACTTTTTTATAAAAAACTTCAAAATAATATACTTTTCTTGTTTTTTTTGGATAAATCGGCTTACCTTTGTATGCTGTTGGGGCATCTTTTTAATTATGCGCCATTTAATAGCATAAAGAATTAGAATTTAAAAACAATCCGATTTAATTTTTAATGGAACAGACAAACAAACTTGTAGAATCAATCGTTAAAGGTATTCAAGAAAAAAAAGGAACAAATATCGTTATTGCAGATCTTAGAGGCATTGACGGAACGATATGCGATTTCTTTGTTATTTGCCAAGGAAGTTCTCCTACACAAATTGATGCAATTGCTGACTCTGTAGAGGAGACAGCGCGTGTAGAAGCTGGAGAAAAGCCTGTAAAGATAGCAGGACTTACTAATGCCGAGTGGGTGGCAATGGATTACACAGATGTTTTAGTGCATATATTCTTGCCGGAAATGCGTAGCTATTATAATTTGGAAGATCTTTGGGAGGATGCAAAACTCACAGAGATTCCAGATATAGATGCTGCATAGTGTGTGGTGTATAGCTAATGGCTATATAAATATAAGGTGGAAATCAATATTACTGATATGAATCCAGACAAAAATAAAAATTTAAACAACAATAACAACAAAATGCCGAAATTCAACATGGGGTGGATTTATGGCATTGCCATTATAGGATTGCTCATCGCCTATATTATGGGGGGCAACTCTGTTGGTGGCAGTGCTGGCAAAGAGGCGACTTATACAAAATTCCAAACGTATGTGATGCAGGGATACGCTTCGAATGTTGTTGTCAACAAAGACAATGGAAAGCTGAAGATGTTTGTCAAGCCTGAATACATTCGCAAGCTTTTCAATGCAGGTACCAATCAAGTCGGTACTAATCCATTTATTGAAGTGGAATATGGTGGAATTGACAAACTGGAGAATTTTATAGACTATGCAAGATCCAAGGGAACCTTTAAAGGTGACTTGAGTTATGAAAGCGAACAAGGGGGCATCTTGATGCTTATCTTGCAGTCTGTAGGTCCGATTATCCTGTTTTTTGTCATTTGGATGTTTTTCATGCGCAGAATGGGAGGCGGAGGAGGTTCTGGAATCCTTGGCGTTGGCAAGAGCAAGGCAAAAGTCTATGACAAGACAAAAGGTGAGAAAGTCATAACATTTAAAGATGTTGCCGGACAAGAGGGAGCAAAACAAGAAGTACAGGAAATTGTAGACTTTTTGAAGAATCCTAAAAAATACACAGAACTTGGTGGCAAGATTCCTACAGGTGCGTTGCTTATTGGTCCTCCAGGAACAGGTAAGACTCTTCTTGCAAAGGCTGTAGCTGGTGAAGCAGGGGTGCCATTCTTTTCAATGAGTGGTTCTGACTTTGTTGAAATGTTTGTCGGAGTTGGTGCGAGTAGAGTGCGCGACCTCTTCCGCCAGGCAAAAGAGAAAGCCCCTTGTATCATATTTATCGATGAAATCGATGCAGTTGGTCGGGCACGTAGCCAAAGTCCTGCTATGGGAAGCAATGATGAACGAGAGAGTACGCTGAATGCTTTGCTGACGGAGATGGATGGTTTCGGTACAAACAGTGGTGTTATAGTGCTTGCTGCTACCAACCGTGCCGACATGCTTGATAAGGCATTGTTGCGTGCAGGGCGTTTCGATAGGCAGATAAGTGTAGATTTACCTGATCTTAACGAGCGAAAGGCTATATTTGAGGTTCATCTTCGTCCGATAAAGAAAGACAATAGTGTTGATGTTGAGATGTTGGCACGCCAGACTCCGGGATTTTCCGGAGCTGATATTGCCAATGTGTGCAATGAAGCTGCTTTGATTGCAGCCCGACACAACAAGAAATTTGTGGAGAAGCAGGATTTTCTTGATGCTGTAGACCGTATAATTGGCGGATTGGAAAAGAAGACAAAGGTGATGACTGCTGCTGAAAAGCGTTCGATAGCCATTCATGAAGCGGGACATGCTACAATATCATGGTTTACGGAACATGCAAATCCTTTGGTTAAGGTATCTATTGTTCCTCGTGGAAGGGCACTTGGTGCTGCATGGTATATGCCAGAGGAAAGACAGATAACAACAAAAGAAGCAATGCTTGATGAAATTTGCTCTTTGCTTGGTGGACGTGCTGCCGAGGAGTTGTTTACTGGACATATTTCAACTGGTGCCATTAATGATCTTGAACGTGTTACAAAGAGCATTTATGGAATGATAGCGTATGCAGGAATGAGTGACAAACTTCCGAATATAAGCTATTACAACAACAATGAGTATAATTTCCAAAAGCCATACTCGGAAACTACTGCGAAGGTTATGGATGACGAAGTGCTGAAGATGATTGCTGAACAGTATAAGCGAGCAAAAGATATTCTTACTGAGCATAAGGAAGGACATAACAAACTTGCTGAATTGCTCATTGAGCGAGAGGTGATTTTTGCTGAGGATGTGGAGAAAATTTTTGGAAAGCGTCCATGGGTAAGTCGTTCAGAGGAGATTCTCGAAGAGAATGCCGGAAACTCTAAGGTTTCTGAACATTCTGCCGATTCGGAGGCTTCCTCTGATTCTGCCGACTCTAAAAATATTGAGAATACTCAAGATACTTCGGATTTAAATGATAAAGCATAAGAATAATGGTTGAAGAAAAGAAGAACAGCAAGTTGTCAAATTTGGTTGTACGGACAATAACTGGTATCTTGTTTGTTGCAGCAGTAGTGACCAGTTTCCTTGATCCCGCAGCAATGGAGGTTTTATTTGCACTCGTCACGGGACTTACTATATGGGAATACTGTGGCTTGGTAAATGCAAAAAGTGGTGTGCAAGTAAACAGTATGATAAGTACTGTGGCTGGAGTGTATTTTTTCTTTGCTGTTGGAGGATTTTGCAGTGGGATAGTGCCAACAGGGGCTGTCTTTATCCCTTATTTACTCACTGTAATATATTTGTTCATAAGTGAATTGTATACTTGTTGCGAAGATGCCATAGAGAATTGGGCACATACTATGCTTGGACAGATGTATATTGCTTTGCCGTTCTCTACCATCAATGTGCTTGCATTCAACGGAACAGCAAATGAACAAACTGTATATAATTATATTATACCTCTTTGTGTGTTCATCTTTTTATGGACTAATGACAGTGGGGCTTATTGTTCAGGTTCTTTGTTTGGAAAGCATAAACTATTCCCAAGAATTTCACCGGGAAAAACATGGGAAGGTTCAATTGGCGGAGCTGTGCTTGTTCTTGTTGCTTCTGCTTTAGTATATCATTTCTTTCCACAGATAAAGGCAGATTTAGGCTTGTCTATAATTGAATGGATGGGACTTGGACTCGTTATTGTTGTATTTGGAACATGGGGAGACCTTGTAGAGTCACTTTTTAAACGCACACTTGGCATAAAGGACAGTGGTAACATTTTACCAGGACATGGTGGAATGCTCGACCGTTTTGACTCTTCGCTTATGGCTATGCCGGCTGCTGTGGTATATCTGTATAGTTTGACACTAATTGGAGTATAAGCTTTTTCAAGCATACGATAAAAGAGAAAATGCCACATCCTCATAAACCAGGCTTTTAATGCTTTGTTTATGAGGATGTTTCGTTATTTGGCGTCTTGATAAATTATTGATTGCAAGAAGTCAGATTTTTTATAATTTGTTTTGTGTATAAGTATACTTTATCTATATTTGCCAAAATAAAAACTACTAAAATGAATAAATCTATTATTACCAATTTTTTTGCCCTTGCCTTTATGGCAATGACAGAAACACATGCTTTTGCAGGATGGACAGACACCCTGTCGCCTTATGATCTCAATGCTCCGCTCGGATGGGCTACCGTAGGAGGAAATGTTACCGGTGGTGAAGGAGGAACAACTGTAATAGTGAAGACAAAGGACGAACTGATGAGTGCTTTGAAAGGTTCTGACAAGAAAATCATCTATGTAGAAGGCGAGATAGAGTTTGCCGGACTTAACAATGTGAAGGGAGTGCAAAATAAAACCGTATATGGAATGAAAGGTTCGGCTCTTGTAAATCCGAAACATTCAAGCAAGACGAGCGAGACTGGAATATTGCAGCTTTCTGATTGTAAAAATATCATATTAAGAAACTTGACCTTTAAGAGTGCCGGTGCTTATGATATCGATGGCAACGACAATCTCACGGTTACTGGCTCGTCGTATATTTGGGTGGACCACTGTGATTTTCAGGATGGTGTAGACGGAAACTTCGACTGTGTGAACGGCTCCGACAATATATGCGTAACATGGTGCCGCTTCCGTTATTTCATAAAGCCATGGGCTGGCGGCAGTGGCGGAGCTAATGATCATCGCAACTGCGACTTGTGGGGAAACAGCGACAGCCGCACTTCTGATGCAGGACATCTGAATACCACCTTTGCCAACTGCTGGTGGGATGAGGGATGCTCAGAGCGTATGCCACGTGTCAGATACGGACAGGTGCATGTGCAGAATTGTCTTTATTCAAGTTCCAATGCCCATTATTGCATTGGTTACGGATACAAATCTAATCTATATGTTGAAGCTTGTGCATTTGTGAGCGATGCTGCAAAAAAGACTCCGTGGAAAAATTATGCCTCAAGCGGAAGCAAGAAAGATTATAACATCACCACTGTGGGCAACCTCAATGCCAATGACTTCCAAAGCCGTTCCGGCAGTGCAGATTATTTCATCCCTTCCGACCATTACACGTTGAAGGCTTACGACAGCAGCTTGGTTGAGGATGTGTTGACCAACGAGGAAAATGGTGCAGGAGCAACGCTCAACATAACGTCAACAACTGATGGTATTGATGTTGTTGCTGATTATGGAGCGCTTCCTGTCAGCATTACTTATTATAATGTGAATGGTACAATGCTCAGTGCTCCGCAGCAAGGCATAAATATCGTGAAGATACAGTATGCCGACGGAAGAACGGTGAATAGAAAAATTAAGAGATAATTAAAAAATAGGATAATAAAAGAATTTTGTGTTGGTAAAATACATAAAATTCTTTTTCGTAATTTTATCCCTCATCCCTCACTGTTTTCCTTATAACCCCTTTATACATGGGACTTTAGGAGAGTGAGGGATGCAGTGAGGGATGTGAGGAATTACGAATGTTGTTAGCATTTCGGTGCAAACAACCTGCACTAATTGTGCATTGCAAAAGCACTGGCGGTGCAAGTATAAAGTACCATCTGCAACGCCACGCTTATATTATTTCATTTCTACAGCATTACCGATACATCCGTTAGGCATCTGAATATGCACGAGATTGCATATTGTTGGAGCTATATCGGTGATGTAGGTAGGATGATTTGTCTTGCCAGACTTTACTCCCCATCCCATCATGAGGAATGGGATATGCGCATCATACGGGTTCCATTCTCCGTGGGTTGTGCCGGCATCAATTTTATCGCCATATATCTCATACCATCCTGGTTGCATAATTAATTGTACGTCACCGTTACGTTTGCGACAGTAGCCGTTTATAATCTTTTCCTTAATGTAAGATGGAATGTTTGCTGATGCAACTCTGTCCATATTTACTGCATATGCAACATAATCCTTGTTTTGGAAATATTCTGCAACTTCGTTTTTCACGGTGCGTAGTTTCAGTCCAGCCTTTGCGATAGCTTCATGGTCAAGGACAACAGTGTATGACATGATATAGCGTGCCAAATCTGCAGTAGTATTGTATTTTTGTTTCAAATATTCATTTAAATCTTTCAATTCCTTTTTATAGAAGAAGCCTCCAGCTGGAATACCATGCTCTTGATTCATTAGAATATTGTTAGCTGCTCCGTGGTCGGCACTTAGGAACACGAGATATTGTCCTTTGCCAATGGTTTGGTCGAGATAGTTGAAAAAGTCTGCAAGACGCTTGTCGAGGTCTACATACTGGTCTTGGATTAGTTGACAGTGAGTGCCGTATTTATGACCTATTTTGTCGGTAGACGAGAAGCTGATGC
>CAKQCV010000109.1 GCA_934217675.1 uncultured Prevotella sp. | reverse complement strand
GGATTCGAACCCCCGGTACCTCTCAGTACGCCGGTTTTCAAGACCGGTGCATTCGACCACTCTGCCATCTCTCCAAACTTGAAGAACTTAGCTTAGTATCTTAAAGCGAGTGCAAAGGTAGGGCATTTTATTTAAACTTGCAAATTTTTCTCCAACTTTTTTCTAAAAAAAATGATTTTTGCTAATTTTGCACCATGATTTATCCTAAAACATTCGAAAACAAGATTGGTTTCAACGAAATAAGAACGCTTCTGCGCGAACGGTGCCTAAGTACTCTCGGCAAAGAAGAAGTGGACAAAATAACCTTTATGGACAGCATGAAGGATATAAATACGCAACTTGCAAGGATTAGGGAATTCCGACGATTGCAAGAGGATACAGAGGAGTTTCCACTTAACTATTTCTTCGATGTGAGACAGTCGGTGGCAAGACTCCGACTGGAGGGAACGCATATGGAAGAGGATGAACTCTTCGACTTGCGACGCTCTATGGGCACTATCTGCGACATAGTAAATTATCTGAACCGTAGCGACGAGGACAATGCCACCATGCCACAAGATGGATGGCAGCGAGAACCGGTATATCCTTATCCCGCACTTCACGAACTTGCCGACGGAGTAATGACTTATCCACAGATTCTGCAACGCATTGACCAGATATTGGATAAATTCGGAAAAATACGCGATACGGCATCGCCCGAACTTAACAATATCCGCAGGGAACTTGCCAAGACGGAGGGCAGCATTTCGCGTACCTTATATAGTATATTACGCTCGGCGCAAAGCGAGGGGCTTATCGAGAAGGATGTTACACCTGCAATGCGCGACGGCAGACTCGTGATTCCTGTCGTTCCTACAATGAAACGAAAGATAAAGGGTATTGTGCACGACGAATCGGCATCTGGAAAAACACTCTTCATCGAACCAACGGAAGTGGTGGAGGCTAACAACCGTGTTAGGGAACTGGAAGCGGAAGAGCGACGGGAGATTATACGCATACTTACGGAAATTGCAAAGATTATCCGTCCACACGTGCCACAGATTCTCGACTCCTACAAATTGCTTGCCCAGGTGGATATGATTCGCGCCAAGGCGGAGCTGGCAAAACTTATCGACGGTATCGAGCCTGAGGTGGGCAAATATCCGTTGATTGACTGGATTGAAACATCCCATCCCCTACTCCGGCTGTCGCTTGAGAAACAGGGCAAGAAGGTTGTGCCACTGGAGATAACGCTGACAAGAAACAAAAGGATGCTCATAATCTCCGGACCTAATGCCGGAGGAAAATCGGTATGTCTGAAGACTGTGGGACTGGTACAGTATATGCTCCAGTGTGGACTGTCCGTACCTATGAGCGAGCGTTCACAAACGGGAATTTTCCAAAATATCCTTATCGACATAGGTGATGAGCAGAGCATTGAAGACGATCTGAGTACATATTCAAGTCATCTGACGAATATGAAGAATATGATGAAGAGTGCCAACGACCGCACACTGATTCTTATTGACGAATTCGGTACTGGCACCGAACCGCAGATTGGCGGTGCCATTGCAGAAGCAGTACTGAAGCAGTTCTGCATAAAGAAAGCATACGGCGTTATTACAACCCACTATCAGAACCTGAAGCATTTTGCCGACAGTCATGAGGGAGTGGTTAACGGTGCCATGCTCTACGACCGCCATAAGATGCAAGCACTGTTCCAATTGCAAATAGGACAACCAGGAAGCTCATTTGCCATCGAAATTGCCCGCAAGATTGGACTGCCGGAACAGGTTATCCATGACGCCAGCGAGATTGTGGGTTCCGACTATATCCAGAGCGACAAATACTTGCAGGATATAGTTCGCGACAAACGCTACTGGGAGAGCAAACGACAGACAATACACCAGCGAGAGAAACAGATGGAACAGACTATAGCCAAATACGAGTTGGAGCTGTCGGATTTAAACAAGACTCGCAAGGAGGTTCTCGCCAAGGCAAAGGAGCGTGCCGAGGAACTCTTTAAGGAGAGCAACAAGAAGATAGAAAACGTGATTCGCGAAATCCGCGAAAAACAGGCAGAGAAAGAAGAGACAAAGAAGCTGCGCGAAAGTCTGAAGGACTTCAAGGAGAGTATTGCCGACATTGACAAACAGGCTGAGGACGACAAGATAGCTCGGAAGATGGCACAGATTCTCCGACGAAAAGAAAACAAGAAGAAAAAAAAGGAAGCCCCCTCTGGCTCTCCTAACGAAAACTCTTCACTTTCCATCCCACACTCATCAAATTCCACTCCACACACACCACTAAAGGAAGGCGACACAGTGAAGATAAAAGGCACTACTACCGTTGGAAAGATAGAGAGCATACAGGGCAAAAACGCTACTGTAATATTTGGCGATATTCGTTCTACAACTGCTTTGAAAAAGCTTGAACATGCCACACCTCCGAAAAAGGAGGAACCTCGTACTTATATGACAGTGGGAAGACAAACGCGTGAGACTATTGACAGCAAAAAACTGAACTTCAAACAAGACCTTGACGTAAGAGGTATGCGTGGCGAAGAGGCACTGAATGCCGTGATGTATTTCATCGACGACGCCACACTTGTAGGCATGTCAAGAGTGCGTATTCTTCATGGCACTGGCACAGGAATCTTGCGTCAGCTCATCCGCCAATACCTTGCCACCGTACCGGCTGTTAAATCTTACAGAGACGAGCATGTGCAGTTTGGTGGAGCCGGAATAACTGTGGTTGATTTGGAATAAATTTCTTTCACTGATAATTCAATATACATTATATTATAAGCAGGCTTTGTATCTATCTTGATACAGAGTCTGTTTTTTCATTTTATCAAAGCACAAAGATAGTATATTTGCCAACAAAAGCCAAGTTTTAGTGTCATTTTGTTGCAAACAAGATAATTTCTGCCATAAATACATAAAATTTAATATACAAATGCTTATTTTATGGCGAGGAATTAATATATTTGCAAAAGTATATTTAATATATATACATCAAATTATTACAGCAATAATATAACAATAACATTAATCCACGAAAAAGTATGAAGAAAAACATTCACTCATTTGTGCTTATTCTCCTCGGCATACTATTGTGTGGCGGTTTACAGGCACAGACAATTATCGATGAGCATTTCGACACCTTTACCGAAGGTAGTGAGGAATCACCGGCAACGACTGACATCAGTGGCTATTCGGGCAAACTCTACAAGGGTATCGGCTGGAACGGCAAATATGTCTACGAGGCTGGCGGCAAACTGCTTGTAAAAGACGGCGGTAATCTCTTGACAAAGAGGTTCGAAGGCTTAACGTCAACATCGAGTGTGAAAGTAACATTCGACGCAAAGAGTCCAGCAAGCTACGGTGGTGCAGTGACTGTCAATTTCAATTATGCCTACAGCGGCGACCAAACGCTTACGATGGAAGACAACGAATGGCACACATTCTCCGTTATATTCGAGAATGCCACAAGTACAAAACAACTGAAGTTTACCCCATTCCTGGCATCCGACGGAATACTTATTGACAATGTGAAAGTTGAAGCCGGAACATTTGTCAAGGCCCCCGAAGCATACCAGCCCAAAACGGTAAGCAAGACTGCATTTACCGCTACATGGAGCAAAGTGAGCGGAGCTACAGCATATCTTCTCGATGTATACACCAAAGAAGGTGACACAAAGAACTATCTAATGCAAGATGAAGAGGTTGCCGGAACATCTAAGGAGGTCGGCGGACTTGACGAAAGCAAGGAATACTTTTTCTCTGTAAGGGCAAAATCCGGAGAGAATGTTTCGGAATATTCCAATGAGATTGCCGTTGTTGAGGTGTTCAACTATGTTCTTCCTCCTAAGACTCTACCAGCAACCAATATCTCAGAGAATGGTTTTACAGCCAATTGGGAGGCTGCAGAAAATGCTGTGAAATACGATATCTATCTTACACGCAATGAGACTCTCGATGAGAGCCGAGAGATAAATATCATCAACGAACAGTTTGATAAAGTAACAGAGGGTACGATACAGAATCCGGAATTCACATCAACAACAACGCTCGACAAATACACCTCTACACCAGGATGGCTTGCCGACCGCAACGAATGTCTCGCAGCCGGATATATGGGCATCGCTCCATACGGACTTAACGGTAGCATCTATACTCCTACCGTGGACCTTTCTGCCAACAGCGGAGCATTTAAGGTTACTGTAAACATGGCGGAAGTGAACTACGGACAGCTGTCGAGCGGCACACCTGTTGAGATTAGACTCTACAACAACGATGACGCAGTGGAAGAGACAAAGAACATCACTCTTGAAGAAGGATTCAAAGACTACACCTTTGAGTTTACAAAAGGTTCTAAAGAATGCTATCTTGAGATTTACTACAAGAACCTTACAGACGAGACTAAAAAGAGCAACAAGCTCTTCATCGACTACGTAAAGGTTGCGCAGCAACTTTCTGCCGGTGACACATATTCTACTCTCGTAGAACAGCGCGAACTTGGCAATGTGACATCTACAGCCTTTGATGTTCCGCTCTCTGATAACGTGAACTACTCATACACTCTCGTTTCATACGCTTACACTGTGCTCGACAATCAGCTTGACTATGTAGAGTCTGGCATGTCAGACCCTGTCACAGTTTCTCTCCCGGCAGAAGAACCAAAAGATGTGTCGATTGACCCTGCCGAAGGTAAAGTTGCTTCACTGAAAGAGTTTAAGGTTACATTCTCAAATTATCAGTTTGTCGACATTGCCGGTGATTCTTATGCCGGAGCTGCCGTTCTCATCAACGACGAGACAAAGACTGAGATTACAGCCGAAGTTAAGCCATCGAGTGCAGAACTGAATGCCGTGAAGATCATCTTGCCGAACGAGGTTACAGAAGCTGGCAAGTACACCCTTCATATCCCTTCCGGCAAATTGTTCGACGGTATGGACTATGACGAAACGGACCTTCCTGAATATAATTTCCATTATACAATAGACGGCAGCGTTGTTCCTCCTACCGACGAACCAGAAGTTGTTACGGCAGACCCTGCCGACGGATCAACAGTTGGAGAGCTTGACAAGATTAAGGTTACATTCCAAACCGATGAGGATGTATACGTAGGCAACGGAACTATCAAGGTTATTGACGATGCAACAGGCAATGTCATCACTACCGCCACAGCATCAATCATCGGTGTTGATGACTCACATAGCGCATTTGCCGTTCTTGACAACAAGATTACAAAGAGCGGAAAATATACCGTTAAATTTGCTTCCGGTGCCTTTGTCAAAGGTATCTTGTCGAGGGCTGAAGAGACTAAGGCATTTGAGCTTCATTACACAATCGACTCTACTCTTGGCATTGGAAATGCAAGCGTTCAGTCGTCAGACGCTGTTTATCGCGTAAACGCTGCCGGTCAGCGTGTAAATGCCGCTCAAAAGGGTTTCACTATCATTAAGCTTAGCGATGGCAAGACTATTAAGGTGATGAAATAAAAAAAAGCAGAATAATATCTGCATAGAAACAAGAAAAATCCTTTACGTCACTTGCAAGAATTTTATATCATGCAAGACAACGCAAAGGATTTTTCTTGTTTATGTATTCAGATTTGCACTAAAGGAATATTATCTTTCCCTCTCTCACATCGTAAGTGGCTGAGATAGTATCCGTAATGGGAAATAAATCCGAAAGCTGAATAACATACTTCAATATTACGACAAGAAAAGTATCATAGTATCATAAATTAAGGAAAAATTTACTTTAACTGAATGATTATAAGTAATATAGCAGAATGATACTTTTCTATTTATCTTACAAAAAGTATCATAGAAGTATCATAAAAAAGATTAAGTATCATAAAAAGACAAGCTTATCATTATCATGAAAAGCAAAAAGCAGCTCATCTAAGATACTGCCAATACTATGGGCATCGAAGTTTCACGTTTTGGGCATCGAAATCCAATGGCGTGGGCAATGATTGCCCAAATTTCGTTCATGGAATTGGGCAACATGCAGATGACAATAAACTAAAAGAAGCAAAGCTAATCAGATGATACTTCTATGATACTTTTTGTAAAACAAGGCGAAAAGTATCATTTACATATATTACTTAATAACAACGAGTTACATCCGAAATGGTACAAGAAAAATGATACAATGATACTTCTCTTGAAAGAAAATATTTTTAGTCTGTATTCATCACTCTCAAAAACGGAAGAAGCTTTATTTGTATCACCAATGTTGCCTTATCCCTCGGACTGACAAAGGAAAGTTTCTCAAAAACAACAGAACAAAAATCATTTCACACTATATCTATATAGATTATTTGCGTTATCTTTGCATAAGATAAGCTGCATCTCGGAATAAGAAATGAATAATTTCATTTCGTTCTTCTCTCGAT
>CAKQCV010000108.1 GCA_934217675.1 uncultured Prevotella sp. | reverse complement strand
TGGGATTTATCCCGCAGAATCCTATGACCGCTTTTGACAGCCGCTTAAAAATTGGTTTTCAGATACGGGAAACATTTAGCAATCGTTTACAGATGAGCAGCAATGAAGCAATGGCACTGGCAAGAGAAAAACTGGCTGCTGTAAACCTGAAAGATACGGAGAGGGTTTTAGGTGCTTATCCTTCCGAATTGTCAGGAGGAATGCTGCAAAGAGTAGCGGCCGCAATTTTGCTTGGAATGTCACCGGATTATATTCTGGCTGACGAGCCAACTGCCGCGTTGGATGAAGAAAACAGGGATTTGCTGCTCAAAATTATGCAAAAACAGATGGAGGGCAAGGGAATTTTATTTGTATCCCATGATGTGGCTGCACTAAAAACGCTCTGTCAAAATGTTTATGTGTTAGGCAATGGAAAGATGATTGAACATGGAACAATGAAGATACTTTTGGAAAATCCGCAAACGGACTGGATGAAACAGTTTTCCATGCTAAGTAACAAGGAAAGTCGGGGTGAATGGAAATGGGAGAAATTGTAATCCAGAATATAAATCAAGTGTATCATAATGAAAATCTTGGAGATTTCAATGCACTTTCAGACATCAATCTCCGGCTCAGAAAAGGAGAAAATCTTGCTGTTGAGGGTGAAAGCGGCTCAGGAAAGAGTACACTTGCAAGGCTGCTGATTGGGCTTGAAAAACCCACTTCGGGTAAGATTTTGTTGGACGGTGAAGATATAACCTGTTGGAATTATCGGACATGGAAGCAGCATCGAAAAAAGATACAGGCGGTTTTTCAAGATTCTTCCGGCACTTTGAATCCTGCGAGATCTGCATATGCCAACGTGGAAGAAGCTCTGGTGAATCTGACTGACAAGAAAAAGCCGGAACGGAAAAAGCACATTTTAGATTTGATGGATGCCGTCCACATGGATTATAGACTTTTGGAAACTCCTGTCCGCCAGCTTTCGGGCGGCGAGCAGAGACGTCTCTCTTTACTTCGGGCGATTGCCGTAGAGCCGGATTACTTAATTATGGATGAAGTAACCAGCGGGCTTGATCTGATCTCCACGGACGCCGTACTTACGTTAGTAGAGAACTTTGTAAAGTTATCTGGAAGCTCCTGTATTTTCATTACGCATAGCAGAAAGGATGCCATGCGTATTGCAAACAGGGTAATTATTATGCGGGAGGGTCAGATTACGGAACAGGGTTATCTAATAAATAAATTACCAAAACAGAAAGGAAAAGGATAACATGAAAAAGATTTACAAGAAACTTATCGCCGCCGCATTGGGCGTAAGTATGCTTCTGTCTATGGTTGGCTGCGGTCAGAGCAGTGCCACCGATCAGACACAGGAAAGCAGCGAGCCGACGCAAACGGCTGATGAAAGCGAAACAAAGGTGCTGACGATCGCCACAGCGAAAGAGCTGGACAATCTTACCACACTGACCATGAACAAGGAAAATAATATTGCCTGCGGACTGGTTTATGAAACTCTGGTCGGCTATGAGGATGGAGAAATTGTTCCTGTACTGGCTGAGGAATGGGGATGGGATGACACAAACACTATCCTCACATTCAAGCTCCGTCAGGGTGTCACTTTTACCGATGGAACTGCTTTTAATGCGGAAAGTGTAAAAGCAATCCTGAAATTTGACAGTTCCAACCCCAACTTTAGCGGTATCAAGGGAATTTATAACATTGAAAGTGTGGAAGCTGTTGACGAGTACACAGTGGCTGTTCATTATGCAGCGCCTTGCTTCTCTTATATCAATGACTTCTGTTTCCAGAATGTTGCTGGAATGATGTCTCCGAATGTGTTTGAAGCTGAGAACTTCCAGACATTCAAAGATGTTGTCGGTACAGGTCCGTACATTCGTGAAGAAATGATTTCCGGCGATTGTACACGTTTTGTCAGAAACGAGAATTACTGGGGTGAGGCTCCTTACTATGATGAAGTCGTTGTGAAATATATTCCAGAGGCTTCTTCACGTCTCCAGGCATTGCAGACCGGTGAAGTTGATCTGATTTATGGTGCTGATCTTCTCAGCTATGATGATTATAATCAGGCAATTTCTTTAGACGGCATTGAGGGTGCAATTAACGACGGAAATACCCTGACCCGAAATCTGGTGCTGAATGCATCCAGCACGCTTTTGAGTGACGTTAAGGTTCGTCAGGCGATTGCATACGCTGTCAATAAGGAAGAAATTACCGAGGGTCTGACTTATGGTTATGAAACTCCGGCAACTTCCCTGTTTGCACCAGGAGCACCTTACACAGATATTTCCTATAACAGCACATGGAACTATGATCTGGATAAAGCTAACGCCCTGTTAGACGAAGCGGGATGGGTAATGAATGACAGCACCGGTATCCGTGAGAAGGACGGACAGAAGCTCTCTTTAAATTATACTTATTGGACGGATCTTTCTCTTGCCCAGGAAATGGCTCTTGCAATTAAAACCCAGCTTGCAAAGGTTGGTATTGATGTGACAACCACTGGACAGGATCAGATGACCTGGTGGACAGAGGGCGTTGCTGGAAACTATGACATTACAACATGGAACACAGAGGGGTCTTACACGGAACCACATAAATTCCTTCAGGAATCTCTTGGTTCTGATCCTCATGCCATTTCTCTTCAGGCACTTGAAGATTTCCAGAACTATTCGGATGCGGTAAATGCGTTTTCTACCTCTGCTGATCCGGAAGTGGTTCAGAACGCTATTGCTACTGCATTGAATATTTCTAACGACAACGTGATTGACCTCCCAATTTCCTATTCTAAGGATTTGGTTGTATATAATTCTTCAAAGATTGCCGGATATACTTTCTCCAGTGTGCCGCAGTTCTTTGAAATCGACAATGTACAACCAGTGAAGTAAGCATAATTTGATGTCTAAATGGAGGGTTAAAAACCCTATCAGAGTAGCAGGAAATAGTTAAACAAGTATAATAGAGGTTGGTTAGAAGGGTTTAACCAACCTCTATTTTTATTGAAAAGGAGCGAATGTGTAATGGACAAAAATAATAATCCAATGTCCAGGCTGATGGAACTTGCTGCTCCATATAAGAGTAAATATGTTCTTTCAGTGATAATGGCAGTTTTAGGTGTTGCTGCTGGGTTGTTGCCGTTTTTTGCAGTCTCGAAAATTGTCGTTCTCCTGATGAATGGAGAAACCACTGTTTCTGTCTATATGGAGTGGTGTCTGTTTGCCGGACTTGGTTTTCTTGCAAAAGTATGTTTTTCTAATCTGTCTACTTTAGTGTCCCATACGGCCACTTTTACAACGCTGGCAGAAATCCGTCTGAGACTTGTGGATAAACTTACCAGGGTTCCGATGGGGTATATGATTAACACTCCATCAGGCGAATTGAAAAATGTTCTGGTGGATCGTGTTGAGGGAATGGAAACTACCCTCGCTCATTTAATACCGGAATTGACAGCAAATCTCTGTATTCCCGTCTGTATCTTGATTTATCTGCTGTTTTTGGATTGGAGGATGGCTCTGGCATCATTGGTTACCCTGCCAATCGGTATGTTGTGCTACAAGGGAATGGCAAATGGATATGAGGAAAAATTCCAAGGGCTTATTATGCGTGTGCGTAAAATGACAAATACAGTTGTTGAATATATTGGCGGTATTGAAGTCATTAAGGCGTTTAATCAGTCAGCTAATTCTTACCAAAAGTATTCAGACGCAGTGGAGGATAATGCTTCTTATGCTGTAAACTGGATGAAAAGTGTGCAGCTTTATAAATCTATGCTGGTTACAATTTGGCCCAGTGTATTAGTGTGTGTTCTCCCCATTGGCTGTATTTTGTATCAGAACGGAACTCTGAGTGTTCCGGCTTTTATTACCTGTATTGTTTTGTCATTGGGGATTATTACACCGATTTTGAATGCCATGAATTTTACAGATAGTATTTCTCAAATGAAATCAGTGGTTGGAGAATTATGCGCTGTACTGGACGAAAAGGAACTGGAACGCCCGGAAAAGCCTGTCCCTATTCAGTCTTCCAATATTTTGTTAGAAAATGTCAGCTTTTCATATGAAGCCGGGAAGCCATTACTGAAAAATGTCAGCCTTTCGATTCCAGAAAATACGATCACGGCTTTTGTGGGTCCAAGTGGTGGTGGTAAGTCTACTATTACAAAGCTGATCGCAGGCTTTTGGGATGTGACGGACGGTGCAGTTAAGTTAGATGGAACAGATATTCGTAAAATTCCATTGTCGCAGCTTATGGATCAAATTGCTTATATTTCACAGGACAATTACCTTTTTGATGAAACGGTTTTGGAAAATATCCGTATGGGAAAGCCTTCTGCAACAGATGAGGAAGTGTATCAGGCAGCCAGAGATTGTGGATGTTATGATTTTATTCTGAATTTGGAAAATGGATTTCAAACGGTTGTCGGTGGTGCCGGGGGGCATTTGTCAGGAGGCGAACGTCAACGGATTGCGATTGCCCGTGCTGTACTGAAAAATGCACCCATTGTAATTCTCGACGAAGCTACTGCCTATATTGATGCTGAAAATGAAGCTTTAATCCAGGAGGCAATGGCAAAAGTGATTGCCGGAAAAACAGTTCTGATGATTGCTCACCGACTTTCAACGATTACTGACGCAGATAAAATTGTTGTAGTAAAAGACGGGCAGATTGTAGATGAAGGAATACATGAAGAACTATTGGATTCCTGTATGCTTTATCAGGAAATGTGGAAAGCACATACGGATACAAAAGACGAGGCATAGAATGGAGGTGTAAAAAATGATAAGTACATTAAATAAAATTTATCGGTTTTCGGGAAAAATGCAGGGAACGATGAAAAAGGTAATTCTGTTTTCTGTTCTCCATTCACTTTTCGATATGATGTCTTTTGGAGCCTTAGCATTAGTGTTTTCGGGTTTAATTGATGGTTTTACAACCTCCATGATTTGGATGGTATTTGGAATTACCCTGATAAGTATGTTGCTTAAAATCTGGTGCAGCTATATTTCTGATTTTGGCAAGGTACAAATTGGATATTTTATGTGTGCAGAGAAGCGGATTCATATAGGAGATCGTATCAAGTATATGCCGATGGGGTATTTCAGCGATCACAATTTAGGGAATCTGACTTCTGTTGTCACAACCACAATGAGCGACATTGAGAATAATGCTTCTATGGTGCTGACTAACATATTGGGTGGATATATCCATGCGGCAATCATCACTGTTATTATGCTTTGCACTGACTGGCGTATTGGGGTGACGATTTTATGTGGAATTCTGCTTTTTACATGGTGCATCAGCCGATTGCAGAAAAAGGCAGAAATAATTTCTCCACAGAGACAGCAGGCTCAGGAAACACTTGTTTCTAATGTGTTGGAATATGTCCAGGGTATGTTGATTGTAAAATCATTTAATCTGGGGCAGAATTCTAACAGTAAAATGAAGCAGGTCATTATGGATAGTAAGGATAAGAACTTGAAATTGGAGCGTACATTTGTGCCTTACAACATGTTACAGCAGATTCTTCTCTATGGAACTAGCATTTTGGTTATAGTGGAAGGATTGTGTTTTTATCTGGATGGGACAATGGAACTTTCCATTTGCTTATTGATGACTGTTGCCTCGTTTATGCTATTTGGTCAGCTTCAATCAGCGGGAAATACTTCTGCACTTCTGCGTCTGCTGGATGTGTCGATTGATAAGGTGGAAGAAATTGATAAAACGCCTGTCATGGATGAGCGTGGAAAGCCGACAAAACCAGAAAATTTCAATATTGTTTTTGATGATGTTTCCTTCTCCTATGGAGAACACAAAATCTTGGATCATGTCAGTTTGACCATACCTGAAAAGAAGACGACAGCCATTGTTGGTCCGTCTGGTGCCGGAAAGAGTACGCTTTGTAATTCGATTGCCCGGTTTTGGGATGTTAATGGAGGAAAAATTACAATCGGTGGAGTGGATGTGCGGGATTACACACTGGACAGCCTGCTTACAAATATCAGTGAAGTATTCCAGAAAGTCTATCTTTTTGCCGATACGATAGAGAACAACATCAAATTTGGAAAGCCGACAGCTTCTCACGAAGAAGTGATAGCAGCTGCAAAAAAGGCTTGCTGCCATGAGTTTATTATGAGCCTGCCAGATGGCTACAACACCGTGATTGGCGAGGGCGGTGCTACTTTGTCTGGTGGAGAGAAACAGCGGATTTCCATAGCAAGGGCGATTCTAAAAGACGCGCCTATCATCATTTTGGATGAAGCTACATCAAGTGTTGATCCAGAGAATGAAAATCTTTTGATGGGTGCGGTAGCAGAGTTGACAAAAAATAAGACAGTTATTATGATTGCCCATCGATTAAAAACAGTTAGAAATGCAAATCAAATTTTGGTGTTAGCTGGCGGTCACATTGTTCAGAGCGGTACGCACGAAGAATTGATAAAACAGCCTGGTATTTATGCGGACTTCATTGGGGTTCGTAAGAAAGCGATAGG
>CAKQCV010000107.1 GCA_934217675.1 uncultured Prevotella sp. | reverse complement strand
GCAACATTCTGCAGCATCTCTTCTCCCTCGCTTCGGCAACAGTTTTGATGCCGCCATCTGTCGCGGTGAAGATTTCATGCTGTCGTATAGGCAAGAGCGGAAACCTTTGCCCCAGTCTCTATTCTATAGCGCATATTCCAAAGCCTGAGCATGACTTCCTGCACGATATCCTCGGCATCATCGTCATTCCCCGTCAGCCGTTGCAAGTAATCTCTCAGACTTCTTCGCAGGGGCAGCACTATATAATTGAAATCTTCTGGTTTCATCTGCCTGTTTATATATATAACGGACAAATCACTAAATTCGGACATTTCAATGAAACTTTTTTTCGACAGAAGAGCTGTACCATGCTCTTAATAATAAATAAAAGCAGCATTGAGCGATTCAATTTAGGTGCGGAATCCGAATAACCTATATAATAAAGGACAGTAAGTTTATTTACAAAATGATATTACAAACTTGTTATCATGCTAACATTAA
Organism: uncultured Prevotella sp.; assembly: GCA_934217675.1. Lineage (GTDB taxonomy): Bacteria > Bacteroidota > Bacteroidia > Bacteroidales > Bacteroidaceae > Prevotella. The sequence goes on along the minus strand of CAKQCV010000107.1, from coordinate 6,023 downwards.
GCACTGATATTCTTGATTTACGTCAAAAATACAACTGTTTGCGCAAACAGCATAACAAAAAGTATTGTAGAATGTTTAAGATATTATACCTTTGCAACGTCAAAAGGAAATAATTCGAAAAGTTATAACTTTGAGACATAAGCCTTTTCAAGGTAAAAAGATAATATTAAAAAAGGATAACAGGCAGCGGTGATTCGTGAGAAAGGACCAAAGCCATAAGTATTAATTAAAAAATGAGGATTATGAAAAGATTGTTTTTAACTGTCATGGCTGTGCTGAGCATGACCTTGACTTTTGCGGAGAACGAAGAGTTGAACACTGTTAGCAATGCTAATGCTTACAAGATGTCGGTAAACTACAGCAAGTTGGCTGATGCTCTTGAATTGTCGCTCGATCAGCAGGAAGCCGTACAAGACATTCACTCAGAATTCTGTGCAGACATGCTCAATGCAAGTACTGTAAGCTCAGATGAGCGGAAGGCAATGGTAGAGAAGGCATTGCAGAAAGATTTGAAACATATGCGTTATGTACTGTCAGACAATCAGTACCGCACATATCTGATGCTTCTTAACACAACTATTGTGAACCGTGGATTGAATAAGTAAACTATTTTAATACCGATAAGAAAAAAGGTGTTGCCCATACCAATGGGTGGCACCTTTTATTTTTTTGGATATTGTATTTTTTTTGCTAAATTTGCGGCATGAAGAATACAAAGATTTTTAATATTGCCATATTGCTATTTGTCATAGCCCTTGGTGCTATGGCACAGACTGCAAATTTTTCAAAGATGTCGCCTCTTGTAAGACAAGCTGCGATATCGGCAAAAAACACATCAAAGAGCAAGCCAGAATTTGGCATACAACAAAAGAACAAAGCATCAAGTATCTGTGCATTTATAAAAATATCAGGAAATGCAGATGAAGTGCTTAGTAACGCAGGGTGCAAAAAGCTTGCTCAATTTGCGGATATATATATAGCCGATATTCCACTTGAAAATCTTTTTGCCTTGTCGAGAGAGAATAGTGTTAAGCGCATCGAAGCAGGAAGAAGCAACAGCTTGTGTATGGACACAACATCATCTGTTACAAACACACTTCCCGTTTCTTCCGGAATAAATTTACCACAGGCATATACGGGGCATAGCGTTGTGATTGGCGTCATGGATGTTGGTTTTGATTTGACACATCCGAACTTCTATGATAAAGAATCACGGGCTACAAGAATAAGCAGGTTTTGGGACCAATTGTCTCCCGACAGTCTTGGTAGCTCTTTATATGTAGGAGCAGATTACCGAACGCCAGAAGCTATTCTTGCTTACGGTAGATCTCATGACGGTCTCATTGAAACACATGGAACACATACACTGGGCATTGCAACCGGAACAGGGTATACATCAGGCTTTTGTGGAATGGCACCAGATGCAGACATTTGTCTGGTAAGCAATGCTGTGAATACAGACATTCCTCTTATACCTGAAAATCAACTTTATAAATACACCACTGCAACTGACATTCTTGGCTTTAAATATATTTTTGATTATGCAACTGAAGTAGGAAAACCATGCGTCATATCATTTAGCGAAGGAAGCATAGAATGTTTTGACGGAGAACAACAGTTGATGTATGAAGTTCTCTCCCAACTCATTGGTCCGGGTCGCATAATTGTGGCTAGTGCCGGAAATAATGGCTATTTCAATACATATCTCAACAAACCAAAAGGAAGAGAAAGCGACGGAGTTTTTCTTTTGTCAGGTGGCGAGCAATTTTCTTTGTCGGCTCTGTCTGACAAGGATTTCACGTTCAGGCTTGCTGCATACGGGCAAAATAGAGAACCGAATGCAAAGAACGTTAGTCTGGATATTCCTACAGCAACAGTCCTATCTTCGCCAGACTCATTGCTTACAGATACAATGCTGGCATTTAATGAGAAAGTTGTATATAGCATTCAAGCATACAAAACAGCACTTCTTGACAAACCTGTGGCTTATGATGTTGTGGTAAGTTCAGAAGACGGGTACTGTACGCGTTTGAACATTTCATTAGAAGCTGTAGGGGAAGATGCAAATGTACAGTTCTTTAGCAATGGAACACAATTTCATAAAAACAACGACTTGAATCCTGGATTAAGTGGTGGAGAGATGAAATATAGTGTGCTCAGCCCTGGGGCTGCTCCTGATGTGATTTGTGTCGGTGCAACTGCATATCGCGATTCTTTTACAGGTTTTGATGGTTATACACATGTTATTGATTGGGGGCATGGAGGTGATATAGCAGGCTATTCCTCTGTAGGTCCAACACGTTTTGGCGTTTGCAAACCAGATGTAGTGGCTCCAGGCACAAATGTGCGGTCTTCGATGAGTAGCTTTTATGCAGAAACGCATCCTTATTCTGTTCCTGATAAATACATGAGCTGCCTATGTTCATATACAGACTTCTGCAACAAGAAATATCCATGGGGAGCATTTACCGGTACATCACAGTCCACTCCTGTTGTAGCAGGTGCGATAGCCCTTTGGCTTGAGGCAAATCCTAAGCTCACAACGACAGAAATTCTTGATATATTTTCGTCAACATGCAATCGGGTAAATACAAATACTCAGGGTGAAAAGGACAATAACAGCGGATATGGCGAAATTGATGTATATGCAGGAATGTTAAAGATTCTTGGACTTGATGGTATACATGAAATTTCGTCTTCTAATCCAAATGCTGCGACTATTATATATAAAGGTGACGGGAAGTTGGAGATACAGCTAAATATGGATGTAAATAAAGTTGATGACATATATTTAAAAGTCTTTTCTATAAATGGTGAGAGGGTAATGAAACAAAAACTTGATTTTGCCTTAGGAAAGGCTTTGGTTAGTGTTGCAACGTTGCCACATGGAATATATGCCGTTCAACTATCGTCAAAAATTCCACAGTTTTGCGGTTCTGTACTTATAAGGAGATAATTGCATTGTATATGAAAAGAGATTTTTTTTTAAGGATTTACTCTCATCCATCGCAAAAATCTCTGTATTAAGTCATTCTTCTTGGTAAGAATTTTAGCCCAAGAAACAACAACCAACTGGTGTAAGTTTCTTTGCTTATTGGATAAAAGGCATGGTGTGAGGAACGTGTAATCAATATCAACGCAGCAATCAAGGCTCTTGTAGAAGCCGTTAATGCCGAACGTGACAAGCAAAACGAGAGTGTGCGTAATTCTGTCTACAAGACATACACCTAATATATGCAGAATCTCAACAAGCAGATAGAGGAAAACAAGTCGCTTCGTACTGAGAATAAGCCGAAGCCAAACGTGAAAGAATGGCTCATCAAAATAGATTGTGCCAACCAACTTACGAATTGGGATGAAACACAGAAGACAGGTTTGGGTACACCTTTAAAAAGAAAGACACCAAATGTATCAAGATGAACGAATCGCAATGCAACCTCAATTTCTGTATTCCGTAGGATTCACCCCAAGGTTATGCAAAACGTAACGGCTGAAATAAGCCGGGGACGAGAAGTTGAACATATCTGAAATCTGCACGAACGACAACGTCTTGTCGCGCAAAAGTCGTGAAATGTCGAGCGTGGTGTAGCGGTTAATCCAGAAGTTGGCTGCATAACCACTCACCGCCTTCGACACTTCCGAGAGGTATTTGGACGTTACACAGAGTTTGTCGGCATACCATGTCACTTCACGGTGGCTGCGATACTCTCCGCTCTCAAGCAACGAGAGAAAACGGTTCATCAGCATGGCATATTGTGTTGACACGTCACTCTCCTTGTACAACGTGGCATGGAAATCGAAGAAGTCGATAATCAGCGACTGCACCTTGTTCTGTATCATGTCGTTATAGAACTTATGCCCGGTCTGCATCATACGGATTTGCAGGTTGTCGAAATTGCGCTTGCATTGCTCAAACTGTGTTTGGCTGAGGTGCATGATGGGATTAAGAAACAGAGCGAGCTGTCCCTTCATGCCATAGTTGCTTTGCGGAGTGCTCAGTTCTATCAACTTGGATGATATGTACACCATCATAACGCGGAAGTTCTTCTCTGGCATCACTTTCTCCACCAGATTTCCCCTGCGTACAATCATAAGGTCGCCCTGCTTCATCTCAAGTTCCTTGCCATTGAACACTATACGGCAAGAGCCGTCAAGACAAAGGGCATGTCCCAAATATTCCTTATACGGGCTCTTGCCTATGTCGTTCAGATTGTCTGTTATGATAATGTTCCGTTCCATGTCAAACCTCCTATGTTTTTATATTCCAATGCTATTTTATAAAACGAGCAACAACGCAAAATATTTTACGGCAAATCTTGTTTTTCTTGCATTTTAATAGTCTTGCTTACTGCCTCCTTGTATCATTGTGATTGTTATTAAAAAAGAATACAACAGGTCGGAAGACACCGGAATACCTGCACTTCCACCTGTCAAGCCTTCGATTTTTCTGGCATCTCACCTTCTGGGAATACAAAGCCGCCAGGCTCGTATGCCGCAATCGCCTTCACGTTCTCGTTTTGTATGGCTGCCTTCCATCCCGGAAAACCTCCTGCAGAATGGGTGACGAGCACACATCCGCCAATCTTGTCGGCAAGAGCCTTAATGGCAGGCACATCTTGACGATGATCGCTGAGGTCGGGAGTCATCTCCCAACATACGCCCGAGCCACCATAGCCATGCACATACACAAGTGGAGTGTGGTGGGCATTGGCCGGTATCTGATAATCAACGAAACCATGGTCGACACGGCTGCTCTGTCCCGTTTCCACCTGCGTTGCCCAACCTACGAACTTGCTGTTGTCGTAGATACCTTAATGCTGAATGACCGAACCGCCAACAGAGAAATGTCCATGTTTCTCTATTATGAGATTTTGTGCGTATACATTCAAGGTGAAGAGAGAGAGAATGGCCAACAATGCAATTATTTTCATTTGCTTGTATATTGGTTAAAATATTAATAAGGGAATTATGTACTGTCCCGCTGAAACTTCAAGACCTTCACCCTTTATTCGCCTAATGTTTTGGTGAATACGAGCGATGACAGTTGCCATCGCCCGTCGGCAACGACATACACCTCTGTCACGATGAACGGGAAACGGACATCATGGCCGTTCACCACAGAGTTAAGGTGAATCCGGCTATATACGGTGGCAATGCCTGAGGCAAAATGCACTTCCTGTGAATGGATTTCAGCCTTCTTATACCAGATGCCACCCTCTTTTATGGTTCGCAGTTCGGCTTCCTTGCCCCAATATCCACCCATGTGCACAAATTGTGCAGACTCATGGAAGAGTTTTTCCAACTGGTCCACATTCTTTTCTGCCATCCATGTCCACTTGTTGTTTGATAGGTCGATGATGGTCTGCTGTTCGGGTGTGAACTTTGCTTGCTTTTGACTCCATACTCCACAACACAATGTGAGGAGCAACGATAGTGTGAATAATAATTTCTTCATGTTGCTTTTTCCTTTTATTTCAGTTTGTCTCCAAAGAACTCTGTCAGTTTCTTTACCGCCAACTCCACATACTCTGGCACATAATATGTCTTGATGTGTGTGGCTCCTGGGATGAATTGCCGTTGGGACTCTTCACCGTGTTGAAATCAACAACAGTAAACGGTTCCATCGTTTTTCCCTCTACCTTTTTCTTTGCGTTAGCCGTGCCGCCCACCAATAACGAAAGGCACAAGACTATTGTAAAAAATCTACTCATACTTATTTTATTCTATTTATCCTTTCACTATCCTTGAACCGCCAAACACGTCGCTCATCTCCATCGTGCTGAGCGCCTTGTCGATGTTGGCTATTTCGTCAGCAGCGAGCGTAATGTCGGCAGCACCGATGTTCTCCTTCATGCGGCAAAGACGGCGAGTACCGGGGATAGGCACAATCCATGGTCGTTTGCACATCATCCATGCAAGCGAGATTTGTGCGGGTGTGGCATGATGTGCCTCGGCAAGCTGGTCGAGCATCTCAAAGAGATACTTGTTCTTGGCAAAACTCTCCTTCTGGTATTGCGGCATCA
>CAKQCV010000106.1 GCA_934217675.1 uncultured Prevotella sp. | reverse complement strand
GATTGAACTTTCTCCAATAGCATGCGCATACGCAAGAGCTCGCGGTGCCGACAGAATGAGTTCATATGGTGATTTCGTGGCTCTCAGCGACACATGCGATGCTGCTACAGCCACACTTCTGAAAAGAGAAGTGAGCGATGGCGTTATAGCTCCAGACTTTACTGACGAGGCTCTTGAGATATTGAAGGCAAAGCGCAAGGGCACTTACAACGTTATAAAAATTGACCCTGCATACAAGCCTGCACCTATTGAACACAAGCAAGTGTTCGGAATAACTTTCGAACAAGGGCGCAACGAGGTTAAACTTGACGATCCCGCACTTTTTGAAAATATTCCAACAAAGAACAAAACTTTCACAGAGGAAGCCAAACGCGACCTTATCATCAGCCTTATCACTCTGAAATATACTCAGAGTAACTCTGTATGCTATGTGAAGGACGGACAGGCTATCGGTATCGGAGCCGGACAGCAAAGCCGTATACACTGCACGCGACTTGCCGGAAACAAGGCTGACATCTGGTGGCTACGCCAACATCCAAAAGTAATGAACTTGCCTTTCGTGCCTGGCATACGCCGTGCTGACCGCGACAATACTATTGATGTTTACATCAGCGAAGATCATGACGATGTTCTTGCCGATGGAACATGGCAGAAATTCTTCACAGAAAAGCCAGAAGTGCTCACTATGGAGGAAAAGAAAGCCTGGATTGCACAAAATACCAAAGTGGCTCTTGGTAGCGACGCTTTCTTCCCATTTGGAGACAATATAGAGCGTGCACACAAGAGTGGCGTGGAGTTTATTGCTCAGGCAGGTGGCTCAGTGCGCGACGACAACGTTATCGACACTTGCGACAAATATGGAATAACAATGGCATTCACAGGCGTTCGTTTGTTCCACCATTAATCAGAATATGGACATAGATCAGATTATAGAGGGCGGAATGACTTTTCGCCCGACACGTCAAAACGGCTCCGGTGACAACAAAGTAAAAACTAAAGCAAAAAAGAAAGCTTATATCACAGGAGCACACGGAAGCGGCTCTGCCATGCAAAAGGCAAAATATCGCCAGCAAAGGGCAAACCGTAAAAGAAAATAAAAACAAATCGAGCAGGAGGTAAATACTAATAGTAGGTGTTTATCTCCTGTATTGCTACATATACCTAAAACTTATGAAATAAAAGACAAATATTTCGGACTTCCGATTTTTTATAGTATTTTTGCAGCATTGTAGGAAAACAAGACCTACAACACCTATAGGTAATGTTCAGAATAAAGAAATTAGATATTTTTATTGCAAAACAGTTTGGACTACTCTTCGTGGGAACATTCTTCATCTGCCAGTTCGTGCTGATGATGCAGTTTCTGTGGAGATATATTGACGAACTGATAGGAAAAGGACTTTCTATGGAAGTCCTCGCACAGTTTTTTTGGTACATGAGTCTTATCCTTGTGCCACAAGCTCTGCCTTTGGCTATTCTGCTCTCTGCACTGATTACATTTGGAAACCTTGGAGAAAGCAGCGAGCTGACTGCAATAAAAGCTGCCGGAATTTCGCTGATGCAGGCTTTCCGCTCGCTTATAGTAATCACGCTATTCATTTCAGGGCTGTCTTTCTACTTTCAGGATGTGGTTGGACCTAATGCCAACATGCAATTCGCACAGCTGCTCATGTCAATGAAACAAAAGAGTCCGGAACTTGAAATCCCAGAGGGAATATTCTATGACGGTATTCCTAACTGCAACCTTTATGTTCAGAAAAAAGATATCAATACAGGCAAGCTGTATGGCATAATGATATACAAAATGACCGACAGCTATGAGGATGCCGCAATAATACTTGCCGATTCGGGAATGTTGCAGTCTACTGCTGAAAAAAAACACTTGGTACTTACTCTCCACAGCGGTGAATGGTTTGAGAACATGAAATCATCGGATGTTACAGGCAGTGCCAACGTGCCATACAGAAGAGAAACATTCACATCGAAGAAAATTGTACTTGACTTTGACAACGATTTCAATCTTGCTGACGCAAGCTCATTATCGAACAATGCAAAGGCTAAAAGTCTGTCGCAAATATACCATGACATGGACTCTATAAGCCATGACTACGACAGCATAGGAAGGGCTTTCTACAAAGATGCCATGATGATGCAGTTTGGATGCAAGAAAATCAGCACAAAAGACTCTATGATGGTATTGGCTGAAGCCAAAAGCGGAAAGGTTGACACAAAGAAAATATACAACGGACTTTCACCTGATAAAAAACTTGAAGCCGTGAACCGCGCAATAAGCAATGTGCAACGCAACGTCAGCGACCTTGAATTCAAAGCAATGATTACATCTGACGGTGACAAACTGCTCAGACAGCACAAAATCGAGGCGATAAACAAATTCACGCTTGCACTGTCGTGCCTGATATTCTTCTTCATAGGTGCACCTCTGGGAGCCATTATCAGAAAAGGCGGTCTTGGCGTACCGGTCATAATATCTGTACTCGTGTTCATCGTATACTATATCTTCGACAACACAGGATACAGAATGGCAAGGGGCGGAATGTGGGCTGTATGGTTCGGAAAAAGCATTGCCACAGCGGTACTCACACCTTTGGCAATATTCTTCACATACAAGGCAAACAACGACTCAGTAGTATTCAATGTCGATGCTTATAGAAATCTCATCATGAAGATCCTCGGAATGAGAACAAAACGAAGCATTTCAAGGAAAGATGTCATAATAGATGATCCGGACTACATAGCCGACAAGCAGCAACTTGAAACGATTACAGAAAAAGTGAAGCTGTATGCCACAACACACAAGCTGAAAAGTCCGCCAAACTTTATAAAGGTATTCTTCAAATACGAACCAGACCACGAAATGGAGAACATCGGGAACGAACTTGAAAGAACAATAACAGATTTGGCAAACTCAAGAGACAGGGTTGTCATAAACAATCTGAATGAATATCCTATGATAATGGTAAAAGCTCATACCCGACCATTTGAAAGAAAATGGCTGAACATTATAACAGCGATAATCATACCGGCTGGATTGTTCTTCTATTTCAGAATGTGGCGATTCAGATTGAGGTTGCTACGCGACTTGAAGCAAATTGTAACAACAAACGAAGTGATAACAAAACGTCTAAAAGAAATAATATAGAGTTTCTCTTAATAGTATATATATAAAGGTAACATTAACGATATGGAAAAATTAAAGCTAAATACCGTGGAAGAAGCTATAGAAGACTTCAAAAACGGAAAATTTGTAATCGTTGTTGACGACGAGGACCGCGAAAATGAAGGCGACCTTATAATTGCTGCAGAGAAAATTGATGCAGAAAAAGTAAACTTCATGCTTAAACACGCAAGGGGAGTCTTGTGTGCACCTATAACAATTTCAAGATGCAATGAGCTTGACTTGCCACATCAAGTAACCGACAATACATCTATGCTCGGCACACCTTTTACCGTAACCGTAGACAAACTGGAAGGATGCAGCACCGGTGTCTCAGCACATGACCGTGCTGAAACTATAAAAGCACTTGCCGACCCTAATTCGAAACCTTCAACATTCGGCAGACCAGGACACGTGAATCCTCTTTATGCGCAAGACAACGGCGTTCTAAGAAGAAGCGGACACACTGAGGCTGCTATCGATTTGTGCTACATGGCAGGACTGTACCCTGCCGGTGCGCTAATGGAAGTCATGAACGAAGACGGCACAATGGCACGACTGCCACAACTACTTGAGTTCGGAGAAAAATATGGTCTGAAAACAATATCCATCAAAGATATGATTGCATACAGACTGAAAAACGAAGTGCTTGTGGAAAAAGGAGAAGAAGTTGACATGCCTACAAAATACGGGCATTTCAAACTGATACCGTTCCGTCAGACAAGTAACGGACTGGAACACATGGCACTCATAAAGGGAGAGTGGAAACCCGACGAACCAGTTCTCGTTAGAGTACATTCATCATGTGCCACAGGCGACATCCTGGGAAGCAAACGATGCGACTGCGGTGAACAGCTGCACAAATCAATGGAGATGATTGAGAAAGAAGGAAAAGGAGTGTTGGTCTACATGCAACAGGAAGGACGCGGTATCGGTCTAATGAATAAAATAGCAGCCTACAAACTTCAAGAAAAGGGTATGGATACAGTAGAAGCCAACGTACACCTCGGATTCAAGCCAGACGAAAGAGACTATGGATGTGGAGCTCAAATTCTGAGACAACTGGGAGTGAGCAAAATGAAACTGCTTACAAACAACCCAACAAAACGCGTCGGACTGGAAGCATACGGACTGGAGATTGTAGAGAATGTGCCTATAGAAATCGCGCCTAACGAATACGACTACAAATATTTGCAGACAAAAAAAGAACGTATGGGACATAATCTCCACCTTTAAGGACAACTGAAGAATAAGGAAATAAAGTTAAAACAAGTTTAAAGCAAAGGGCTATTTCATAAATTATGTTTTATGAAGTAGCCCTTGCAACTACATAATAATATATATAACAAAATAAAATGAACTTTTCTTCGTTAAAGAGAAGAAAATAGTATACTTTTGCAAGTAAAAACAACAGCAATAAAAATTATGGCACAATTATCAGACCGTCTTAATAGACTTGCACCATCTGCAACATTGGCAATGTCGCAGAAGAGCGGAGAAATGAAAGCACAGGGAATTGATGTAATCAACATGAGCGTCGGTGAACCAGATTTCAACACTCCAGAACACATAAAGGAGGCTGCAAAGAAAGCTATCGACGAGAATTATTCAAGATATTCTCCTGTACCAGGATACATAGAGTTGAGAAAAGCTATTGTAAACAAGCTGAAGAATGAAAACGGACTTGAATACTCAACCAACGAGATTCTTGTGTCAAACGGAGCAAAACAAAGCGTATGCAATACCGTAATGGCACTCGTTAACGATGGCGAGGAAGTTATCATCCCTGCTCCATACTGGGTAAGCTATCCACAAATGGTTAAACTGGCAGGCGGAACACCTGTTATCGTAGAAGCCGGATTTGAACAGAACTTCAAGATAACACCAGAGCAGTTGGAAAAAGCAATAACTCCAAAAACAAGAATGCTCATCTTGTGCTCACCAAGCAACCCTACAGGAAGTGTATATTCTGCAGATGAACTGAAGGGACTTGCAGAGGTAATAAAGAAGCATGAAAACCTGTATGTACTTGCCGATGAAATTTATGAACACATCAACTATATAGGCAAACACAACAGCATTGCCCATGTTGATGGAATGAGAGAAAGAACAATTATCGTAAATGGTGTATCCAAGGCATATGCAATGACAGGATGGAGAATCGGATTTATCGCAGCTCCAGAATGGATAGTAAAAGGATGCAACAAACTGCAGGGACAATATACAAGCGGACCATGTTCGGTAAGCCAAAAAGCAGCCGAAGCAGCCTACACGACATCACAGGAATGTGTAGAAACAATGAGAAAAGCATTTGAGCGCCGCCGCGACCTTATTGTTGAGTTGGCAAAACAGATTCCAGGTCTTGAAGTAAACAAACCAGAAGGAGCTTTCTACCTATTCCCAAAATGCAGCAGTTTCTTTGGCAAAAGCTACAAAGGAAAGACTATCAACAATTCAACCGATCTTGCTATGTTCCTTCTTGAAGTAGGACATGTAGCAACCGTTGGAGGAGATGCATTCGGAGACCCTAATTGTTTCCGTATGAGTTATGCTACAAGCGATGAAAATATCCGTGAAGCACTGAAACGCATCAAGGATACTTTGGCATTACTCGCATAACGCAAAAAGTGGCAATATTCAAGGTTCTTTTATCAAAAGACAAAGTCAAGAAGTCCGTTTAAAAGAAAAAAAGTATATTGATGTTGTTAAATACATTTAACAGGTGCACATGATAATTATAATATTATTATCTTTGCAGCTGCATGAGCCTAAATCTACAGCATTGATAAAATCATACAACAGATTTCAAGACACTAATCGAAAATTATAATAACTTAAATTTATTAATAACTTAAATTAAAATCAAAAAAATTATGGCAAATTCACAGAAAGCAGCCCCAGCTAAAAAGCAGGGCTTCCAGGGTGTTCGCGCAGCGATTTGGATCATCGTACTCTGCTTCATCGCAGGTGTATGCTTCTATCAGTTCGTTCTTGGTAACCCAGGTAACTTCCAAGGTGGCGACAACGCTAATGCTCCACTTCCAGGCAACTTGCTCGGTACTATCTATAAGGGAGGTATCGTCGTTCCTGTCATCATCACACTTCTCTTCACTGTGATCGCACTTTCAGTAGAGCGTGGTCTTGCTCTTCGCACAGCTAACGGTAAAGCAAGTCTCGTTAAGTTTGTTGCTAACGTAAAGGCAGCAGTTTCAGCTGGTGACATGGCTAAGGCTCAGCAGCTCTGTGACAAGCAGCAGGGTGTTGTTGGTAACGTTGTTACAGCTTCTTTGAAGGCTTACGCTGAGATGGAGAAGACTCCAGGTTTGAAGAAAGAGCAGAAGGTTTCTAAGATTCAGCAGGCTCACGAGGAGGCTGTTCAGCTTGAGATGCCTACTCTTCAGATGAACATGCCAATCTTGGCAACTCTCGTTACTCTTGGTACTCTTACCGCTTTGTTCGGTACCGTTGTCGGAATGATCAAGTCATTCGCCGCTCTTGCAGCTGGTGGTGGTGGTGACTCTCTTGAGCTTTCTACTGGTATTTCTGAGGCCCTCGTCAACACTGCTTCTGGTATTTTGACTTCATGGTGCGCCGTTGTTGCTTATAACTACT
>CAKQCV010000105.1 GCA_934217675.1 uncultured Prevotella sp. | reverse complement strand
GACGCAGAAAAGCCAAAGGATGCCAGAATAAAGAGCGGAAAGTATATCGGTTACTCCGAGAAATATAAGAAACCCGGAAAGAAGAACGCCACTGATGGGCTGGAGGGTAAATCATGAACGGCCAAGGAAAACTTCTTACTCATTATTTGAAAAACGCGGACAAGCTGATCATTCCTGTCTATCAGCGAAACTATGATTGGCGCGAGGAACACTGCAGGAAACTGTATCAGGATCTTGTTCGTACCATTCGTGATAGAAAACGTTGGCATTTCTTTGGAGGAATTGTCTCTGTTAGCGATCCTATGGGGAGCAGTTCTGACTACCTTGTGATTGACGGTCAACAGCGAATTACGACCGTTTCCCTGCTCCTTCTGGCTATGGCCAACCTGATTAAGGAAGGAAAAGTAATCCCCGAAGATGACGATCTATACGCACAGATTACAAAAAAGTACCTGGTGGATGAGATCAATCCTCGCAAGCGCAAAGTCAAGCTCAAGCCTATCAAGGGCGACCAGGACGCATACGATCGCCTCTGGGGTGATCCGGCCGATTTTGATCGTTCATCAAATATCACTCAGAACTATCTCTTTTTCTACAATGAGATTCAGAAACAAGCCATTACTATCGATCAGCTTTATAAGGCGGTAGAGAAACTCCAAATAATTGACATCACACTCACACCACCAGATGATGATCCTCAACTGGTTTTTGAAAGTCTTAACTCAACCGGTCTCGAGTTAAATGAGGGCGATAAGATCCGCAACTTTGTTCTGATGGGACTTGACATCGAAGAACAAGAGCGGTTCTATGACAGCTACTGGAACCCCATTGAGAAAAACGCCGGCTATAATAAACAGAACAATTCGTATGATGTAAGTCCATTTATTCGCGACTACCTGAGCGTCAAACAGAAGAAGATCACCGGGATGAAGGATATCTACACCGAGTTTAAGGCATATGCCGAAAAGATGCCCGGTGAAATGGAATCCATTATGAAAGATCTCCTAGGCTATGCTAAGTGGTATAACAAGCTCCTGTTTGGCCATCCAAGTTTTCCTGCGAAGCTGAAGTCGTCTCTTTTCCGCTTGAATCGTTTTGAAAGCAGCGTCACAAGACCGTTTCTGATGGAAGTAATGAGGCTACAGGAAAGCAGCCTCTTAACCTTGGATGAGGTTGCCGAAATATGCAGAATCGTAGAATCCTACCTTTTGCGCCGTATCATTTGTGACCTACCCTCCAATACACTTGCAAAGGTATTCCTTACAATGAGTTCCGATATCAAGCGATTTGACGGCACCTACAGCAATTTCATTGAAAAAATGAAATATGTACTGACCTCCAAAAAGGAAAAGGCCGCATACCCTGATAACGAGACTTTTGCAGATTGCCTGCGGACCAAGAATATCTACGCTATGCTCCCGCGTTACAAAGCGTATCTGTTTGAACGCCTGGAAAATGGTGACAGCAACGAATACAAGGATGTCTATGGGCGCCTCGATAGCGGCGAGTACACAATTGAACATATTATGCCTCAGAAATTGACTCCCGCTTGGACTAGTGAGCTTGGAACAGAAGCAGAGACTGTTCATGGAGAGTGGCTGCACTCCTTGGCGAATCTGACTCTTACCGCCTATAACTCAAAATATAGCAATGCTCCTTTCAGCGAAAAAAAAACGATGGAGGATGGGTATCTACAGAGCGGTATCAGAATGACTCAATGGGTTGCGCAGAAAGAACACTGGGGCCTACCTGAACTTGAAGAGCGCTGCAAATACCTTACACAGCAAGCTATGTCTCTGTGGCCCTATGCTGATAGCAGCTATACTCCGCCACAGAAGCAGTATGAGGAAGTGTCGCTGGATGATGATATCACGCTTACCGGTCATAGCATCGTGAAGTACCGCTTCCGTGGTATTGAGCATGAAACAACTTCGTGGGTAGAAATGTACACCGAGGTTCTAAAAGAACTTCATAATGGTAATAAGGCGTATCTCAATTACCTCGCCGACGCTGATGATAGCGTAGATCTGTCGATTCAGGTTACCAGATCGCCAGACGAATTCTCCAGCAGTGTAAAAATTGATGATAATATTTATATCTGGACTGGTACCGCGACTCAGTATAAAGTTAATCTGCTGCGGAAGTTCTTCGAGCAATATAAGCAGGATCCGTCCGATCTCGTATTCTTCCTCGATGATAGCAAAGGCATTGGTTCAGATGAAGAAATCGAACGTTACAAGATCCGGCGGAAATACTGGGAGAGTGTCCTTCCATCACTTCAAGAGGCAACGGGTACTTTCCTGAATATCAGCCCATCTAAGAATAACTCTATCATGGGAGCCACAGCTCGCAGTGGAGTTTACCTTTGCTGTGTGGCGAACTATGACTCTGCTCGTGTCGAAATCTTTATTGATCAGGGTGATTATCAAAAGAACCGGGCAATCTATAAATGCCTCGAGCAAAACCGAGATGCAATTGAGGCAGCATACGGAAAAAGCCTGAATTGGATCTGCCAAGATGACGTTAGAGCGTGCAAAGTTTATGATGAGATTAAAGAAGTCAGCATCAAAAATGAGGAAGACTGGCCAGCAATGAGCGCTTTCCATATTCAGCGAGCAAAAGCCTTGCTCGTTGCGGCAAAGCAGTTTCTGGCATAATTCTTATATGCATCAAGTTCTGATAATCAGCAACTATCGGAAGTTTGGAGGATAATCGCATGGCAGCAGTCTTATCGAAAAGGCAGATGACTGAAGAGGATATCAAGCTTCAGTTTATTACGCCTGCCATAACAAAAAAGTGGGCGCTTAGTCTCATTACAATGGAGACAAAAATTACAGATGGACAAATCAACTTGAGAGGAAATATGGTCTCCCGCAAGGAAGCCAAGAAAGCAGACTATATCCTTTATTTGAACGAAAGCACTCCAATTGCAATCGTTGAGGCAAAGGATAACAAGCATGCTGTCGGAGATGGGCTGCAGCAGGCAATGCAATACGCCATAATGATGGACATTCCATTTGCCTACAGTTCTAATGGTGATGGCTTTATGGAGCATGATCTCCTCACCGGAGAAGAGCGCAGCATTTCTATGGAGGATTTTCCAGCTCCTGATGCTCTCTATGCAAGATTCAGGGCTGGAGCCAACCATGGAGAAGGGCTCACGCAGCAAGAGGAATCCGTCATTAGGCAGCCGTTCTATTCAGGGCAGAATACATATCCCCCTCGCTATTATCAGCGTAACGCTGTCAATAGGACTCTTGATGCGATTGCCAGAGGTCAAGATCGCATCTTGCTGGTGATGGCCACAGGTACAGGCAAAACCTATACTGCATTCCAAATTGTATATCGCCTTCTAAAGAGCGGAATGAAGAAAAAAATATTGTATTTGGCTGATCGTAATATCTTGGTCGATCAATCAATCCAACAGGATTTTGCTCCGCTCGAAAAAACGATTCATAAAGTCAATTTTGTGAAGGACGATCCTCTTACGATTACCTCGCACGAGATTTTCTTTTCACTCTACCAACAACTTGCGGGAAAAGACGATGACGATACAGAAGATGGGGATGAGACTGTCGAGCGTCTTGCTCAGCTATTCAGCAAAGACTTTTTCGATCTCGTAATCGTTGATGAGTGTCATCGCGGCTCAGCCAAGAAGGAAAGCAATTGGCGGAAGATCTTGGAGTATTTCTCCGCGGCAACCCAGATCGGCATGACCGCAACTCCCAAAGAGACTAAGTATGTTTCCAACATAGATTATTTTGGCGAGCCGGTATATGTCTATAGCCTCAAAGATGGCATCGAGGATGGTTTTCTGGCACCTTTCAAAGTCATCAATATAACGACCGACATTGGCGATGGTTGGCGCCCACGGAAAGGTCAACTTGATATTTACGGGCATGAGATCCCTGACCGAATTTATAATAACAGGGACTACGACTATAACATCATAATTGAAGACCGCATTGTCCAAGTCGCAAAAGAAATAACAGACTACCTTAAAGCGACTGATCGGATGTCCAAAACCATTGTGTTCTGCGCAACAGAAGATGCTGCACTTCGTATGAGAAATGAGCTCGCAAGGCAGAATCCTGACATGATGCAAAAGTACCCCGACTATGTTGTACGCATTACCGGCAACGATATTTTTGGCAAGGATAAACTCGACTACTTCATTTCGGTCGGGTCGAAAACGCCGGTCATTGCAACGACATCTAAGCTGTTGTCAACTGGAGCCGACTGCAAGATGACAAAGCTCATCGTTTTAGACGAGTGGATCAACTCAATGACTGAGTTTAAGCAGATTATCGGAAGAGGCACAAGAATACGCGAAAAAGATGGAAAGACCCATTTTATAGTTATGGACATTCGCGGTGTTACAGCCCTTTTTGCTGATCCTGATTGGGATGGCCCGATTGAAATTGATGAAGATTATGGGAGAGAAAAGCGTGGTCCCGGTCCCTGTCCTCCTGGACCTAAACCAAATCCCGACCCTGACCCAGTTGATCCACCGTATCCACCAGAAGAAAAGCCCATTGTTGATGAAAATGGGTGTCGTGTCCGCATAATCAATAAAACGGTCTCTGTGTATGATACGAATGGGAAACTCCTGCGGCAGGAGAGCATCGTCGATTACACCAAAACGAATATTATTGGTACATACGCTTCCCTCGACAACTTTATTCGGCAGTGGACATCCGAGGAAAAGAAAAAGAAGATTCAAGAATTGTTGGCCAGCAAGGGGATTGACCTTGAAGCACTGAAAGCGGATCAGCATATGAGCGATGTAGATGACTTCGATTTCATCTGCCATGTTGCCTTTGACAAAAAGCCACTTACCAGAAAAGAGAGAGCCAACAATGTGAAGAAGCGGGATTTCCTCAGCAAGTATAGCGGGGTGGCAAGAGAGGTCTTGGAAGCGCTTCTGGATCAGTATATGAATGTCGGAATCTACGAGTTAGAGCATGAAGCTATTCTGACAACTCCACAATTCGCAAAATTTGGAAAGATCCAGAGAATATTCAGGTTCTTCGGCGGCGAGGATAAGTATAACGAAGCTGTTCATGAACTTGAGAATGAATTATATGAGGCGGGTTAATCATGAGTAGTTTAACAGGTTTTGTAAAGCGCATTCGAGACATCATGTGGAACGATGCGGGAGTGAATGGTGACGCTCAACGCATTGAGCAGATGGCGTGGATCCTTTTCTTGAAAGTCTACAACACAAAAGAAGAGGAATGGCAATATACAGATCGGCCCTACACATCAATTATTCCAGAAGAATGCCGCTGGAATAACTGGGCCGCTGATGATAAGTCGGGTAAGGCGATGACGGGTGACGCGCTTCTTGATTTTGTGAATAATAAGCTCTTCCCAACTCTGAAGGGGCTCAATGTGACTGCAGCAACACCCATCAAAAAGGCTATTGTCAAGACAACCTTTGAGGATGCGAACAATTACATGAAGGACGGCGTTTTGCTGCGCCAAGTGATCAATATCATCGATGACCTGGATTTGGATGATTACGAGGAGAGCCATGCGTTCGGGGAAATATATGAGTCCATTCTACGGGAACTCCAGAGCGCCGGTTCCTCAGGCGAATTCTATACACCTCGTGCTGTGACTGATTTCATGGCGAAGACCATTAAACCAAAGCTCGGCGAAAAGGTCGCAGACTTTGCGTGCGGCACAGGCGGTTTCCTGACCAGTTGGTTGAATGAATTGAGCAAGCAGGTCGTAACGGCAGAAGACCAGCAGGAGTATGCAACCTCTATTTATGGGATTGAGAAGAAGCCTTTCCCGTATACTCTGTGCATCACGAACATGCTGCTACACGGTATTGATGTTCCGATGGTGTATCATGACAACTCACTTCTACGGGATGTGCTTGATTATACCGAGGAAGATCAGTTCGATGTAATTCTTATGAATCCCCCTTACGGCGGACATGAAAAGACAGAGGTCAAGAATCACTTTCCTGCAGATCTTGCAAGCGGCGAAACTGCCGACCTCTTCATGTCTGTGATTATGTATCGGCTCAAACAAAATGGCCGTGCCGCTGTCATTCTCCCCGACGGTTTCCTGTTCGGCACCGATAATGCAAAGATTGCAATTAAGAAAAAACTGCTATCTGAATTTAACCTTCACACTATTATCCGCATGCCGCATAGCGTTTTTGCGCCGTACACTTCTATCACGACGAACATTCTGTTCTTCGACCGGACGCATCCCACGACGGAGACCTGGTTCTATCGCCTTGATATGCCGGAAGGATACAAGAACTTCTCCAAGACGAAGCCCATGAAGCTGGAGCACTTTGCCCCGGCTGTTGAGTGGTGGGACAACCGTGAGGAGATTACCATCGACGGCTTCGACAAAGCGAAGAAGTACACCGTCGAGGAGCTGAAAGCACGGAGCTATAACATTGACCTCTGCGGCTATCCTCACGAAGAGGAGGAGATCCTGCCGCCGAAGGAACTGATTCAGCAGTACCAGGAGAAGCGGGCCAGCTTGAACGCTGACATTGACCGCATCCTTGCCCAGATTACCGATATCCTTGGCATTGACATTACGGAGGAGGGCAACGAATGACTGCACAGCAACTGAAAAACTCCATTCTCCAGATGGCTGTTCAGGGCAAGCTCGTGCCGCAGGACCCGACTGACGAGCCCGCCAGCGTTCTGTTGGAGCGCATCCGTGCGGAGAAAAAGCGGCTCATCAAAGAGAAAAAAATCAAACGGGAAAAGAACCCCTCCGTTATATTCAAAGGTGCCGATAATACTCCTTATGAGAAAATTGGCGATGAAGTGCGGTCGTTGGCAGATGAGGTACCGTTTGACATTCCCGATTCGTGGGGGTGGGTTCGAGTATGCAACTGTACAGAGTTATTCAA
>CAKQCV010000104.1 GCA_934217675.1 uncultured Prevotella sp. | reverse complement strand
CCGGCGACAAGACGGCTCTGAAATCTGTGGAGAAACTTGCCGGATACTTCCTCGACAACTTCGGTCCGGGAAAGAATGAATTCTGGCCTTCTAAGACTTTACGTTATCCGGAGAATAAGGGCAAGGTATTGTCTGGGCAAAGCGATTTCGCCGGTCACAGCGTGCACTATGCCTGGGAGGGCACATTGCTTGCCGACCCTATAGCACGTCTGTATGAAATTACGGGAAAGAAGAAATACCTTGACTGGTCGAAATGGGTAGTTGGCAATATAGACAAATGGGGAGGATGGGACGCATTCTCGCGCCTTGACTCCGTTGCCGACGGCAAGCTCGGTGTTGACAAACTGCAACCATATGTTCATGCCCACACTTTCCACATGAACTTCATGGGCTTTCTTCGCCTTTACCGTATAACTGGCGACAAGTCGCTATTGAGAAAGGTGGAAGGAGCATGGAACGATATTGCCAGCCGACAGATGTATATCACAGGCGGAGTGAGCGTAGCAGAACACTACGAACCGGGATATATCAAACCACTCAGCGGAAACATCATCGAGACCTGTGCCACCATGTCGTGGATGCAACTTACACAGATGCTCCTTCAGCTCACCGGCGACACGAAGTATGCCGATGCCATGGAACGACTGATGATTAACCACGTGTTTGCCGCTCAGGATGCCGAAAAGGGTTCTTGTCGCTACCATACAGCACCCAACGGTGTGAAACCTGCCGGATACTTCCATGGTCCCGACTGCTGCACAGCAAGCGGACACCGCATTATATCACTGTTGCCTACATTCTTCTATGCCGAGCGCGAAAAGGAATTCTACATCAACCAGTATGTGGGGTCAAACTACAACGGCAAAGACTTTAAGTTTGACATCGAGAGCAACTATCCTGCCGACGGCAATATCTCCATCCGCTTTAGCCAAGGCTGCGACAAGGAACTTTGTCTCCGCATCCCATCATGGTGTAAAAATCCATCAGCTAAGCTCAACGGAAAATCCATTGACGGTGTAAAGTCTGGCAGCTACCTCAAGATAAACAGGAAATGGTCGAAAAGCGACATCGTGGAACTAACGTTCCCTATGGAGGAGCGTTGGATAATGCGCGAACATCATGCCGACTACGAGAAATACTATCTGAAAGACGGAGAGATTATGTATCGCGAGAAACCAACAAAGAATATTCCTTGCGCTTTTCTTCGCGGACCGGTAGTATATTGCGTTGACATGGTGTGGAATCCTCAATTGCACAACGACGATTGCGACATACTCAAGGACATCCGTTTCGACACATCGTCGCTGCCAGTTGCTATCGGAAAGGTCGACTCGTCGATGATGGCAGGATGCTTCAAGGCGAAAGGCACGTACAAAGGTAATGCAGTAGAACTCATCCTTACTCCTTTTGCAAATATCGGACAGTGGTGGCGCAACGGCGAAGCGAAGCCACAGCCATGGGCTGACGCCTTCTCTTATGGTATATGGACGTATCCGATGAACAAATAATTTGACTGTCTCTATAATTGTTTTTTATATCAGCAATCCTCGAGATAGCCTTTAGTGAACATGTCGTACGACAGAGCCTCAAGTTCTTTGAGAGTCATCTGTTCTACGGCATGTTCTATTTTACGTATAAGTTCGCTACGCTTGTAATCGTCCTCGTCAGAAAGGCGGTGGTGGAATGATGTGTTCATATAATATAAATTATTGTTTTTCCATATTTGGGTACAAAGATACCAATTTCAAATTTAATTATTCACAAAATCCTGAAAATACATGGTTGCTCTTGTAGATAATGACAAAATGATGTATTTTTGCATAATGTTTTGTGGATTCATTCCTCAAAACACTTTTAACCCTCACCACAATATAAAGAAATGAAAATAGGTTTCGACAACGAGAAATACCAGACTATTCAGTCTGAACACATCAAAGAGAGAATATCACAGTTTGACGGAAAACTTTATCTGGAGCTTGGCGGAAAACTCTTCGACGACCACCATGCAAGTCGCGTCTTGCCGGGTTTCTTGCCCGACAGCAAACTGCGCATGTTCCAGAAAATAAGTGACAGTATTGAGATTGTAATCGTAATCAGCGCCACCGACATCGAGAAAAACAAAAAACGTGCCGATCTCGGCATCACTTACGATGAGGACGTGCTCCGTTTAAGGGATGAATTCCATGGCAGAGGATTCATGGTTGGCTCGGTTGTAATAACCCACTATAACGGTCAACCGGCAGCTATTGCCTTCAAACAACGATTAGAACGATTGGGCATAAAAACATATTGCCACTATCTCATCGAAGGCTATCCTCACAACGTACAGCTCATTGCATCCGATGGGGGATTCGGCAAGAACGACTATGTGGAGACTGAGCGCCCACTGGTTATCGTTACCGCCCCAGGACCTGGCAGTGGCAAAATGGCTGTTTGTCTGAGTCAGCTATACAATGAGAACAAGCGGGGAGTGAGAGCTGGATATGCCAAGTTCGAGACTTTCCCTGTGTGGAACCTTCCACTGAAGCATCCTGTGAATATTGCCTATGAGGCTGCCACCGCTGATCTTAATGACGTGAACATGATTGACCCCTTCCATCTTGAAGCATACGGCAAGACTGCTATCAACTACAACCGTGACATTGAGATCTTCCCAGTGCTCAACGCTCTGTTTGAGGGTATCTACGGCACAAACCCATACAAGTCGCCTACCGACATGGGAGTAAATATGGTGGGGTTCTGTATCTGCGATGATGAAGTGTGCTGTGAGGCATCCAAAGACGAAATCATACGTCGCTACTATGCCGCCACAAACAAACTTGCACAGGGGGCATGCAACGACAGCGAAATAAGCAAGATTCAACTGCTCTTCCAACAGGCTAAGATTAATACCGATTATCGTAAAGTGACCGTTTATGCAAAACAGCGACTGAAGGAAACAGGACATACATCGGCTTCATTAGAACTTGAAGACGGCACTATAATATCTGCCAACTCCAGCGAACTGCTCGGCTGTTCGGCAGCCCTTCTGCTCAACGCCACGAAGCATCTTGCCGGCATCGACCATAGCGTGAAGCTCATTCCGCAGTCGATGATAGAGCCTATTCAGCATACTAAAGTGGAATATTTGGGAAGAAAGAACCCACGTCTTCATTCCGACGAGGTGCTCGTTGCACTCTCCGTTCTTTCTGAGCAGGACGACAACTGTCGC
This sequence comes from uncultured Prevotella sp., assembly GCA_934217675.1. GTDB lineage: Bacteria > Bacteroidota > Bacteroidia > Bacteroidales > Bacteroidaceae > Prevotella. Next base: position 3,806 of record CAKQCV010000104.1, on the reverse strand, counting down.
CATGCCCTGGAACAGTTACCAAAGCTTCGCGGTTGCCAAATGCATGCCACGGTAATACTGAGTGAAGTAGACCAAAAAATTTTCAAGAAGCTCGGTGTACAACTGACATGCGAACCTGTGGTAAAGAAGTGATTTTACAACGACATGAACATTATCCTATAAGCCATTTTAAATGGTAATGCAATGAAACTATAAAAAAGAAATGATGGCAAAGGTCATAAAAATTCCCTTGCCATCATTTTTTATCTGAATGCATTTAAAGCATTATTGTTTTAGACTTTTATTTTATCTTAGCCTCCCACTCACCTTTCTCGGATGTTATCTTTACAATAGATATTCCTTTTGCATTCTGCAATGGTATTGAAGCGACATGACTGTCAGGACGAGCTGAATTTATCTTGCGCCCTACAGCATCGAATACTTCAACCTTTGTTATCTTCTCACCACCTACAGTTGCAAGATTAATGTATTCAGTGTTACGCTCCATTATTATACCAGGCTTCTTTATTTCTGTCTGCTTGATACTTGTCGGAATATTATTGTCGGTTATACTATGCACATGCCATCCACCGTTTGATACAAGATTTGACATAGATGCCGAACCGAGCATCAACTTGTTGTTAATAACCTCAAGATTACGAACTCCAAACTGTTGTGCATTATTGAAGCCATTCTTCGTGATATACTTTGGAGCTTCTTCCTCATCTGTCATTCTAAGAAGCTCAAAGCCTTCATCTTTTCTCTTCAATCCTGTCAGCAGATTTGCAACAATGGCAAAGCCATTGTCTGTGGCAAGTTCTGAACCTGCTGCATCAGCAAGGTTTGAAAGGTCCATTGTACCGATATACAGATTGTTGTTATACTCCTGTAAAGCCCAAATGTAGATTGTCCAGATATTTCCGAAACCTCCACGCCCCCATTTTGCTGTCAGTCCATTAGGTTCTATCTCCCATTTCTCGATTTTGCCATCGCTGCCATATACTGGTTTTGGATTTTCAGTGTCACCATAGAGCATCTCATAATTATTATCTTTGTCAATACGCCAAAATGATGGAGTACGGTAGTTGCCAAGGATATAAGCCAAGGCATCTGCAGAAGTAAGAGAGCCATAAGTGCTCTGAGCCTTTGAAAGAGAATAGTAGTTTGGACAGAATACTCCCCAATACAAATGGTTACGCCACTCATGGAAACCTGCAATAGAAGTTATCGAACGTCCAAGTGTTGCAGTAGGCTCGGCAACAGCAGTTGTCCATACCGTTGGCCACATTTCACTATCAAGTGAAACAGGAGTAAAGCCTTCTGCCGGAATTTCAGGACTTACATGTACGGCAGAAACCAAACCCCATGTACCAATATATATATGGTTGTTGAAATATGCCAATTCTGCAGCCTCATCGTCAACAAGTCCTACGATATGAAAATTCCAAGGATTGCTTTTGTCGCCATACCAACGAAGCAAGGCACCAATTTTCTTGCCCGTTGTAGGATGAGTGATACCCACCGTAACATACAATACATCGTTTATTACACGCCATCTTCTCACGTTTACTACCTTACAGCCATCTACATCACTCAAACTACTTGTACCAAGAATACGATTATTATCAGCATCGTAAGCTATAAAAGCAGCTGAAACTTTTGAGTCCCAGTCACTGGCATACAAACCCGGACCACCAAAGAACACCACCCCATTGTGAACGCCACATGAGCGAAGTCCCTGACAGTTTCTCAATATTGGATATTCGTCTATAGAAGGGGTTATGTCTGTTACAATGCCCGACTTAGTATCGTAACTATACATACGTGGCGGACGGATATCTGCATACTTGCTATTTGGATCACCTTCTGTATATGCTTCCTTAGCGTATGCAGAATGTCCATACTCGCATGCCCAACATTTGTTTTCATATGGCTCATTGTCACCAACACCAGGCTGAATAAAATTGCCATACCCCTGCATACACAGATAATTGTTGTTGGTAGACCAAAACAGTTTGTCCTTATAGGTTCCCATTCCCCATACATACGTACCATTACGCTTGCCAAGACCGCCTTTGCTCTCAACTTCTCTGATTTCCTGCTCTGACAAGCCTGTCGGAACATACTTGTTTTTTTCGCTTGCCAAGCCATAATATGCCTCGTCAACAGGTGCTTGATATATGGTATCAATAGACAAACAACTATATTTATCTACTTGAGGACACTTGCGATTTTCAACCTGAAAGAGATACAACGGATACACCTTCTCTATAAGTTCCTTCAGCTCGTCGAGTTTTGAATACTCAAATCCCATCTTCTGCAGACAGTCAATAATGCCGGTAATAATCTTTGGGTAAAGTATTAGTATTCTTTCTTCACCATCATTCCCGTCAGTTGAAAGCTTATAAATGTTTTTCAGCACATCACGACCTTCATAAGTATTAAACTCTGGTTTAACTGTGGTAACAAAATGCACAAACGCATCTATGTCACCATAATTGTCATTATGAGCAATAACAGAACACAACTTTTGCAATTCATTTGACGATAAATTCTTTTCGGCAGCCATTGCACTCACCGAAGTAAAAAGTCCTAAGAGACTTGCAACAATGATTTTATTGATTCTCATAAAAAATAATGTATTGTATAAAAATTTTGCAAATATACAAAGTTAAGCAATACGAAGCAAGCTTTAGGTATAAATATTATTTTGTATTAAATCAATCATCATTCATTTCTTTCGCTGCATTCCCTTGGTCTATAGCTTTTCAGAAAGTGAGAGATGGATGAGGAATTCGAAATTAAAATGGATAATGCAAGTTAAATAGGTTTATCCGGAATATGAATTGATAAAATCAATAATGAATAAAAGAAAACAGCAGAACATGAGAATTTTACCTTAACACATATTTACAATATCGAATATTGCTTTGCGCCACTTGCGCCACTTGCGCCATTGCGCCAAATATGAAAAACAGTATAAAAACACCACTTTTTAGCTATTTTGCTATTTTGGCGCAATGGCGCAAGTGGCGCAAGTGGCGCAAAGCTTTGTATAAATAAGTTAAAAGCAGATATAAGAAACTGTATTAAAAACAGTGTATGTTTGTAGTTTCTACAATTTGGCGGACAGCATCTGGAAAATAGACGGCAGATTTTCAACACATAGCTAACGTTTCAGGTGGCTTGACATTACGGACTATACGTGTAAAGCTACCGCTTCAAATTACTTTACGAAAATTTGGTTGTGCAAAGTTACTTATTACAAAAATTATCAAAACTGGCGCCTATAGACTGCCGGTCTACTGCCAAAGTGGTACAGAAACGCTGCACACATGTGGGAGTAATATATGATAAAATGTATCATTATTATTATTTATTTCAAAAGGATTGTTATAAATACAATAAAAATATTGCAGAATTAAAATATAACACTACCTTTGCATTGTTTTAAAATAAGACAAGCTGCATCTCGGCATAACATTCAAATAAATTTGATGTTCCGCACTTGATTTGCATTGTTTCTAATAAGTAAAAAGATTGTATGATGAATAAGTTTGACATCAGGAGAATGAGGTTTGCACGCTTGCTGCTGCTGGTATATTTGCCACTGCTGCTTGCCGTAAGCTTCCACCACCATTCGGAGGCGGAAGGGGCAAACGTTGTTGCCACTTGTCAAGACTGTATTCACCATATCCATCACGACGGACACTTGACGGCACAAACATCGTTCAGCCATGACTGCGTGTTGTGCCAGTTGCAGAGTCTGCCGTATGTTACTCCTACTATTATAAGGATTGCCGTATTTATGGCAACCGCACACATCG
>CAKQCV010000103.1 GCA_934217675.1 uncultured Prevotella sp. | reverse complement strand
CGAAACGGCCGATACGGCCAAAACCGTTAATACCAATCTTAATCATTGTTTTGTTTATTTTAAGTTGAAAATAAAAATTTATTCTTTAAATTACATGCTAACTGCTATACCTATTTTTTATATATGGGCACGCAGCCCAAGGATTTTTAAGCAATACTTAAGTTTTCCTTTTCTTTCGGGCGCAAAGTTACAAAAAAATCTCTACATTTGCACAAACATTTTCTATTAAATAATATAAAAAATACACTTATGGGAAAATTTATAAATGAATTTAAAGAATTTGCAGTAAAGGGCAATGCTGTTGATATGGCTGTCGGTGTGATTATTGGCGGTGCTTTTGGCAAGATTGTGTCGTCTATCGTGGATGATATAATCATGCCTCCTATAGGATGGCTTATAGGTGGAGTGAATTTCACTGATTTGAAATTCACTCTGCCTACGGAAGAAATTGCAGGACAGACCTTACCTGCTGCAACTATAAACTACGGTAATTTCCTGCAAACCACATTCGATTTTATCATCATTGCCTTTTGTGTATTCATGCTTGTCAAGGGAATAAATAAACTTGCCAAGAAGAAGGAAGAAAAGGTAAAGGAAGCTCCAAAGGTTCCGGAAAAATCTGCCGAGGAGAAGCTTCTTACTGAAATTCGCGACATTTTGAAAGATAAGAATAATCAATAACTGAACTTTCTGATTTATAATCCAGAACTTGAATCAAAAGTTTCAATAAGACCAAGAATGGGAAACCCAAACAGGCTTCCCATTTTTTATACCTTACGCCGTAATTTAATATGCTGCTCTATATTTTCCTTCATCCTTATCTTCAAGCATGCTCAAGTATGAAGCATATCGGCTTTCTGCTATATAATGTTCTTCCACGGCTTTTCTAACCGCACACCCTGGCTCATGTGTGTGGGTGCAATTGCTGAAGCGACAGTCTTTCGAAAATTTGAAGATATCTTTAAAATATCCGCAGATTTCTTCCGGCTCCATATTAAACGTGCCAAATCCTTTTATTCCTGGAGTATCTATCACCCATCCTCCATATTCAAGTCTTAGCATTTCGCTAAAAGTGGTGGTATGCATTCCTGTATTGTGGGCATCTGAAATGTCTGCCGTGCGCAACTCAGCTCCAGGCACGATAATATTCAGCAGACTGCTCTTCCCCACTCCGCTGTTTCCGCTAAAAAGCGTTATTTTATCTTTCAGCAAAGGTTTCAGTTCATCTATTCCGAATCCTGTTTCTGCCGACACCTTCATGCACTTATAACCTACGGTTTCATAAAGGTTCACCATCATGTCGAGATAATGCTGTGCATCACCCTCAAAAAGGTCTACCTTATTAAATAAGATAACCACCGGAACATTGTATGCTTCTGCCGAAGCAAGGAAGCGATCGATAAATGTAGTTGAAGTTTGCGGATAGTCAACAGTAACTATCAGGAAAGCCTGGTCAACATTTGCCGCAATAATATGGCTTTGTTTTGAAAGGTTTGAAGATTTGCGAATAATATAATTACGTCTGTCGCAAATATTCGAAATAAAGGCGGTTCCCTCTTGATTGCGGATAATCTCCACCCGGTCTCCCACCGCCACGGGATTTGTGCTGCGTATGCCTTTCAAGCGGAAATTTCCCTTTATTTTGCATTCCACAACAGAACCACCGTCAGTCAGTACAGTATACCAACTGCCGGTGTTTTTTATTACCAATCCTACGGTATCGCTCATATTCAGCCCTTATACCGTCATGATTTCCTTGTTCTTTGCAGCGAGCAAGTCATCAACTTTTTTGATATACTTGTCATGAATCTTCTGCAATTCATTTTCTGCATCTTTCTCGTTATCTTCAGAGAGTCCGTCTTTAATAGCTTTCTTCAGTTTATCCTTGATGTCAGCTCTAACGTTGCGCACCTGCACTTTCACTTTCTCTCCAATCTTATTGCATTGCTTTGCAAGTTCCTTACGGCGCTCCTCTGTAGGCTGCGGAATACCCAAACGGATTATCTCTCCGTTGTTTTCCGGTGTAATTCCTACTTCCGAATCCATGATAGCTTTTTCTATCTCTCTGATTTGTTTCTTGTCCCAAGGTTTAATGGCAATAGTTCTTGCGTCTGGTACAGAAACGCTTGCCACCTGGTTCAACGGAACCTTTGATCCGTAGGAATCAACTCTCACGCAATCGAGAATTGCCACATTGGCACGTCCGGCACGTATACGGTTCAGCTCTTCCTCAAGATAGAGTGTAGCCATTTCCATTTTCTCTTCGCTGTCTTTCAGCGTTTGTTTTACGTCAATCATATTGTCTTGTTTTTTGTTTTTCAATAATGTTTTTGCAAAAATAAATATAAAAAATGAAGTATGCAAAGCATACATTCTTTATTTTACAAACTTACCGAAAAAACAGGGGTATAACAAAAAAGTGGTGACTTATTGTAAGCAGATAAACAAAATGAATTCCTTTATTGAAGGTTCGGATTTAATTTTCCCCTCCCGCGCCTCTGTCAGGGGGAGGCGGGGGAGGGGAAAATTATAAGTTCAGTCTTTTACTCTTCGTCATCCCAAAGACCGTTGCCATCGGAATGTTCCTTCGAAAGGATTTCATAATCTGTACTCGCATTCTTTTTCGAATGTCCGTCGCTCCATTCCATTTCCAGCGTGCGGTCGGACCCGGCAAGCATACTGTGTTCTGCTTCAACAATGTGCCTCACAGTGGTAGGCACAACATACTTTTTTTTCATCTTCGTTTTCTTTATCATTTCGTTTCTCTGCTCCACAACAACCGTTTGGTTATTTGTCGCCATTTACATAATTGTTTGTAATCATCACGGCATCGGCGGTGTTAACCTCACCATCGCCGTTCACATCGGCAACGCTCTTCACGAGGTCATCAACTTTTCCGCTGACGTATGCATTTATAATCATCACGGCATCAGCAGTATTCACCTCGCCATCGCCATTCACGTCGCCTTTCTTTCCACTATTGTCCACATTGCCCGACTGACTGCCGTCGCCGTTTGGTTCTTCCGGATTCACCGGACTGTAAGTGAACCGTGCCGAAAGTTCAACATTCCGTCGTGGCATATAGTAGGAAAACGCCAAGCTTTCGCTCAGCTTCTGTCCGCCACAGAACCATCCTTTGAAGACATAGCCCGGACTCGGAATTGCCTCTACCGTAACATATCCATCAGCCTCAACCTTCGAGCCACTCGTTCTGTTGAACGAGCAACTGCCGTCGGTCTCGGCAGTAAGGAACAGTCGGTATTCGTTTGCCATCACCGGTTCCGACGGGTCTCTTGGAGTGAACGTGAACACAGCACAGAACTTGGCATTTTCCTGCACATCATAATTGAAGCCTTCAGCCTCAGAGTATTTCACTCCGTCCTTTGTCCAATATGCAAAGGTATAGTCCTCGCTGTATGACGACACGTGGATATAAGCCACATCACCCTGACGGTATGTTCCGCCGCCAGATGTCCATCCGTGGTCGGAGCCAACAGCCACCGTGAAGTATGCATTTGGCTCGGCAGGATTCACCGGGTCGAAATCATCGCTACTGACAGAAGCCCATGCCCTGCTGCCACTCACGATGAGCAGCAGCAAGACCAAGCTTATATACATTAATACCATTATCGGTTTCTTCATTTTTCATTTTTCCTTTTTATATCAAGGTAATCAATTATCTCACGGCAACCTTAGCCTTCATCTTGCCCACTTCCACTACGTATGTAGCCTTTGGCAATGAAAGCAGTCCGCTTTCGCTACGTGTGGCAAGCAGCACACCAGAAAGTGAATAAACATTCACGGCATTGCTGCCAATGCCTGTTATATTCAGTCCGCCTTCCACTGGCATTATGTTCACACCTGTTCCATTGGCAATATCTGCAATACCTGTCACACCACCGTCAACGAGCAGCATAAAGCGGTTGTCGAAGGTTCCTGCCTCGGAAGTGAAGTTATAGTCGCCATTGCTCAAGTCGAACGACACATTCATCAGGTTGTCGTGCAATATCACAGGCTGATCCATACGCTGTGCCGCGATTGTAAACTCGCCAGCCTTTGCTGCCACGTAGCCAAGCTGCACGCTGCCCTTAGGGCGTTCGTTGATGGCGAGCTTTCCGCCCTGTGCCTCCACGCTATACAGCAGAACTGCCGATGCATTGCTCTCGAATTTTGCAGCATCACAGTCCATCTCGTATCTGTTGCTCTTATTTTTGTTGAACACGATGCGGGTCTTGTCGGTGTTCTTGCCATCGCTGATACTTAGGTTCACGAGCAGACGCTCTGGGTTCAGTGTGCGCTTCATTGCCTTCAGTGCATTTGCGTTCTCTCGCTTGTCTCTGCCTGTTTGCGTCATTCTGTGCTCTGGGTCGAATTCTATATTCTCGCTGTCTGCCGGACGCTGCACGAAGAATGCCTCAAACGGATGGAAGATATAGTCATCATCGCCTGGGCGCACTGCCTCATAACTGTTGTTGTTGCTGTTCCAGCGTGTCACAGGGGCATTGTAGCCCATATCATTAAGGTCGAAGAAGCTTGTGAATGGGTTGCCCACGAAGTTCCAGCTTGCATTCTGCTCGTTTGTAGATGCATTTGCTTCGAGATTGCAGTCGAACTTCAAGTTTGGCAGCATACCGAATTTTTCTTTCTCCACGAGGATAGACAGTGTGCAATCCACTGATGTCTGGAAGATATATCCCTTGCCAGCCTTCAAGTATTCTTCTGATTCCGGTAGGTTCTGCCATCCGCCCTTACCTTCGGTGGCTCTAATCTTACCGTCGTAATAGCGGAACACGAAGCTACCGCCACAGCTGATGTTGCTGCGCTTGATATCGAATGGGAAGCAGAAGAAATGCCAGCGGTTTGCCTCCACGTTGATGTCGATATAGAGTTTCTTTGCGTCAACGTTTGCACTTGCTATGATAGAAGCCCAGTTACTTCCGTCGCCCTTCAGGTGAATCTCGTCGGAAGTCTGTGGTTTATCGCCCTCTACGATAAGTCCGCCACCAGGGTTAATATCAATGTCTGGGTCACCATCAAAGCGTCCCTTGTCTTTCGATGCACTGTTCTCATCGCTCAGTGTATATTCCTTATTAATATACATATATTTATAAGGCTCGTCAAACCACTCGTAGTTGTCGTTGCGGAACTGGCTCCACTCCGTGTTGTAATAGTAGTTTGTGTAGCTCTGTGTCGGCATGCAGAGGTGTGCTTTCTCGTACGTTTGGGTGTCAAATGTGTTCTGACTTATCTTTGTTGGTTCTACGGTATAGGTGTAGACTTTTGCGAGATTACTGCATTCGTAAAAAGCTTGCCCTCCTATGCTTTTTATAGTGCTTGGAATGCGAACTTCTTTGAGAGAAGAGCAATAACTGAATGCAGAAGAAGAAATTGTTTCAAGACCAGGAAGTTCAATTTCTTGAAGTTTATTACAAGAATAAAAAGCACAATCCCCAATAGTCTTCAGCATTGGAGGGAATTGCACTGATTTAAGATTACTGCAATTCCAAAAAGCAGAAGAACCTATTTCTGTTAAGTTTTCAGGCAATACAATATTTTCTATATTATAACAATATTGGAAAGCAGAAGGACCTATTGTTATTAAGTTTTCAGGCAATACTATATTTTCTATATTATCACAATTTTGGAAAGCAGAAGAACCAATATAAGTTGCACTATTAGGTAGCTTTACGGTAACGAGTTTATCCAAATCATAGAACATATAATCACCAACCACATTATCAGTTGTATGATAGCCTGTATAATATTCATAGTCATTGGCAACGATATTGGCTTCTGAAAGGTCAAGATAATGCAGATTCGTCATCTTGTTTCTTATCATTATGATGTCGTAACTGTTTATCGTTCCCTTTGCTTTCAGTGAAAACACCTTTGCCATGTTTGTAGCTCCTATAACTTGCTCCAAACCAGACTGCTTGTCCATCGCTGTAGTTGTAACGTCATAATCAACCCTGTCGCTCATTGAAAATATCTTATCAGCATAATTGCTCCATACATCAGCAGATTTATAAGCAGAAACAGCAGATTGTGGAACTTTTATTATAGAAAGATTACCAAAGGCAATTCTGTTATAATATTTATCTTCTATATAATCATCGCCACTTAAATCTTCATTCAATATTGCAGGTGTTGTACCATTGAATGTGTATTCACACAATAGGTTAAAACATCCATAGCCCATAGTCTTTAACGACTCCGGAAGAGAAACCTTTGTAATTGCAGTATTTTGGAATGCATAATTACCAAGCGTTACAACACTTGGAATGTCTATTATCTTCAAAGATTGACATGAAAAGAAAGCTTGCTCCCCAACAGATGTACACAACGGAAGACTAACAGACTGCAACGCTGTTCTAATGAAAGCATAAGATCCTATTGTTTCAACCTTTGGCAAATCCAAAGTAGTCAAAGACGTGCAATCACCAAAAGCCCAAATTCCAATAGATGTACACAACGGAAGACTGACTGTTTTTAACATTGTTTCTTGAAATGCACAATCTTCAATTTTTTCAACCTTTGGCAAATCCAAAGTGGTCAAAGACCTGCAACGAAAAAAAGCAGAATTCCCAATAGAAGTACACAACGGAAGACTAACAGACTGCAACGCTGTGCCATAGAAAGCATAATTAGGAATGTTTTTAAATCTTTCAATACCTATCACATTAGATAATTTTGAACAACCGCAGAAAATGGAACTCTCAAGAATTTTACAAGAACTTAAATCAACCTCTGTCAAAGAAGAACAATAAGAAAAAGCACTACTTCCAATAGACACACAGTTCTTTATATCTACATTTGCCAATTTTCTGCAACCATAAAAAGCCTCATTTCCAATAAAAGTACATTCAGACAAATCTATACTCTCAAGGCTTGAACAATCTCTAAAAGCAGAAACTGGGATGAATGTTAGTTTTAAGCCTGACAGATTTTTTAAGCTGCTGCAAGATTGAAATGCCCATCCACCTATAGACTTACAATTAGCCAATTCGCCGACATCTTGCAACTTCGTACAACGGTTGTATCTATTATCAGTTGATTATCAATACTATACGCTCTAAACGGTAGAAAAGTGACTGTGTGGATTCTATATAGATACGAAATGGCTAAAATTTAACGTATTTAACTTTCA
>CAKQCV010000102.1 GCA_934217675.1 uncultured Prevotella sp. | reverse complement strand
TTAAACTCAACTCCGTAGAGCGCATGGGTGACACGGTTTGGCTCAGATATTCGTTTGCGTAGTCGGGAACGATAACCACTTTCGGCAGACATTTGGCCGATAGGTATCAAATATGGTTCATCCAAAATTTGGAGTGACAATATCTGAATATATTGTCACTCCAACCTCCATCTGGTCCTTTTGCATATTATGTACATATGAATGAATGCAAGAAGAAGAGCTACGTTTACTTTGGACAGGCAACTTTGTCCAATCAAACGCAATCCAAAGATAATCCGCGAAGCGTCTAAAGATAAATCGCAAAGTATCTTCACATCTATGGCGAATTATGTAAAGATACTTTACCTTTGCTAGGTATTCTTCCTTAGATTTTATAATCATCTGTGCAGTAGATTGTCTAATTCAGGATAAATATCATCTTCGGATTCGTAAGGAATGATGTTGAAGTATTCATTTCCATTCAGCATAGCAGAGATGTTTGCCTTTGTTTTGTCGTAGAAAATATAAACAGGAATGTTATGAGCTTCAGCGTAAGCCAATTCATAGCCCACACCAAGAGAAGGATAGGTACACTCCGCTATCACCATGTCGCTTTGTCTGAGCCATTCGGTATCTCGCTCATAGATGTGAATGTCTATAGCCTTTGTTTGAGCCTTCAAACTCATATTTGTTTTACCTATGTGCTCCGTCAATACAGTGTCAGTCTGCTTGATATAGTCAATCATCCGTTGGTACAGAGAGGCATCGACCCTGCCTCCGCGAATGGAGCCAGCAAAATATATTTTCTTGTTCATGTGGTTATTTTTATTTTCAACAGTTTTCATGTGGTCTAAACGGGGTCAGAGGAAAATTCATACCAATCTGCTCTAAGCTCACCATCATCAAAAACAGTAAGCTGCTTCAATTCTTCAGGAGAATTTTTTGCTGCATGATCGGGACGCTTAAAGTTTGCGGCACCAGGGTTCTTCATGACAACAGATCCTTTAACTTCCCACGAATTACCGAATTTCAAAATGGTCCTCCATCTAATGCCATCACCCGGTGAACCTAATTTTGTATAATGTGTAAAAACTTTCATTTTTCTGTTCTCCTTATTTATTATTTTTGCATACTATCTTTCTGCTACCCTCAAAACGAACCTGTCCATTTTTTGCACAGGTTGAAACCTAATTCAACTCCTCTGCCTTATAACGGTTGAAAGTTTGGCGCGGAAGAGGTTCTCCATAGCTCATACTGTTGTCTTGCTCCCATTTGTCGCTGAGTTCCTTCAGCGATAGTCCGCGGTTGCCAGCACGATACAGAGCATTGACCACCCAAATGTATTTTTCCAGTGTTGTCATGCGTCGTCCATGTATTTTAAATTGATACAATGTTTAAATGCTCAAAATTACAAAAATATTCTTACAATCTCTATAAAAAAATCAAAATTATTCCTTCATGCCTCAATAGCATCGCTGATGGTGTCATACACATCTTCACAAACATCTTCGAAGTTGCCACCAGAAAAACGCAACATTCTTCTGTGAAGAAACCTCCTTCATCGTGGACGTAAAATGCCTTAAAAGTAAATATTTGTGACTCAAAACAGAAAACAATTCGTTCAACAGGAAAATATTTATCGTTTTAGGGAATTTTCTCATACAAAAGCAATACCTTTGTAACATGAACATTCTAAAATGATATAGTTATGGCTGACAATAAAGCTCTAAACCGAATTAAAGTTGTTTTAGCCGAGAAAGGGAAAAGCAACAAATGGCTTGCGGAACAACTTGGAAAAGGTGATGCCACCATCTCGAAATGGTGTACTAATCGTTCCCAACCATCAATAGAAACCCTTGTGGAAATTGCAAAAGTGCTTAAAGTCGATGCGAAAGACCTCTTGCAATCAACAATGGAGGATTCCACCATGGTTTATATTAAATTGCCAAATAACATTGAACAATAAAACAATGGAAAAAGAATAAACAAGAATTGCTCTTTAAGCAGACTACTAAAATTAGCGAGGTTATTTCAACCCTCTCGGAAAACTTCTCGCAAGAAGATCTTGCTGACGAAATCAATTTTCTATCGGTAGTGAGAGATAATTTAAAAGATTGGGCTGAAAAATAACAATGACAGAGCATAAAAACATACAGAATACGCAAGCTAATTTAGACTTGCAAGGTGAGTCGTGGGTGGATAGGGAGTTTTCTTATCCAAACAGGACTATTCGCTTTGCAACATCTTTTAGTGGTATAGGAGCATAGAATATGCATTCAAAAGATTAAATCTTAAGGTGTAAATTGTTTTTGCTGGTGATATAGATGCAAATTGCAAAAAGGCATATTTCGCAAATTACAAAATCTCAGAAGAGCAATGGCACACGGATATACATAATTTAGATGCAAGACCATACAAAGGCAAAGTAGATTTATTTGTTGGTGGAGCTCCTTGCCAAGCATTCTCTATTGTTGGAGAACAACGAGGTTTTTATGATATACGAGGAACGCTGTTTAGAGAATTTGCAAGGGTCGTTAAAGAATACCCAATGGTTGCTTAACATTATTCCAATTACTAATCGTCAAGAAAACTAATTATGGATTCCAGACAAAGAATAAAAGAAGAATTTACATATTATCTTTCAAACATTGTAAGGTCATCCCGAAGGACAGACAAGGGGTTCAATTTGCAGCCTACAGCAGTTCAAAGTTTTTTGGCTTTCTTGGAGGTTGACAGGCTTTTTGATTACAATCCAGAAATCTGGCAACATATAAAAAGTATGTATGACATCACTTCTCCTAATGAAGTTGAGAACATTGCTGACACATTACTGAATGATGAAAATTTCATCAAACACGATAATGGAAAGAACCAAGGCTGGCGGTCTGGCAGCATAATCCATTATGTTTGTTTTATAAAAGCTCGTTCATACTTTATGAATGAGAAAGTTGATATTATCCTCAACTCTCCCAAAGAAGACCATAACCAGAACCAAGATGCCCACGTTCTTTCCGTGCCATTCTCTATCGCCCGGATGATTTCTCTCATCAGTGATACTGGACTGTTGTATAGCGACCAACTTATCAAGCGTTTTGCCTTCTCGCTCATGTCAAAGCGTTTTCTGATATTGAGCGGTCTCGCCGGCTCTGGTAAGACACAACTTGCCTTGGCTTTTGCCAGTGCACTCATCAAAGATGAAAGCCAGATGTGTGTGGTGCCAGTAGGTGCAGACTGGACCAACCGGGAGCCGCTGCTCGGTTTTCCCAATGCCTTGCAGGAAAACCAGTATGTCAAGCCGGAAAGCGGTGTGCTCGACCTCCTGATTGAAGCAAACAAGGCAGAGAACAGCAGTAAGCCTTATTTCCTCATCCTTGATGAGATGAACATGAGTTATGTGGAACGTTACTTTGCCGACTTCCTCTCTGCCATGGAGAGCCACAAGGCTATACCGTTGTGGAAGGGCGAAGGCGATGTGCCACAGTCCATCTGTCTGCCCAGTAATCTGTTTATCGTGGGGACAATCAATGTGGACGAAACGACTTATATGTTCTCGCCCAAGGTGCTCGACCGTGCCAATGTGATAGAGTTTAAAATCTCGCCTGACGAAATGGATGCGTTCCTCGGTGAGATGAAACCTATTGACCGTGAGATCATAAATTATAAGGCGCAGGATATGGCAGAGAGTTTTGTGACCATCGCAACATGCAAGGAGTTGGCTGATGATAAAGAGATAAAGGTGACGCTTGGCAATTTCTTCAAAGATTTGAAATCTGTCAATGCCGAGTTCGGTTATCGTTCTGCAACAGAAATCTACCGCTTCATTAGTCAAGCGCAGAAGCATGATGACACGGAAAAGAAGATGAGCTTGAAAGACATCCTCGACTGCGCCATCGTGCAGAAACTGATGCCGAAGTTGCATGGTTCACGCAAGAAACTTGATGCTACGCTCAACGCTCTGTGGAAGGAGTGCTTTGAAGGCGAAGTGCAGAAAGAAACGACTTTGATAAGCGGAGACAAAGTTGCAAATGCGATGTACCCACTCACGGCCGACAAGATACTGCGCATGCATGATGCAGCGATGGCAAACGGATTTACAAGTTTCTCTGAAGCATAAGGAAGCCTATGATAAAAGAATGTGACACTCTGACGATACCCATCAGCAGCAGCCAATATGGGTTGGTCAAACTGAACATTGTGGCTTCATCCTCGAAAGCGAAAATGTATGTCGAAGATGAGACAAGCAATGGCGTGTCTGCCTATCAACTGGTGGAAGGAGCATCCTATCAGTATGAGTTTGTCGGTGACGAGTCGCATGTGTTCCAGTTTGCAGCAGAAAACGAGATAGTCCATTTCTCGTCCTTCAAAGCTCATCGCAATATGGGTGAGATAAGTACGGGCATTTATGTCGGGCAGCTAAACTTTGAGGTTCAAGAGAAGAAGACAGGCAACATCGTCGGCAAAGTTAAACTGGAGGTGCGTTCTGTCAAGGCTGACTATGAGCACGACTATCGCACGATGCTCGATGAGATTGCAGCCTACTATACGGATCTTGTTTTGCTTCAAGGCTCTCCTGCCACCCAACAACTCGAAGTAGATGACAACACAACATCGCAGACACTCTATCAAAAGTTCTCGTTTGTGCGTTCCATCATAGACAGTTGCCAGTTTCAAGAAGCCATCCACAAGATAATGGCCAATCCCGTAAGGAAATGGACGGAAA
Organism: uncultured Prevotella sp.; assembly: GCA_934217675.1. GTDB lineage: Bacteria > Bacteroidota > Bacteroidia > Bacteroidales > Bacteroidaceae > Prevotella. Next base: position 2,560 of record CAKQCV010000102.1, on the reverse strand, counting down.
CGGTAGTGCAGCGCAATATCGTGGGCGTTCGACACCTTTCACGACGAAATATCCGCCAAATAGCAGCATCAACCGACCGTACAGGTATCCCAAACGGTTGGGGGAAGGGAATGCCGTCTTGTCTGACAAGCATTCCCCGGATGCTGGATGTAGACTACAAACGAGATACGGTAGATAATCAAGAAAACCAGTTCGTGAAGTTCGCCCTCAACACATTTCGCCAGTTCTGTGACGACTTGCAATGCAAGAAGAATGCTTCCGACCGTCTGAAGGACGAGGCAAACTATACTATCAGTAAGATTGACGGATTCCTCGACAGTCAGTTCTTCCGTCAGGTGTCATCGCCAACACATCTGAACATGAATAGCCCAGTGTTGCAACGCAAGGAGGGCTACCGTGAGGTGCTGCAGGCATGGCTGATGTTTGATCTTGCTGCTAAACTCAACTGGACAGGCGGCGACAACATCTATGAGGCTGGAAAGAAGAACGTGGCGACACTCTATGAATACTGGCTGTTCTTTAAACTTCAAGAACTCATCAGTGAATTCTTTCATATTGACGAGGCAGACATCAAAAAGCTGGTCAAGATGGATGAAGACAAGATAGACCTACAGTTGATGCAAGGCAAGCGACTGATATTGAAAGGTAAATGCAAATCGGTAATGCGTGACCTTAATGTAGCCTTCTACTACAACCGAACATTCAGCAAAGCTGCGAACGAGGCAGATGCTATAAAGATGGCAGGAAGTTGGACAATGGCCATGCGTCCAGACTACACCTTGTCGTTGTGGCCAGGCGACATTACTGAAAACGAAGCAGAGAAACAAGATTTGATAACTCATATCCACTTCGATGCCAAGTATAGACTCAACAAAGTGCTCTTGGAAGATGAAACGGACATCAACGATGAACTCAATGAAGAAAAGAGCCAACAGGAACTTGGTATCTATAAACGGGCTGACTTGCTGAAGATGCATGCCTACAAGGATGCTATCCGCAGGACGAGCGGTGCTTACGTTCTCTATCCTGGAACAGAGAATAGAGTGATACATGGCTATCACGAGATTGTGCCTGGACTTGGTGCTTTCAGCATTCGCCCCGGACACTGGGAACAGGACAATCTGTCTCTGCGACAGTTTCTTGCAGAAGTGAAGGCTCACATGCTCGACCGTGCATCAGAGCGAGAGAAACTTTCATATCACCAGTATGACATCTACTCGCAAAATAACCACAGTATGGTTATGGAGAGCCTGCCTGAACCCATTGGCGAAGACAGAGACTTTCTGCCAGACGAAACATCTGTCATCATTGCGTATTACAAAAATGAGGAGCAGCTTGACTGGATTAAAAAAAATCATCTTTACAACTTGAGGGCTGGCACGTCAAAAGGCTCGATGAATCTCGACATGAGTCTCATCAATGCCAGATACATTCTGTTGCACGACAACAAGACAGTACAGCCACTGTGTCGTATTCTCAAAGGTGGTCCGAAGATATACACCCGAGCACAACTTGTGGCAATGGGCTACCCCACATATAAGAAACCGCATTCTGAAGATACAGACTATGAGAAGGAAAAGCAAGAAGCCAACAGCATCTACATCGTCTTCTCTCTGTCTAAGAAAAACGATGGATTCTGGGTGGAAGAAGAGTTGCGTAACTACTCTTGGAATGTAAATAGTTTGATACTTAGCCCACATTCGGCTCACATTGCCTATACAAGGAGTCTCGTTTGGCTGATAAATAGGAAAAAAGCATAAAGACATGATGGAACTACGACACTATATAGACGCATTCTCCTCTTTGCACACGGCAAAGGTGAAGGGACACAAAGCTCCTCATAAGGCGGTGTTGCTACTGGCAATCATCGATCTTATAGAGGAAGAAGTCATCTTGACTCCATACATCGATCTGTCGGACGGCTTGAAAGAGAAGTTTGATGCTCTTTGGCGTAGATACCTTGGTACGTCAAGCATCTTCACGCCCGACATTTGCAAACCATACTTCCACATGCAGCACGAGCCGTTTTGGAGATTGGTGGAGGTCAATGAAGCAGACTATGGGATGGCGGCAGAACCCAATCTGTGGGTTGCGTCAAAGAAGGAACGGAAGGACTTGCCTAAGGGTAGTTACTCCATTGAGGCCATGCGCCGTGCCTTTGCCTATGCGGAGATAGATGGAATGCTCTTCCATCTCCTGCAGAACAGTGATGCGAGAGCCATGCTTCGTGTGGTACTCATCAATACCTACTTGGCAAACCAACCGACAAAGACAATGCCGAATATCAACGTGCTCATCTCTGCATTGCCATTGCTGGCGTTGGTTGCATGAGATGTGGTGAGACTGAGAACAAAATTGAATAACAGAAGAGTTATTCCATGGATAAGTTCAAAACACGATTCGGAGAAAATAGAATGCAAAAAAATATATATGAGTTTACTCTAAAAAGTCGGCAAGCCGACCATTGTTAATACTTTGTTATTACATTCAACTATCGCTCTTTGAAATTTTGTAATCTGGAGAATTTTTGCTATATTTGTAAAGTCATTCAAGAAGAAAA
>CAKQCV010000101.1 GCA_934217675.1 uncultured Prevotella sp. | reverse complement strand
TTATGATTTCTTGCTGAAATATGTGCAGAAGGAGTCTGTGGAGCTTATTGTGATAGGAGAACCTAGACAGCCTAACGGAGAGCCAAGCGAGAATCTGGCAAGGGTAAAGGAATTTGTGGCAAGATGGAAGAAAAGACAGCAAATTCCGATAACATACTATGACGAGCGGTTTACATCGGTACTTGCTCATCAGGCTATGCTTGACGGTGGACTGAAAAAGAAAGCGAGACAAAACAAAGCACTGGTTGACGAAATCAGTGCTACTATAATTTTGCAAAGTTATTTGGAATCAAAAAGATGATATTACCTATATATATATATGGACAGCCAGTGCTCAGAAAGGAATCTGTGGATATCCCTACAGACTATCCTAACTTAAAAGAGTTGGTGGCTAATATGTTTGAAACTATGGAGGAATCGAACGGTGTAGGACTGGCGGCTCCGCAAATCGGGTTAAACATCCGCGTTGTAGTGATTGACCTTGATGTCCTGTCAGAGGATTTCCCTGAATACAAGGGATTCAAAAAGGGATTCATTAACCCGCACATACTGGAATACGATGACACCGAAACGGAAAGTCTTGACGAGGGATGCCTATCGCTGCCCGGAATACAAGAGAAAGTGACACGACCTACAAGAATCCACGTTCAATATCTTGACGAGGATTTGCAGCCACACGACGAATGGGTGGAAGGATATTTGGCAAGGGTTATGCAACACGAATTTGACCATCTTGACGCTAAGATGTTCATCGACAGAATTTCGCCTCTACGCAAACAGTTGATAAAAAGTAAACTGAAAGCACTGCTGCAAGGCAGATACCGCTGCAGCTATCGAACAAAGGCAGCCAAAAGATAAAGCCCCATTTGTGAAGGGGGAAATTTTAATATATTGTTTTTTACAAACACATAATCCTCATATATACATACATCATGCGCAAGTTCTTCTTGTCTGTTTTTCTTTTTGCGGCAACGCTCTCCATAAGGGCACAATATAACATTGACCGCTTGATAAGGGTTGGACAAAGTGCATTGTATTATGAGGATTATGTGCTTTCTATACAATACTTCAGCCGTGCCATCGCAGCAAAGCCTTATCTCTACGAACCGTGGTTTGGGAGAGGTGAAGCAAAATTCAGGCTCGACGACTATGTGGGAGCCGAGGCTGACTGTACCGAGGCAATAAAACTGAACCCGTATGTGCCTGTATTGTTTGAACTTCGCGGACTTTGTCGCATCAGACAAAACAACTTCAAGGGTGCCATTGCCGACTACGACAAGACTATCGAATATGAACCTGACAACAAAAGTCTGTGGTTCAATCGCGTGTTGTGCAAGATTGAGGACAACGACTACAAGGATGCTTCTGCCGACCTTGACGTCATGATGAAACGATGGTCCACCTACTCACAGGCTTACGCACTGAAAGCACAATTGTGCCTACAGCAAAAAGACACTGTGGAAGGAGCTAAATACATCGACAAGACCCTTGAGCTGAATCCATACGATGGCGACGCATGGGCTGTGCGCTCAATGATAAGCTTGTCGCAAGCAAAATGGCGCGATGCAGACCAACAGCTGTCAAAGGCTATACATTTCAAGCCTACTAACGCCAACTACTACGTAAACCGTGCACTTGCACGCTATAATATCAACAACCTTCGCGGTGCGCTTGCCGACTACGACAAAGCGATAGAGCTGGAACCCAACAACTTTTTGGCTCACTACAACCGTGGTCAGTTGCGTGTGCAAGTGGGCGACGACAACCGGGCTGTCGAAGATTTCGATTTTGTGATTCGTCTGGAACCCGGCAACGTGATGGCTATATACAACCGTGCACTGCTCAGAGAGCGCATTGGAAACATAAGGGGTGCCATTGCCGACTACTCCAATCTTATCAGCCAATTCCCCAACTTTTGGATTGGTCTGCAGAGCCGTGCCCGCTGCTACCGCAGACTTGGCATGGTGGCAAAGGCAGAACTTGACGAGTTCAGAATACTGAAAGCACAGATAGACAAGAGTAACGGCTATCAGCCGAGATGGAACAAGAAGAAGATAAGGAGCGTAAGGAAACGAAGCGAGATAAACTTCGACAAATATGACCAACTTGCCGTTGACGACAATCAAAATGTTGGGGTGGAATACGAGAACTCATTCCGCGGACGTGTGCAGAACCGTAAAGTTGACGTAGAGCTTATGCCTATGTTCCAACTATCGTATCTGCAATACGCCAATGGCGTAAAGTCGTATGTGGCGTCCGACGAAAGCGTGGACCGCTTCAACAAAGAAGCGACAACAACCAAATCTTCGCTACATTCCACTCGCTCCACACTGCAAATAACGTGCAATTCAAAAAGTCTCGACGAGAAAGAATCCAAGCAATATCTTGATATGGTAGACTCTCTCTCTGCCGTCATTCAACGGTCTGCAGATTTACACAAGAACAAGCATGTTTTATTGCAACGTGCCGTGGCATACTGTGTTACCCAAGACTATTATGATGCAGAAAACGACCTATCGGCTTATATCCAGACCGATAGTCTTTCATCGCTCGCTTATTGGCAACGAGCTATATGCTTGTCGATGGCTCAAAATGCAGAAAAAAGAAAAGACGCGGGTATACAGTTCCAGTGGCTTCGCGTTGTAGCCGACCTTGACAAAGCAATCAGCCTTGATAGCGACAACGCTTATCTCTATTACGACCGCGGCAACGCATACGCAGCCCAAAAGAACTACTCCAAGGCTATAGCAGACTATACAAACGCTATCAAAATTGATTCGCGTCTTGCTGAGGCATATTACAACCGCGGACTTGTGTATATATACAACAAACAAACAGAACTTGGAATCAAGGATTTGAGCCGAGCTGGAGAGCTGGGTCTTGTAGACTCCTACAGCGCAATAAAGAAATACAGCAGAAAGACTACTCAAGGCAAGAAGCAACGTTAAAAAATAACATAAAAGCCAATACAAGATAAAATTGCCAAGCCTAACGACGAAACATGCAATCAACAATACACAAAACTAACGGCTAAGCCACGTTTTGCCGTTAGATAAGCCGTGCTTTACCGTTAGCTTAACACGGCTTAGCAGTAACCATTCTGTATCTATACAAGCTGCATCTCTACAATTAAGCCAAGCTTTATTGCGTTCGATTTGCACCATCCTAACCACACATATAAAAGAAAGTGGGATAAATAATGATAAAATTTTCTTGTTTTACAATAAAAACACTAATTTTGCAGCCGTAAACTAATTGCGGGTATTCGTATCACTCGCTAAAAAACAAAAACATATTATGATAAAAATCACATTTCCAGACGGATCTGTTCGTGAATATGAACAGGGCGTAACTGGCTTGCAGATTGCAGAAAGCATCTCGCCAGCTTTGGCACGCAACGTATTGGCTTGCGGCGTGAATGGCGAAACAGTAGAGTTGAACCGTCCTATCAACGAGGATGCAAATGTAACATTGTACAAGTGGGAAGATGAAGAGGGAAAACATGCCTTCTGGCACACATCAGCCCATTTGCTGGCAGAGGCTCTCCAGGAGTTGTACCCTGGCATTCAGTTCGGATTCGGTCCGGCTGTAGAAAACGGCTTCTTCTATGACGTTATGCCAAAAGATGGCACAATTATCAAGGAGAGCGATTTCGAGAAGATTGAGAAGAAAATGAAGGAACTTGCGTCGAAAGACGAGGCTCTCGTTCGTAAGGAAGTCTCAAAAGCTGACGCTCTGAAAGAGTTCAAGGCTGACGGTCAGGAGTACAAATGCGAACATATTGAACAGGACCTTGAAGACGGCACTATCACAACCTACACACAGGGATCATTCACCGATCTATGTAAGGGTCCACACCTCGTAAGTACCGGAGCCATCAAAGCTATAAAAATAACAAGCGTTGCCGGAGCTTTCTGGCGTGGCGATGCAAAACGTGAGCAGATGACTCGTATCTACGGTATCACTTTCCCAAAGAAGAAGATGCTCGACGAGTACCTCACAATGCTTGAAGAGGCAAAGAAACGCGACCACCGCAAGATTGGCAAGGAGATGGAACTCTTTATGTTCTCAGAGCGTGTGGGCAAAGGTCTACCAATTTGGCTGCCAAAAGGTACACAGCTACGCCTGCGTTTGCAAGAATTGTTGCGCAGCTTGCTGAAGCCATACAACTATCAGGAGGTTATAACTCCAGGTATTGGTGGAAAGAGCCTATATGTAACTTCCGGTCACTATGCTCACTATGGCAAAGACGCTTTCCAGCCTATCCACACACCTGAGGAGGACGAGGAATATATGCTAAAGCCTATGAACTGTCCGCACCACTGCGAGATTTATGCACGCAAACCACGTTCATACAAGGATCTGCCATTGCGCATTGCTGAGTTCGGAACGGTATTCCGCTACGAGAAGAGCGGTGAGCTCCACGGATTGACCCGTGTGCGCACATTCACCCAAGACGATGCACATATCTTTGTTCGTCAGGATCAGGTAAAGGCTGAGTTTGAGAATGTTATCGATGTAATCCTCAAAGTGTTCAAAATCTTCGGATTCAACAACTACGAGGCACAGATTTCTCTTCGTGACCCTAAAGACACAGAGAAATATATCGGTAGCGACGAGATTTGGGAAGAGAGCCAGAACGCTATCCGCGAGGCTTGCAAGGAGAAGGGTCTCAACTGTCGCGAAGAAGAGGGCGAGGCTGCATTCTACGGACCAAAACTCGACTTCATGGTAAAAGATGCTATCGGTCGCCGTTGGCAGCTCGGAACAATTCAGGTTGACTACAACTTGCCTGAACGTTTTAAACTGGAATATACAGCCGAGGACAACACTAAGAAAACTCCAGTAATGATTCACCGCGCACCATTCGGTTCTTTGGAACGATTCACAGCCGTTCTGATTGAGCATACAGCAGGTCACTTCCCATTGTGGCTTACACCAGACCAGGTTGCAATTTTGCCAATTTCCGAGAAATACAACGAATACGCACAGCAGCTTGCCAAATATTTCGACGGCAAGGGTGTACGTGCCAAGATCGATGACCGCAACGAGAAGATAGGAAGAAAGATTCGCGACAACGAAATGAAGCGTATTCCTTATATGCTTGTCGTTGGCGAAAAAGAGCAAGCAGACGGAACTGTTGCTGTGCGCAAGCAAGGCGGTGGCGACCAGGGCGTTATGAGCAAGGAAGACTTCGCAAAGAAAATCAACGAAGAGGTAGCCGAGATGCTCAAGGCATTAAACGAATAAAAAAGAATAAGACTACCTTATATTTTGGCAAAGAGTATGCTCTTTGATGACGGTGAATGCCCGATAAAGGAGCATACTTTTTTAGTGCATAAAAAATGTGACAATACAATCAGATTTATATAGCAGTAAATCATAAAGTGGTGAAAATAAACCACTTCTGAAAGATTTATCGCCCTAAATATGCAAAAAAAGCGAAATATATTTCCGTATAACGCCAAAAACTCGTATATTTGCAAGCCTTTAAAAGAAAAGATTGCATCATACATATAATAATATAATATAAGAAATGACAAAAGCAGATATAATCGACGAAATCGTAAACTCAACTGGAGTTGCCCGCAAGGACGTTACAATGTCAGTGGAAGCATTCATGGAAGCTGTTAAAAAAAGCTTGTTGGAAAAGAAAGAAAATGTTTACCTGCGTGGCTTCGGTAGCTTTATAATCAAGCATCGTGCCGAGAAAACAGCAAGAAACATTTCAAAGAATACAACCATTGTTATTGCAGCACACGATTTTCCAAGTTTCAAACCTGCAAAGAGCTTCGTTAGCAAGATGAAAGGCGAGGAAGTTGACGAGAGTGAGGATTAAGAGGACAAAAGAACAAGAAATTTCAATAACATTATATTCAAACAATTTAAAATCATAAAATTATGCCAAGCGGTAAAAAGAAAAAGGGCCACAAGATGGCTACTCACAAGCGTAAGAAAAGATTAAGAAAGAACAGACATAAGAGCAAATAAAAACTAACTGCAGAGTTAGTGCTCGGAAAAGTCTTTTCGGACTGGGCATGTCAATCAATGCAGCATCTTATGAAGAACGCGTATTTGTTGACATGCCCTTATTTTATTAAGGAAAAACAACAATACAATGATTGGTAAATCTCTTACTGCATCATTTGCATTGCTAAATTTCCATTAGAACTAAAATCAAGTTTTGTAATTAAGACATGACAAGCGAATTAGTAATCGACGTTCAACAGAATGAAATATCAATCGCTCTGCTGGAAGACAAAAACCTGGTGGAATATCAGAACGAGCCACGCTCGGCTTCATTCTCTGTTGGAAACATTTATGTGGCAAAAGTAAAGAAACTTATGCCAGGCTTGAATGCAAGCTTCGTTGACGTGGGCTATGAACGCGATGCCTTTCTACATTATCTTGACCTGGGGAGTCAGTTCAACTCCTATGAAAAGTATATAAAACAGGTACAAAGCGACAGAAAGAAACTTTATCCTTTCTCAAAAGCAATGAGGCTGCCGGACTTGAAAAAAGACGGCTCCGTGCAGAACGAGCTGCAACAAGGACAAGAAGTGCTGGTGCAAATCGTTAAAGAACCTATTTCGACCAAGGGACCACGATTGACGGGAGAGTTGAGCTTTGCCGGACGTTACCTTGTGTTAATCCCATTTGATGATAAAGTTTCGGTATCTTCAAAAATCAAAAGTGGTGAAGAGCGGGCAAGACTAAAACAACTGATACACAGCATTAAGCCTAAAAACGTTGGCGTTATCGTGCGCACCGTGGCTGAGGGCAAGCGTGTGGCAGAACTCGACACTGAGCTGAAAATTCTTATGAAGCGTTGGGAGGACGCTATCGAAAAAGTGCAAAAGACACAGAAAAGGCCGCAGCTCGTGTATGAAGAGACAAGCAGAGTTGTTGCTATGCTACGCGACCTCTTTAATCCATCTTACGAAAATATTTATGTGAACGACGAGGAGGTTTTCAAAGAGGTTAAACATTATGTTACACTTATCGCACCGGAAAAGGCAAACATCGTGAAGCTTTATACCGGTACTGTACCTATTTTCGACAACTTTGACGTAACGAAACAAATCAAGTCGAGCTTCGGAAAAATTGTAAACTATAAGCATGGGGCTTATCTTATTATCGAACATACTGAAGCTCTACACGTGGTTGACGTTAACAGCGGAAACCGCACACGGTCGAACGGACAGGAGGCTAATGCTCTTGACGTGAACCTGGGTGCTGCCGACGAGTTGGCACGACAATTACGAC